>CAYFSE010000123.1:0-2369 GCA_964345725.1 uncultured Dehalococcoidales bacterium
TAGGCCAGCCCCGATCATCATGTCGAGGATACTACTGATATTACCATCCGTATGCTTTATTACAGGTATTCCGTGTCTCTTGCACATATCAATCTGCGCCTTTAAGGGACTTATTGCGAACCTTTCCATAAGCCTCGGCGATAACATGGGTCCGAAGTTAGTTGCATAGTCACCGCCGATCCAGACAATCTCGGCACCTACCTCGATGCAATTCTTGATATACTTTAAGTTATAATCAAGCACTATTTGGTTGAGCTGTTCTATAAGTTCTGGGTTCCTTACTACGTCCATAAAATGGTCGGCCATTCCCCGCATCTCATTCACTACGTAGAATACATCGATAAGAAAGGCGACAACAGCCCTATGATTCTTGAATCTCTTTATTGCTGATTTCAGTTCATCATATCTCCAAGGCAGGTCCGGGTCTGGAGGGACATATTTCTTAAGGTCCTTTTCCGACTTGATGGGGGCTTCTATGGGAAAGGAATCGAGCTCTCCGGTACTGCGCTTAATTACACCCCATTTGTCACGAATAATGTTCTCTGTCCTGTCTAAGATCTCATACCTTTCGTTTGCCACATCCGTAATCACAATAGCATCGAGGTCCATGAAATCAACGAAATCTTCGTAGGAAGCGCCAGGTAGTATGGCATCCCGCACCTTTGGGTCGATGAATATTTCCATAGTAGGAACAACATCTGGTTCCTGACGGTCAAGTGTCCTCAATATGCGTTCTACACCGGTCATTTTTCCACCAAGCTCCCCTCTATGACTTATTTAGAAGGCTCTTAGCCTTTGCTACCGCCTCGACTGCATCATGGGCATAGGCATCAGCTCCGATTTGGTCAGCATAGGCTTGATTAACGGGTGCACCACCAACCATTATCTTAACCCTGTCCCTCAACCCGGCAGTTTTCAAGGCATCCGTGGTCTCTTTAAACTTTGGCATTGTCGTCGTAACTAGCGCAGACATACCCAGGATGTCACAATTGGAATCTCTAACTGCTTGACAAAATCGCTCAGGTGGCACGTCTATGCCGAGATCCGTCACCAACCATCCATTTGCTTCAAGCATCATAATGACTATGTTCTTCCCAATGTCATGAATGTCGCCTTGAACTGTTCCTATGATAAATCTACCTGAGTAGGATGCTTCCCCTTTGCTAAATATCGGTTTTAACTGTTGCAGTGCTGCCTTCATAGCCATACCCGCTAATAGCATCTCGGGGAAGAAGTATTCACCTTTCTCAAAGAGTTTGCCCACCGTATCCATCGCAGCAAAAAGACCTCTGTCAAGAATATCTTGAGCCGGTACCTTCGAATCTATAGCTGATTTGGTCAATTCCACAGCCCTGTTGCTGTCCCCGTCTATTATGCTCTGTCGTATTTCACCTAGATCTATCATGGTTTTTCCTTTCTAATACGCTTCAACTGGAATGCAGGTGTGTCGGTCTTTATTCGACACAGGCAGTCTTAGTCAGGGATTGGGAAGCGTTGGCATAAATCCGTTACCTGTTCCTTCAGCTGAGCAATAACCCGGGCATTTCCCAAGTTGTGCAGGGCACGACTGATCATCCCGGCTATCAGCTTCATTTCTTTGTCCTTCATGCCTCGGTTGGTGACCACGGTCGTACCTATACGAATACCACTTGTTATCAGTGGAGATTCAACGTCATAAGGTATAAGGTTCCTATTAAGAATAATGCCGATTTCCTCCAGTGCTTCCTCAGCTTCATTCCCTTTAAGTCCTTTGTTTCGTAAATCCACCAGCATCCGATGGTTATCTGTGCCATTGGTTACTAGCCGGAACCCCTCCATTTTTAAATCTTCAGCCAGCTCGTGAGCATTTTTAACAATTTGATGTTGCATAGCAATGAATTCTGGCGTCATTGCTCGTTTAAAACAGGCTGCCTTGGCGGCAATAAGATTCATGATTGCAGCGCTTTGATATCCAGGGAAAACTGCTTTGTCAATCTTTGGCCCAAACTCCTTCTTACATAGAATGAACCCTCCCCTGGGTCCTTGTAAGGTTTTGTAGCAGGAAGAGGTTACAAAATCAGCATGGGGAACAGGGCTGGGTATGACCTTGGCTGCTATCAAACCACTGGTATGCGCCACATCAGCCAAAAGGAAAGCAGAAACTTCATCGGCAATTGAGCGCAGTTCCTGCCAGTCGAATAAGCGTGGGTAGCTGCTTGACCCGGCTACGATCAATTTAGGACGGTGCTCCCGTGCCAGTCGCCGCGCCTGCTCGTAATCGAGTAGCTCGGTTTCTCGTTTCACTCCATAATGAGTGAAACGGTAAACGTGGCCCGATATACTTAAAATATGACCGTGGGTTAGATGGCCACCCGCTGTCAAATCCATCG
>CAYFSE010000124.1:0-5011 GCA_964345725.1 uncultured Dehalococcoidales bacterium
CTCGCGCGGTTATCATGCTCGGACGGCACGACCAAAGGATGGAAATCGCAAGAAGAATGGGCGCTGACCAGACACTGAAGGATGGCCAGGGAGCCGAGGAGATCATCTCTGACATCACCGCCGGCAAAGGATTCGACGTGGTTCTGGAAATGGCTGGTAGTCCGGAAGCTGTGAAGCTTGCGCTTAAGTGGACTAGGATTGGTGGAAGGATCTCCGTTTTCGGCATTCACGGAGAACCGCTCGTAATAGACAACTATGGCCAGTATGTGAGGAGTGGCAAGAAGATCCTTCCCATATCCGGGCGTCTGATCTGGCGGACATGGGAAGAAGTGCAGCGGTTGCTGGAATCACGCAGTCTGGATCTCTCTCCGCTTATCACCCACAAGGTGCGTCTGGACGAATTTCAAAAAGGATTCGGTTTAATGACTCACCGGCCGAAGGCTTCAGGAAAGGTCATTTTGATTCCTTAGCGACGGAGGCAAGCATGTATTCGAAGGAAGTGAAGCAGTATCTCCAGAGCCAGCTTAAGTCTATCAAAGAAAGCGGGCTCTACAAGGAAGAGAGAGTCATCTGTTCGCCACAGGGGCCAAGAATCAAGGTGAAGGAAGGGGAAGTTCTCAATCTCTGCGCTAACAATTATCTGGGCCTGGCGGATGATCCGGAGTTGATTGCTGTGGCCAAGAAAGCCCTTGACGAGAGAGGTCACGGTCTGTCCTCTGTTCGTTTTATCTGTGGCACCCAGGACATCCACAAGGAATTGGAAAGAAGGATCTCCGAGTTTCTGAGGACCGAGGACACGATCCTTTATTCTTCCTGTGCCGCCGCCAACGAGGGTTTGTTCGAGGTTCTGCTTGGCCCTGAAGACGTAGTGATAAGTGACCAGCTAAACCATGCCACCATAATTGATGGCGTACGGCTGTGGGGAATGGTTCACAAGAGAAAACTCGGTTCGGGATCAATCGGGTTTCCGGAGAATCGCATTGTGAAGCATTCAGATATGGCAGACCTAGAGAAGCACCTGAAAGAGACTCAGGATAGACGTTTTCGGATGATTGCTACCGACGGGGTCTTCAGCATGGATGGCGATGTGGCTAGACTGAAGGAAATCTGCGACCTTGCTGAGAGATACACCGCCTTGGTCATGGTTGACGATTCTCACGCCACTGGGTTCTTCGGCTCGGGTGGTCGAGGCACCCCCGAGTACTGCGGAGTGGAAGGCAGAGTTGACGTTATTACCAGCACGTTGGGCAAGGCTCTCGGTGGTGCTACCGGAGGGTTCACGAGTGGCCGGAAGGAGATAATTGAGCTTCTGAGACAGCGCTCACGACCATATCTCTTCTCCAATACCGTGTCGCCGTCGATTGTAGCTACCGGTATCAAAGTGCTGGACATGGTTGGTCGAGCCTCAGAATTGCGCAGGAGGCTTGAAGAAAACACCGCCTACTTTAGGAAAGAGATCACCAAGCTCGGTTTTGACATAAAGCCGGGCGGTCACCCGATAGTCCCGATCATGATGTATGATGCCAAGAAAGCTGCGCGGATGGCCGAGAGGCTTCTGGAAGAGGGGGTCTATGTAATTGCCTTCAGTTATCCGGTTGTTCCCAGAGACCAGGCTCGAATCAGAGTCCAGATCTCAGCGGCCCACAGTAAGGAAGATCTGGTTTTGGCTCTGCAGAAATTTGCCAAAGTCGGGCGAGAACTGGGGGCAATAGCCTAGGGCAGGTTATCAGAGTCAGAGACGACGTTCCTATGTGGTATGAGAACCTGAGGATTGTTCGGTTTGGGAGCCAGGAGATATCGTAAAGGTGGATGCACCTAGGAACAAAAGAGTGGGAAGTGTCGCCAATCATATCAACGAGTACGATGTCTTGACCTAGGCATTAAAGTGGAGTAGATTCAAGGAAAGAATCTGTGTAGCAGCCATGGAATTCGTCAGCCTGTGACTGCGCTCTTATAGATAGAAGTGCCATCGAGAACCTCATAAAGATGGCGGACGTTTTCAACGTAGTGGAGGAGGCCTTCAGGATGTGTGGCGAGGGCAAGGGAAGGATACCAGCCAAGATATACCTAGCCCTTCATCAGGCTTGACAGCGGCGTGTATTCTAGCTCGAGGTTCTTGGCAACACCTTCGTTGGTGACATGCCCATCGTAGACATTCACACCCTTGGCCAGACACTCATCGGACATCACTGCGCTACGGAGGCCTAGGTTGGCCAACTTCAGAGCATAAGGTACGGTAGCGTTGGACAAGGCAATAGTCGAGGTACGAGGGTACATGCCTGGCATATTCGTAACGCAGTAATGGATCACACCTTCCTCAACGTAGACTGGGTCGGCATTGGTCGTGGGTCGGCTGGTTTCGATGCAGCCTCCTTGGTCGATGGCAATATCAACAATTACTGAACCAGGTTTCATCGATCTGACCATTTCCCTGGTTACCATGATTGGCGCTCTGGCCCCGGCTACCAGAACAGCGCCGATGAGGATATCAGCTTCTTTAACAACGCTGGCAATGTTATGCTGGTTTGAAGCCAGGGTTTCAAATCGACCGTGCATAGTTTCCTCAAGGTATCTGAGTCGGAGCAGGTTTCTGGTAACCATTATGACGCGTGCCCCGAGACCCAGAGCCATCTGACCTGCGTTGGTGCCAACAACCCCACCACCCAGAATGACGACCGTAGCTGGCGGCACCCCAGGTACACCTCCGATTAACCGACCGCTGCCCTTATGTTTCCTGCCAAGGTAATGAGCTCCTGCCAGAGCACCCACCCTACCCGCAATGGCACTCATTGGGTCAAGCAGGGGAGTGGTGTCATCAGGTAACTGTACCGTCTCAAAGCCAATGGCGGTTGCTCTGCTCTTTATCAGGGCTAGGGTCAGCTCCCTCTCCGGAGCCAAATGGAGATACGTAAACAGCATCAAGCCCTTCCTGAAATACTTGAATTCACTAGGTATGGGTTCCTTGACGTGATAAATCATTTCTGCTTGTTTCCATACCTCATCGGCCGTTTTGACAACAGTAGCCCCAACCTTGGTGTAATCCTGGTCTTCAAAGCCGCTTCCCAAGCCAGCTTTGCTTTCGACCAACACCTGGTGTCCAGCTCGAACAAGTGTGTCCACAGCCGTTGGTGGGGCACCAACTCTGTATTCTTCGACCTTTATTTCCCTAGGAACACCGATAATCATGCGCATGTTCCTCTCTACTAGCGGTTATGCTGAACCTGGCTCCCTTTAATTCCTTTGAGTCACAGGCACTTCATAACCCATGTCTCGGAACATTTCAGCAGCAACATCTAGGGCTGTAGATATGAGGTTTCTCAATTTCATGGCGCTAGTGCGAATAGACGGCGCCGCAAGCGCCCGGCTAGCTGCCACCAACGGGTTATGGTCACATACAGGTGTGGCTACTGACCATATCCCGGGGTCATATTCTCGTCTGTCGAGCGCGTAACCCTGCTGCTTGATCTTCTTAATTGCTGACCTGCCCCCAAAAAATGTACCACTGTCCGTCTTGCAGCTGCCATGAGCACAGCCTCTCTCTTCGCTACTCCACATAGTTTGTGCATGCTTGTCCTCATTATATACCCATTTGTCTGATTGTCAACGACACCCTTTTTGCTAACATTTCTGCTAACGAACTTTTCACCACCGCAAAAGACAAGTTGGCACTAGACACTACCACGTGAATCCAGATTACCAACAAAAACGTATCAGAAATTACTTCCCTTCAGATTCAGGGACAAGTCCGTTGTATCTTTCTGATGAGACTATGAAATGGTGGAATGAGAATACCGAGATGTATCAGGTAAAAACCGAAGGTCATTGCGGTCAGCCAATCCTGCTTGAACAATCTAAGGAATGCGGTGGGATTTGGTTTGATGAGATGGAATTGTTTGGTGCAAGACATGGAGAGGCAGAAAGGATCGAGGTACTTGATTCGAAAAGCTTACGGACTCCTACAAACATAGAAAGGCGAGTTCTTAGATGTCCATATTTGCAGCGGGTCTGACCAGTATAATGTCCCTACCACCGTCGTCTTGCGAGCCGGATTACCAAAGGTGAAACTGAATCCATCCCTTAACGATTACAGACTCCCCAGAATCACATGTGACACAGAGTCAGGGTGCGATCTATGCCTTGACCGTGCTACTGAAATAGAGTAAATTCAATAGCAAGATTCTCTACGTCGGCATCAGATCTGGTAGCATTTGTTTAGGCTGTTCTCAGATAGAAGCGCCGTCGAAAGCCTGATGCAGATGTCGAATATCATCGACTGATCTGCTGGGGACATGAGACAACGAGAGATGAGAATAATTGATTTGCGCAGCGACACTATCACCCATCCGACGCCCGAGATGCGCAAGGCGATATTTGAGGCAGAGGTAGGTGACGACGTCTATGGTGAAGACCCCACAGTCAATCGGCTTGAGGCGCTGGCGGCAGATAAGATGGGCAAGGAAGCGGCACTATTCACTACCTCCGGCACCCAGAGTAATCTTATTGCCGTGCTGACTGAAACCCACCATGGCGACGAAGTCATCGTGGGAGATGAGGCACACATCCTGTGGTATGAGGTAGGCGCAGCTGCGACCTTGGGCGGTGTAATCTTGCGCACCGTGCCTACTGACGCTCATGGTTGTCTCAGTCTGGATGACATTGACCGAGCAATCCGAAGCAAGGGTATGCACTACCCAGAGACCACGCTCATTTGTCTTGAGAATACACATAACCGGTGCGGCGGGACAGTTCTGACCAGGGACTATACAGACGAAGTCTGCAATCTGGCCCACAGACGTGGGCTAAGAGTACATCTGGATGGTGCTCGTATCTTCAATGCGGCGGTTGCCCTGGGCGCACCGGCGTGCGGGCTAGCACAGAATGTCGATTCGGTAGGATTGTGCCTTTCTAAGGGACTGGGTGCGCCCGTGGGATCGCTGCTGTGTGGGAGCAAAGGCCTTGTGGAGCGGGCGCGGAAGTTTCGTAAGATGCTGGGTGGTGGCATGAGACAGGC
>CAYFSE010000125.1:0-1973 GCA_964345725.1 uncultured Dehalococcoidales bacterium
GCATTGATGAAGAAAACATGGAAAAGCTTTTCGCTCCGAGATTCACGACAAAGAGGGCAAAAGGGAGCCTGGGGGTTGGGCTGTATTTGGCCAAGAACTTCCTGGAAATGATGAATGGGGAGATAAAAGTAGAAAGCAAAGTGGGTAAAGGCACCACTTTCACAATAAGTCTTTCGACAGATGCAGGAAAGGAAGCCATCAGGGAATAGCTATAACGAGACTCAAACCAGGATAGTGTCCGGTAGCAAAAAGGAAGGAGAGAGTTCCGTGGAAAGGAAAGCCAGGATTTTGATCATAGAGGATGACCATGACTATCAGGAGATCATAGGCCGACTTTGCGAGGAAGCAGCCAGCGAATTAGATGTAAAAGGTACTGCCATCTCTGTGGCTTCAAATCTGGAGAAGGCTCAGCGCCTACTTCAGAACAGTGTCAAAAGAGGTCAACCCTTCGACTTGGTGACAATTGACATCAATCTGCGCGACCGCCGTGTCGCCCCGGCGAAAGAGCGGGGCACAGTGGAAGAGCACAAGGAAGGATTTAAATTCCTAGAAAATCTGAAGGCCTCCTCCCCAGAGACCTGTGCGTTGATTGTTAGCGCCGAGGTATGGAGGACTGGGGAATACAGACATATCATTGAAGCTCTTGACAAACATGCTTCCGCTTTCCTGGAGAAACACGAATTGGACAGAGAAGAATTTAAGCGGATAGTTCAGGGAACGTTGTACTACGCGGAGGCAATTGAGCACAAAAACGCCAAGTGGTTCGGTAGCGCAGCGCGCAAGTGGGGAAAAGCCAAGGAATTAGCCCCTAAACTGAACTTTCCTGTGAATGTTGGAGACATTTTGGAAGCAGTGATGCAAAACCCAATTACAGGACTGCCTAGCGGAAAGCTGATAACCGATCAACTGAGGCTGCTCTTGCCTCAGGAGAAGAAAGATTGGGCTGTGCTGAACGTTCGCATTGATCACCTTGCAGATTTCTATGACTATTACGGGGTCACCGCCGGAGACGCTGCCCTTTACTTCACGGCTGACACCCTCAAGGGCGCCATGAGCCAATCTGGGGCCACAGGAGATTTCCTCGGTCATACGCTCCAAAATGACTTTATCGTAATTACTTCTGTGGATAAGGTAGAGGCCATTAGAGAGCAAAGTGTTACCCTGTTTGCCGAACAAATGGGCAAGCTCTACCATTTCAGAGAGCATGACAGGGGATACATGGAGGTGGAGGACAAAAGGGGTGAGAAGAAGCAGGTACCGCTGATGAGTTTGGAAATTGGCATTGCGACGGCGGATGATGGTCCTTTCTCAGATACGGCGGAGCTGGCGACAAGAATTGCCCAGGCCTGAAGAGGGCTGTACTGGAAAAGGGGTATTGAGGCAGCAATGCTCGCCCACAGAGCTACCGCCTATAGCTCCTATAGGTAAACGACGCTTCACATTGTCCAAACGAGCCACCCTGATCCGCAGGGTGGCTTTGCATTTGAGCCGCCGCCCGACTATGGTAAGCCTAACACTGGTTGCCTGGTGCTTATGCTGTAATTCCAGACATATCTGGTAAACCTTGACTTTTACTACTGAAATCGTAGCCGATAAAAGCTACCATGCCCAGGAAGCACAAGACGCCGAACCAATCGCCCGTTTTGGTGTACAAAGTACCGCTGGAGGACGGCACGGGCACATTGGCCATCAGGACCATTTTGGTCCGCCTGTCGGTGGGGCTGGCGGCCAGCACTCGCCCATAAGGGTCAATGATGGCCGACCCGTAGCGCCAGTCAGCCTTGACGATGCTGACGCGGTTTTCGGCAGCGCGAAAGATGTCGTGCAAGGGATCAACGACGACCATCGGCTGCCAATCGTGGGTGGGATGAGCCACCAACTGGGCCCCTTTACTCACCAGCTTTCTGGTCGTCTCGGTGAAAGTGTTGTCGTAACAGATAATGGTAGCCAGGGTGCCAAAGGGCGTCTGATAC
>CAYFSE010000126.1:0-5937 GCA_964345725.1 uncultured Dehalococcoidales bacterium
CTCTCGAGGGAGTAATCTTAAATGCCGACACGCTATCTGGGTCTGTCACCGTTGAGATGAAAGACGGTAGCATCCAGACCTTCAACTTCGCTGATGTCAAAGCGGAGACAATAATAGCGGCCTTAGGTGGGCTGAGCATAGAACCCGGTGACACAGTCACTATCAAACAAAACAAGAATGGTAATGTGCAAGAGGTCGTAGGTAGTTTCTCTCAAGTAGATGGTATTATCAGCGGTCTAGGTACAGATAGGGTGAGCATTAACACGGAAGAGGGAGGGAACATTACCCTCGAGATAATCCTGGAGACCATTATCCGAACGGAAGACAAAGGTGCCGCTAATGTCACCAGTCTTCAGGTTGGTCAGAAGGTAGAGGCCAAGTACGATGTAACCACCCTGAATGCTGTGAAGATCACAGTTGAGGACGATGAGGACGAGGAAGGCGACGATCGAGACGATAGCGAGATTGAAGGTATCATCACAGCGATGAACCCGGACAAGCACATGGTCACCGTTACCACGGAGGAAGAGGGAGATGTCATAGTCCGGGTGACCCAGGATACCAAGATAGAACTTGAGGACGAGGGAACAGGCGTTTTTGCCGACCTTGAGCTATGGATGCAGGTAGAAGTGGAATATGAGGAAGGCAGCATGGATGCTCTGGAAATCGAGGTTGATGATGGGGGTGAAGAAGGCTTCGAGGACGGAGATGAAGAAAGCAACGATGACGAGGCTGAAGAAAGCGATGAGGAGGAAGGTGAAGAGGGCGAAGAAGCTGATGAGGAGTGAGCTCCTGTTGTGAGTGTTTGTCATCTAACGTCAGGACGTATGATTGTGGCGCGAAGAAGGGAGATGAGGAAGGATACCCAAGGCTAGGGTGGCGAACGAGGTGTTGAGGTAGTCTACGGCTGGTGAACAAGTACCGGGCTCCGAGTGAAGGAGAGACCTCTAGATTGAGGTCTCTCCTTTTGTTCAGATACAGATGCCCAATTTCTGGTGCGTAGAATCAGATAAGAACCCACTTTGCGCAACGACATCACGGACGTTTGTGTGAGGCAGCTGATCGCGGCTGGACATTCTGACGCAAAGTGACCTAACAATTCTGACTATTGTGACTAGTGTATTGTCATTGCGCGACATCAAGCACGCAGCCTGAATGGTAGAAGTTCTATGTTATTGCGCGAGCACAATCCCGATTTTGGCGCTGCAAAGAGTAGCGTTTTGTTACTCCTGAATTCCAGAGACACCATGCCAGTTAGCCCCGCTACAAACCCCAAAATGTCATAATTCTGTTACGTTTTGTCATCCAGTTTTATAACTTATTTACGAATTGTTAAGTAAAATATGCCAAAATACTGTCTGAATATGGAGGTACTATTATGAGCGCAGGAAAGATATTACTTCTTGTTTTTGGAATCATTATTCTATTGATATCCATGGCTTTAATAGCTGCTGGCGGGACTCTGCTATGGGTGAATAGCAGATATATTGATAGTGAGGGATATTTAACCTCAGACACTCTACATATCGAGAGAGACTCCCATGCCGTTGTTGCTGGTCCTATCGAGTTAGATGCAGCAGCATTAACAGTCTTGAGATCAATAGGAGTAATTACGATTTTTGAATTTGAAGGCGAGAACAATGACGCTTCGAAACAAATCTTCATGGGTGTGGCTGACGAGGTGGAATTGGAGAATTATCTTGACAACGTCGAATATGATGAAATTGATAATATTGGCTTCGGTTGGCGTCTAAATTTCGACAGAACAGCATATATCAATCATCCCGGAGACGATCAGCCATCACTTCCTGCTTCTGAATCCATATGGGCTGCTTCTGCGGGCGGAACCGCAAGCGAAACACTGGTCTGGGAAACAAGAGCAGGCAGTTATTCGCTAGTGATGATGAATGATGATGGTTCAAGAGGTGTTGATCTTGATATGATCTTCAAAGCTAAGATACCCTCAATAGTTGGATTTGGTGTGGGAGTACTTGTATCGGGCATAGTATTGCTAGCCGTAGCAAGCTTGATGATTTTTCTTGCCGTACGTCGAAAAGCGACCAAAGCATAAAAAAGGCCTAGAACCTATAACCATGTGACCTGCCCCGCAGTGATATCAGATGTTGCCTCGTGACTATAAATAAGATAGCTTCAGCAACTCGTCAAGAAGGAGTAGTGACTAATAAAAGATTGTAGGCCTCGGTTGATGCATTACGCCTGTCTACCCATTGATATCCCGAGAGATGAGGAAATTCTATCTCTAATATTGGAAACATATGGACATCCCTTTCTCAAGATGGCACCTGGCAATCGAAAAGCGTAGGTCGCGCAGACATTTCGATTCAAACCTGCCCATAGCACCAGAGGCGCTGGCAGCTCTGGACAAGATCTGTAGCCAGTTCGCTCCATTTCCCCACGCTCGGTCGCGTCTTGTAACTGAATCAGCAGAGACGGTTTTCAAAGGCATTATTGGAAGCTACGGCAAAATCAAAGACGCCCCGGCGTTCGTTGCTTTTATTGGAAACATGGATGATCCATTTGTCCAGGAGGAAGTCGGCTACACGGGGGAGGGAATCATCTTGGAGGCGACAGCTCTAGGGCTAGATACGTGTTGGGTTGGCGGCTTTTTCAGACCGGGGATCGCGGGCTCTCTCGTGAAAGTGAGCAACAACGAGCGGGTACTGGCCGTAACTCCGGTGGGCTACGCGCGGGAGTTTGAGTCATGGCAAGAGAAGTTGATGACGCGCTTCGGTCGATCACATAGTCGTCTGCCACTCTCTAAGTTGGCTAGAGGCTTGCCGAGGGAAAAGTGGCCTGACTGCGTAAAGATATGTCTTGAAGCTGCCAGGCTCGCTCCTTCCGCTGTGAATCGTCAACCATGGGGGTTTGACGTACAAGAGGATAACATCACAGTTTTCGTAAGGACTGGCGGGCCAGAGTTTAATGTATCGAAACGTTTGGATTGTGGTATTGCCATGCTGCATATGGAAGTAGCTGCTGCAGACTCTGGCTGCATGGGCGAGTGGGAATTCCTACCGTCTCCACAGGTGGCCAAATTTAAGGTTCGTTCCTGACGCGTTCTTCTGGAGTTGACGCTGGAGATAAGTAACAGAAGCGTGTGTTGTTACTCCTGACGTAGCAAAAGGACATCTTGTTGCCTCGACCCTTCCAGGTGTTTTAACAAAATGGCGTTTCGCTACTACTGAATCCCAGGGTCACCATACCAATCAGGCGTGCCACAAAACAGTTATTATATCGCTAGAATGTTTCGCTCAGTGTCACATTGACTCAGATTGTTCAGCTCGGTAACAAAAGCCTGGATTGCTGCCCAGTTACAAAAACTGAAAACGTTGTACTGTGACCGCACCACATTAAGCAAGCACGCCGAACGGCAAAAGTTCTATGTTATTGCCCGAGCACAATCCCATTTACAGTCTTCGTAGCAAGGTGGGCAGTTTGGCACCTTTCTAGCGTCCGCCAACAAACTAGCGATTTGCGTAATCAAAGAGTCTTCCGGAGGGGCATTCTGAATAAAGAAGCTTACCTGTTCCATCTGTGCCGGCTCAGCTCCTTTCAATCGGTGATAAGAGTACCGTCAATATGAGACCGACAACGCTCACGGCACCAGAGACCATGAAAGCCAGCTGATAACTACTGGTCATATCAAATATATGCCCGGCGATAAATGGACCCATTGCGGCTCCAAACGTGAAGCCAAGGAGGCTCATAACGCCGAGAATCAGACCATGTGAACTCAGCCCGAACAGCCCTGCTACCAAAGGTGACTCTGATGTAGCACACCCACCAAAAGCAAAGCCAAAGACAGCAGCGAACAGGTATAGTCCCCACACCTCTTTGTTCAGCACGAGCCAGAACAAAGCTGCTGCCATCAGAATAAAGCCAATGATAAAGACCTGCCTGTTACCAAATCGATCAGCAGCGCTCCCAAGCACAATCCTGCCGACAAGACCTAGCCCGCCAATTGTAGCCAAAATGTTGGGAGCGCTAATGGATGACATGCCTAACTCGGTTGCATCAAGCACAATGTGTGCCACTATGGTATACACAGAAAATCCAAAGCAGAAAAACATACCGGAAGCGAGCCAGAACTGTCGGGTACGGATCGCCTCCCTGAGAGAGAAAGGAGGAGTCTCCAATATGAACTCCTGCTTTTCGTCTTCACTTTCACCATAGACCCTCTGCTTTTTCCGGGTCGGGTCACGCCTCAGAAGCTGGGCAACCAATACAACGACCACCAAGACGATACTGCCCACTATGACGTAGGATGTACGCCAGTCATAAGCAGAGATCAGCCGAGTAGCCACCGGCGGCGCGATTAATGTGCCTATGCTTACCCCGGTCAGGACAATTCCGGTCATCAAGTTCCGCCTCTTCACGAACCACCTGGCTACCGTTGACACCATAGGGACCCAGGAACCTCCCATGCCGCTGCCTACTATCACCCCGTAGAACAGATATAGCTGCCAGATAGCACCAATCTGTGACATGAGCAAATAGCCCAGACCTATGAGCAATCCGCAAATTGTCAATACCACCCGGGGGCCAAACCTATCGGTTAATCTCCCCATGATAATGCTGAGTACGCCTTGCATGATCCAGGAAAGTGAGAGGGCGCCCGAGATTGTTGCTCTGGTCCAGCCAAAATCGGTCAACAGGGATTCAAAGAAAACGCCAAACGAATTGTAAGCACCGTAAACTATCGCCATAATGAGGAGGGCAGCCCCGACCACGATATAGCCATAGAAAAATCGTGGTCTGGCCCTGGGCGACTGTGTAACTTGCTGGGCAGGCATGGTAGACCTGACTTTTATAATCTACTATTCAGGGAGATGGTATTGTGTTACAGGAATCCGATTATAGCACGTGGTGATTCCAACCTAGATGGTTGGGCTGTGATAATCGTTGAGACTACCATTAACTCAGACGCGTATGATAGCCACTAAGGAAAATAACCGGAGACGCACTTACTATTCGGTAAGCTCAATATGGCCCTGCACCGATATAACAAAACTGACTAATGTATTGTGACCATCCCACCTCAAACACGCACGGTGAACGGCAGAAGTTCTATGTTATTGTGCGAACACAATCCCATTCGCAGTTTTCGTAACAAGGCGGGTGATTTGATAGGTTTCTACGGCCAGATAACAAATTGGCGTTTTGTGACTCCTTAACTCTATAGTATATCTTGGACGCCGCACAAAAAACCTATTGACAGCTCCTGAGAGGATAGTCTAACATTTGAACAGCGTCTATTCGACATAGCATTTGCATATTAGTACTAAGGTTGGTGGCCAAGTGTGTGGGTCAGAGAACTGCCATAGTTCCCACGATACTCAACGTTCTTCGCAAGCCGGGGTCATTGCCAGGCATGGCCGCGGCTCCCCTTTTTCCCTTGATGGGAGAGGAGGAGATAACGGGAGGGAGTAATGAGAAGTAGAAAGTTCATCTTGAAGGTTCTATTGTCTGTAGCTCTAGTAATAATGGTACTGAACGTGTCGTGCACGATAGCCGGAGGCGGGCGTCACACAGTGGGGGTTAGGCCCGACGGCACCGTAGTCGCCACGGGAAATAACGACGACGGGCAGTGCAACGTCGGCGGCTGGAGCGACATAGGCCTGGTGGTTGCAGGCGACTGGCACACGGTGGGGCTTAAGAACGACAACACCGTGGTCGCCACGGGAAAGAGCGACCAGGGGCAGTGCGACGTCCTCGGCTGGACGGGGATCCAGCAGGTAGCCGCAGGCGGGGCTCACACTGTGGGGCTTAAGGAGGATGGCACCGTGGTCGCCACGGGAGAGAACAACGAGGGACAGTGCAATGTGGATGGCTGGACGAACATCCAACTGGTCGCCGCAGGCCGGGCTCACACGATAGGGCTTAGGGAGGATGGCACCGTGGTCGCCACGGGAAGGA
>CAYFSE010000127.1:0-1592 GCA_964345725.1 uncultured Dehalococcoidales bacterium
CCCAGCTTATCTACTATATCAAAGCTCCCGCGTGTGCCATAACGGCGCCACAAAGTTGCCCATTCTTTCTTTTCCTTGGTTCTACCTAGGATATCCTTTCTTATCTTTTCAAATCCGTCCCTGTCACCTACTTCTATATCCTCATCTCCATAGATCACTAACCCCTTAAGCTTTTTGGACCCCATAACGCAACCTGGCCCCCCTCTCCCAAAAGCGCGATAGAGAGGACCATCGACCATGATGGCCGCGTATCTAAGCAACCTTTCTCCGGCCGGCCCAATTGCCATTGTGGCTGCCTTCCTTGCTGATGAGTCCGCCAGCATTGCTCGCTGCGCCTCGCCAGATTCCATACCCCACAAGGGGGCGGCGTCCTTGAACTCAACATTCTGATTATTCATCTCAAGATAAATCGGAGAGTCAGCAATACCTGCAATATCAATAGCCCATAGACCAGCCTTCCTAATCTGATGCCCAATCGTTCCGCTGGACATCGCATACAAATAAATGCCAGTCAGTGGCGACTTCGTATTAATAGCTGTCTTGGAAGAATAGGACAACTTCGTGCCGTTGGATGGGCCGGCAGTGAAGATAAGGTGATTCTTCTCACTTAAAGGGTCAATCCCCGCGGGTACTGAGTTGTACAGAAGATAGGCCCCTAGGCCTCTACCGCCTATATATTGATTAATTGTCCCATCCGGGATCTCTTCGGCTCGGTAGGACCTGTTCGACAGGTCTATCCTCAGTATCTGGTTTGCCATACATTTGCTCCTTTCGTCATCAAGAGTCTCGCTGGACTGGGCTGTCGAGCACATGACCTCCTACTCTTGAATCGTGATGTCAATTTCCCCTTTGCTGTCAGACGTAGTCTCCTTCCTTCGATTCCGGAGTTACGAGGATTATCCACACCCTTGACAGATAATGCTATATCATACTGAACTAGCTTCTCCAATCCGCCTCTATTAAAGCATAGATACCACCAACAATTGCCTATCTTGTCACCTCATCATACGGACAGACCAATCATGACCTGACACACAATTGGTCAGAAGATATGGTCAGGTAGTCAAGCTACTAATCGACGACTCACCTACAATAATGATAGACGGTTCAGTAGGGCCGCTCATTCTCCTGGCTGTCTTCCCCTTTCCCATTTCCAGAAGCTCATCAAGGGCACCAAAATGTAGAGCTCCAGTAGGGCAGGATACGGCACAGGCAGGCTCTATGTTCATCCCGGCACAGAAATCACACATCTGCATGATGCCGTTGTCGTCAAACTGGGGCACACCATAAGGACATGCCGAGAAGCAGTCCTGGCAACCGTTGCATTTGTCCCTGTCAACGACGACGATACCATCCTCAGTGCGCTTGCTTAAGGCTCCCGTGGGACACGCTTGAAGGCAGGCGGGCTTACCGCAGTGCATACAGGCCAGGGTGAAGAAAGCTCTGGTCACATTTGGGTAGGCCCCACCCCAAATCTCAACGACTCGCCTCCGCTTTATTCCCGGTTCTATATTACGCACGCTCTTGCACGCCACTTCACAGGTGCGGCATTGGACACATCTATCTGGATCAAAATAAAAACCGTATTGCTT
>CAYFSE010000128.1:0-5007 GCA_964345725.1 uncultured Dehalococcoidales bacterium
CGTAGCTAACTCACCTTGTCAACAAGCCAATTCAGATATCATCATATCACGGTTTTTCTATCGCCGCAATGCGAGTTTGGAAGGCAGACACCCCAAACATCATTGCCATTATTGAACCCGTAAATGGCGACACAAACGCTATCAACATAATCTTCCGTTCTCTATGGAGTTGGAAATCAAGTTAATGGATCCAAGATAGGTTTTTCAATAGCGATACCTAAACCAAGATCCGGTTTGGCAAGAGAGCCAGGTCTTGATTCTTCAAATCCATTTCTCGAATAGTGCACTCACAATGTTGCGCCTTACGTTGATGAGTCAGGTGTGAAATAGACCAGTGATGGAATCTGGCAGAGTCTTGGAACTAAGAAAAGGTATGTTATGAAGCTTTCGTGGCTGTCTTGATGTCCGCATCTCAGCCTCCGAAGTCACCAACAGAGTCTGAAACCGAGTCTTCGCGGGCTTGACAAATGGTGAAAGTTGTGATATATTATCATCGGAGTATTGCGTTATAGTCACAGAACTATGATTGATCGCTATTGATTCCCAGTTCTGGCAATCAAGCAGTGTGTAGCTCCATCGTAGCGATTACAGAATCTTGGTCTATGCTTAATGAGTTGTCTGCTTTGGCTCGTTGGCTGGTGAGCGAGCTTTTGACAGCTTTAGCACACTTAACTGCGCCGCTAGGTTCTGAAGCTGCGAGATTTCTGAGGCTAATGGTTCGAGTGTTTGATTAACCTCAAACGCAAGATTAGTCAGAGCCTCATCAACCGTACAGATTAACTCGTATCAGTTTCTTGTAACAAGAAACACAATCACTAACACATATCGTAGCGCTTAGGGAACATCGACCGTTTAAGAACGATATTCCCTGAGGCAAACCAATCAATATCTCCACAGTCAAGGGATATCATCATTCCCGAGAGTCGGTGGGCAGCGCTAAGTTGAGGCGCACAGCTCACGAAGAGATTAGCAAGTACCAGCAATCTCACTCCTAGGTACGGGAATGATGTCAAGTACAGCTTCCTTGTCGCGTGGGGTTTTTTTATTATGTTCTGTTGTCGAGGTATTGAAAGGATGTGACTGACAGGCAAATAGCGCTGGAAAGCGGTATTAGGGACCGCTTTCCAGCTTAGATAGACAGGCGCTACCGACATTAGGGCTTTTGAGTTCCCTCATATGGGCCTGCCCATTTCAGACTAGCATAAGTTCCAGAAAAGTCAATTTACAGGAATGACCGATTAATGAACAAGGCCGCACCGAACTACAGAATCAGCTGTAATCGTAAGGCAGTCAACTGCCCAAACGAACTGCCGGGTTTCAAGTTGCAAACCCAGTATGAACTATGTGAACGTGTAAGTGCTTCTCGATCTAAGAATTTCTAAGGAGACAAAACATGGAAAAACCAGATCCGAAAAGTTTTGAGGTCTTTTGCGAAAAGGATGAGTGTGGAGATCCCGTACCAGGCTCCGACGGTGTGACTTACTTCAAGAAACGACGAATGAATTACACGGGGCCTAATTTCTGGGACAGAGAAGTGTATCAGTGCCCAGTCTGCCGTGAAAAACGCAAGTTTGCGCCTAACGCTCTCTCGGACGGATACCATGAGGTATAAGGATCGAGGTAACTCCATCAAGCATTGTCCTTTCTCTTGATCCCGTCCCCCCATATGCTGAAGCTCTGTAAGGTTTGCTAGGTCCTTATACCCTTTGAACGCGGACTAACGTTGACCTAGCTATTGAGGACTTCCTTTATGGCGGAAGAAACCTTTATGAGGAGAAAACTATGAATCAATGCATGCAATGTGGCCATCCTGCCCGGCCCGAAGATGTCTATTGCGAGGAATGTGGGTTTCAACTCCATCCAAATCAATCGCAGCAAGACGAGCGGAAGAAGTCTCGGTTTCAACTGCCAGCTGGCCTTGGATCCTGGAAGACCCTGCGCTGGCTCATCGGTATAGGGGCTGTTGCCCTACTCAGTCTGGGCGGTCTCTGTGGCATCTCTGGTGTCCTCTTTGTCCATAGAGCTCGCGGACCCCAAGTCTACGTTACTGAGGTGATTAGAGAGAGAGTAGTGACTGCTACCGCGACCCTCACTCCGACGAATACTCCAGGCCCGTCGCCCACACCAACCGCGACTAGCACCCCGACGCAAACTAGCACCCCGACACCGACGCCGACACCAATACCCACGACTGTGCCTGGCTCTGTCCTACAGCCAGGGGAAGTGTGGCAATCTGATGGCATTGCAGTATGGATGGATGTGGTAGCGATAAACCCATCAAGTTTGTCTGTTGATATGGTTGTCGAGAACACCAGCAAGGAACGCCTCTTGATTGAATTGGGTGATATCCGCATGACCACAAACACTGGAGGATCGTCCATTCTGCACGCCGGTCAACTTCCAAGAGGCGTAGCTCTTGAGCAAGGTGAGCGGTTTGTAATCACGGAGGGGGGCTTCTTTCCAATGGATCTTTTTAAAGGCGACGTCACCGAGGTCTTCGTCGAGATAATCGATATGACCAGGATTCGGAAGGCGAGCTGGCGGGTTGAAATCCCACATTGAAAATGGCTATGCTGTGTGCATCGTACTATAGGCCTGTGGTGCTTGATAGCACCAAGGATTGACGATCTCGATTGCTAGCTGATTCCAACTAGTAGTTGAGATTCTTCAAAGCTAACAACTAGTGTCTTCTAGACTTCGTCAACTCGTGTATTTCAGAAGAAAGGAAAATCTCGTGAAATGCTACTACTGCGAAAATGAGGCTCAGGCGATATGCGCTTGCGGATGCGGGCGATTTCTATGCCGAAGACATTCGAAGCATTTCCTTGGCCTAATCTATTGTAGGCGTCATAGGAGATGGGCCTGGATGGACTATCTTCTAGATCTAAGCCAACAGCTTCAGGAAGATAGCTAAGTCTGTTTGTATCAACTCAACAATTGGAAATAGGTGTAGCCTGCCCTAGCAGGCTCCCCAAGCGCTAGACTAGATGTTGTTCGCCTGCACTTTCTGAGAAGATGTTTTTGTCCATGCTTCTCTTACCCTATGATAGAGGAGAAACGAATGCCTAATTACTGTCCACGCTGTGGAAAGGGAAGACAGAGTGAAACGGCCAGCTTTTGCCGAAGCTGCGGATACGACTTTCGGCAGCGAACTCTGCCTGTGCCTCAGCAGCAAACTCACCTTACCTCCTTCGACCCTTTGCGAATGCTTTCGGCGGTGATCGATGAACAGCGGGACTGGCTACGGCGCAACACTTTGCTGGAGCCGCTCCAGGAGATTATCGACAACGTCAGTTTACGCACCCAAATGGAACGGGCCACCGACATCCAAAAGCAGCAAATTCTAGCAGGTTACCAGCTCTTCACTTGGGAACAGCTACAGCAGGTTATCGACCGGGTGCGTCACGCACGTCGGATGGGAGATGCCGAGGTTGCCCTTGAGATAAAGGGGCGTGACTTGCATCTTGAAGATGTCATAGCAGAGCGCGCTCATCAGCGCGGCATGGAGCGACTGCGTGAGGTGCATCAGCACGAACAGAAGATGATGGAGCTACGAGCACAGTTGGAGTTGGTCAACGCCATCATACAGTCCTTCAACCAACTCAGGTTGATTCAGCTCACAGCGCAAGCTGAAGGACTGGCCGATGTCCAGCAGATGGAGATGCTTACTCAGATTATACAAAAGAGCTTCACCGCTCTGACTGAGATTGATGCCAGCCTGATTGACTATCAGCACCGTCTTGATGAACTAGGGTTTGAAGACCTAGCGGGCGAAGTCCGTTCATACGAGCTCATTGAGGACTTGGTGAGGGCGGTGCTCGGAAGAATCGAGAAAGGGGTGGTAGGGTTTGGCGAGCAATCGAGAAGCAATCAAGAAACTGGTCGCAGCCCGTAGGAAACACAGATCATCTAGCTATATAGTAACCTTAGGTAGGAGCGTCAACACCTCGCTCACGCTGCGGGTGGATATCGCCCAACTCTCCACCTACATCGTCGGTATGCCTGATTTGGGCAAATCCAATCTGCTGGCTAATCTGTTCCTGGAAAACCAAGAGCATAGCAAGATCCTGATTGATCCGCAAGGGAAACTAACCAACGAATTAATACTACCTAACATAGATGACCCGTCACGGTTGATTCTATTTGCTCCCTGGGAACAACGTCAGAGGCCACTGGGGTTCAATCCCTTTGACTTGGGCAGGATCCCCAATGAGTATGAACAAGATGCGTTGGTCGGAAGCCTGCGCTCAATCTTCTCCCACTTGTGGCTGGACTCCTACCGCAAGTATCCGCAGATGGCCATGGTGATTCAGAACTCCCTGAACTTGCTGGTCCAGTTTGATGGCATGACCTTTTTGGACATGAGCCGCTTGCTGATCGATAAAGGGTTTCGAACCCGGCTGGCCAGCCAAGTTGACGACCATAACCTACGCGATTTTTGGCTAAAACACTATAGCAACGATATGGGTATCTCAACTTACAACAAGCTCAATGAGTTCGTCCAGATCGGGGTGGTACGAAGGTCGGTTTGCCAGCGGCGCTCATCCTTTTATCTGGACCAAGCGATGGAGCAGGGAAAGACCGTCATCGTCAACCTGGGTGGACTTGCGGAAAACGCGAAAAAAGTGTTGGGGGCACTGTTCGTGTCGCGGGTATTGATTGAGCTAAATCGACGTGAACTAATTCCAACTGAGATGCTCAAGCCCTTTGCTGTGTTTGTTGATGAGTTTGACATGTTCGGTAGTCAAGCCTTTGAGACAATAATCAGTAAGTGCCGCCAGCAGAAGTCCTCGGTGTGTATCGCGCATCAGCACTGGGGTCAATTAGGCCGGAGCATGGAACAGTCGGTCATGCAGGCCGCGTACATAGTTAGTTTTCAGGTCGACCCCAGGACGGCTAGTGGTATTCAAGGTGTTTTCGGTCCACAAGCCAACTTGGTTCATGTGCCGGTTCATCACGCCTGGGTGAGGACGATAATTAAGAAAACCGGTGAGGTGCCCCAGGTAG
>CAYFSE010000129.1:0-11527 GCA_964345725.1 uncultured Dehalococcoidales bacterium
ATAGACTTGGAAGCCGTGTTCCGGGCTGCAGCCAAGTACAATAAGATCATGGAGATTAACGCCATGCCCGACCGCCTAGATCTAAAAGACACACATGCTTTTCGCGCTCGAGAATTGGAGGCAAAGCTCGCCATAGGGACCGATGCTGACAGCGTTGCTCACGTGGGCTATATGCGATGCGGGGTCGGTGTTGCTCGGCGAGCTTGGTGTGAGCCGCAGCACATACTGAATACCCTACCCCTAGAAGTACTGCTGACCGTTTTGAATAGGAAGAGATAGCTACACCGTGGCCGTTCCTGACTTGCATGGGACTTTATCCGTGGAATCCGGCAGAAATGTCCTGTGCTCGACAGGCTACCAAATAGGTACGAACAACAGAGGTTCATTATCGTAAAAGAGGTGCCCCCCTGGCAGTCCAGATGGCCAAGCAGTTGATGTATAGAAGCCTTGAGCAAACCATGGAAGCGCGCCAACAGGCCGCGCGCCGCTGTTTTCAGTTAAACTGTGAAACAGAGGACGTCCAGGAAGGCCTTGTGTCATTCTTCGAAAGCAGGAAGCCTCTCTGGAAGGGCAAACACCTGTCACCCTATGTGCCGATACAGAGGACCATCTTGAAGGCTCGCGGGCTTTCGTGGAAAAGAGAGTGCCTGTGTTTGAGGGGAAATAGGAACAGCTACGACTGTTTTAGTGGGCCGCGCTGATGGCCTGAGTGCTATAATCCACACCAAACGTCAAAAGGAGGAAATACGATGTTCAAAACGCGCATAACGGAGATCTTCGGCATAGAGTATCCCATAACGCAGGGCGGAATGATGTGGATTTCCCGCGCAGAGCTGGTATCCGCGGTGTCCAATGCTGGCGGGCTCGGCATAATTACGGCCTTCACATTTCCGACTCCTGCGGAACTGGCTGCTGAAATCAAAAAGACTAGAGAACTCACGGATAAGCCCTTCGGAGTAAACATAACCCTGCTGCCCACTCTTCGCCCGGTCGATATTGACGGCTATTTGAATACGGTTATTGATTCCGGAATAAAGATTGTGGAAACGGCCGGCAGAAGCCCGGAGCCATATATGGAGCGGCTTAAGGGGGCCGGAGTAAAGGTGATACACAAGTGCACGGCAGTCCGCTTCGCCCGCACTGCTCAGCGAATAGGCTGCGATGCCGTAAGCATTGATGGTTTTGAGTGCGCCGGACACCCTGGAGAGGAGGATGTTACTTCCCTCGTTCTGATTCCGTTAACTGTCGATGCTGTGGATATTCCCGTTATCGCCTCAGGAGGCTTCGGCGATGGACGTGGTCTTGCTGCGGCCCTAGCACTGGGAGCAGAAGCGGTCAATATGGGCACCCGCTTCATGGCGACCAAAGAGGCACCAGGACATCCAAAAGTGAAAGAATTGCTAACGACGAGGTCGGAACGTGACACCATATTGGTGCTGCGCTCATTCCGTAACACGATGAGAGCATTGAAAAACCCGACATCTGAAAAAGTGTTAGAGCTGGAAAAGCAAGGTGCCGATATACACCAATTGGAATCGCTCATCAGCGGCAGAGTAGGACTGAAAATGCTTGAAGCAGGTGATGTCGATAACGGACTGCTCAGCGTGGGGCAGGTAGTGGGCCTTGTTCATGATATTCCCACGGTCAAAGAGTTGTTAGACAGGATAGTCAAGGAAGCTGAAGAAGTTGTCGCCAATATGACCGACCACGGCACCTTCAAGCCACTGCGCAAGCCAACTGCTGCGGCAACGCAGTAACCCCGTCAATCAACAGGTGGATTCGAAGCGGCAGGGGTTACTGTCGGATCATGCCAACAGGATCTTACACCTTGAGCCCTCGAGCTGGCGGAGATATAATATAGCTTTCCGCAACGGTTGCGGAGGTAACTGAAGTGTCGCAAAGAGATACTCAGGCAATCCAAGGACTAAAAGATGGTATTGCTGAAGGCAGGAACTGGTATGTGGCTCTGCTGGAAGCCGTTCGTCTCTGGAGCAGTCCTGAAGAGGACTATGAGGGACGGCATTATCAGTATCTTGTTGACAACGAAGCCTTTGATTGGCTGGTGCTGACGGAGAGGCTGTGTGAAGAGCTCGATGGACTTATCCCCGAAAAGGACCGAGCGAATCTTCTCTTCTTCGCTATACCACCAATAGAACTATCTAAAGACCAGTTCAAGAACCTAATTGGTCCTTCCAAATACCAGGCGCACCTCAACTATTTCTATGGCATTCTTGTGGAGAAGTTTCTCCTTTTGTCTGTGACCGAAGAGACACGAAAGAAGAAAACAGTGTTAGGTCTGAACAATGACAACGGACTAGTTGACGAGGCCTACCAGCGTATTTATGGTGCAAGTCGATCCACACTTCTGAAGCAATTCAGGAAAGAAAGACACTATCGCCAGCTCATATCTATAGGACTGAGCGAGCTTAACGAATTCACTTATTGGTTATTCAAATACCGCGTAAAGACTCGCGACAAATCCCTGGTGGCTAGCGATACTAAGAAAGCCCTGACCAAGTTGCACGAACTGCTAGATCTCAAAGCCAGGCCAGCTTACTCTTCCGCCCTTGAAGGCTGAGGCTGTTAGGTATCCGCCGATGATGAATTCAGTTGAGATAATTCCTGGTTCAATCTGTTCAATTTATCTTCAAGCATAGAAAGCTTCTGTTTCTCTTTCTCAACAACCTGAGATGGCGCCTTGCTCAAAAAGGCTTTGTCGCCTAGCCTGGCCTCAAGTTGGGCCATTCTCTCTTTGATTTCTCGGCTTTCCTTCATGAGCCGCTGTTCCTCGGCAAGGCGGTCCACCATGCCCGCTAGAGGCACAAGTACCTCAGACTCTTTCAACACGAGGACCAAGTCTGTATCCTTGGTGGACTCCCTCTTCTGGCGATCCAGAATTGTTAAGGGCCGGGCTTTGGCCAGTATTTCCATCATATTTGCTTGTGGGACAAGACTCGCAAGGAGCTCGCCAGTGTAGACTCGGGCTTCAATCCACTTGCTTGGTTTCACCCTATGTTGAGCCCGGACGTTACGAATAGAGTGGACAAGCTCGATGACCGAATCCATTACCCGCTCCGCTTCTGGAGAAAAGGCCTTATCGTCAACAAGGGGATAAGGAGCTATCATTATCGAAGCTGGCATCTGGTTCGCGCCAGGTAGATGCTGCTTCAGGCTCTGCCATAGCTCCTCGGTAACGAAAGGCATGAAAGGATGCAAAAGCCGCAGCGATTTCTCCAATGTATTGACCAGGAACGGCAAAGGTGAAGGGGTCGGTTGGCCGTGAAGTCGTATTTTGGCGATTTCAATATACCAATCACAGAACTTCGACCAGACAAAATCGTAAATCTGCTGTTCTGCCTCGCCGAATTGGAGGTTTCCCATTAGCCCGGTGACACCTCTGATAAGGCGGTTCAACTCGCTGTCGATCCATTGATCTTCTATCTTCTGCGGTTGAAGCTGCATGGTCCAAGCCTCTGGCCCTTCAGCATCCATGCTCTGAAGGATGAATCTAGTGGCATTCCACAGTTTATTAACGAAATTGCGACCGGATTCCAATTTGCTCTCACCCACATTGATGTCATTCCCCGGTGAAGTTCCCGTAGTTAGAGCAAAACGGACCGCATCAACACCATATTTGCCTATCGCCTCAGCGGGGTTTATGACATTCCCTCGCAATTTACTCATCTTCTCTCCGCTTGCATCCCGAATCAAGCCATGGAGGTAGACTGTGTGGAAAGGTATGTCGCCGGTATCCTCTAGCCCCATCATAATCATTCGGGCGACCCAGAAAAAAAGGATGTCATAGCCTGTCTCCATTACCGAGCCGGGGTAGAAATAGCGGAGGTCACCAGTATCCTCCGGCCAGCCCAACGTAGAATGTGGCCATAGAGCTGAACTAAACCAGGTATCAAGGACATCAGAGTCCTGGATGATTTGCTTTGAACCGCAATGAATACATGCTGTCGGCTCATCCACCGAGGCAGTCACCTTGGCACAGTCCTGACAGTACCATACCGGGATGCGATGTCCCCACCACAATTGTCGGCTTATGCACCAATCCCTGATGTTCTCCATCCAGTCAAAATATGTCCTGGTGAAGCGTTCTGGAATTATGGCGACCCTGCCATCCCTAACCACCTCAATAGCAGCTTTGGCCAAGGGCTGCGTTCGGACAAACCATTGTAGGCTGACTTTGGGCTCGATCATCGTCTGGCAACGACCACAGTGTCCTACGGAATGCGAGTAAGGCTCGATCTTCTCAAGAAGTTTCCTGTCTTTCAGATCCGCCAATACCTTATCCCGACAGGCAAACCTTTCCAGTCCCTGATAGGGACCGGCATTCTCGTTCATGGTCGCATCGGGATTCATGATATCTACCAGGGGCAAATCATGTCTCTGGGCTACTTCGAAGTCTGTGGGGTCATGGGCGGGAGTTATCTTCAACGCTCCGGTGCCGAAGGAAGTATCGACAGCATCATCAGCGATTACAGGGATTTCTTTGTCTATGACAGGGAGGGTGACGCTCTTGCCTATGAGCTTCTTATAGCGCTTATCCTGTGGGTTTGCTGCCACGGCCGTGTCACCAAGAAAAGTCTCCGGTCGGGTAGTAGCTACGGTGACGAAGCCTTCACCCTGAGTCAGAGGATAGCGTATATAATAAAGGTGCCCGACGATATCTTTGTGTTCTACTTCGAGGTCAGAGAGGGCAGTCCGGCAACGCGGACACCAGTTTATCATTCGCTCCCCACGATAGATTAACCCCTTATCGTACAGACGTACGAAGGCAGTGCGCACCGCTTTACTCGGGCCATCATCCAGAGTGAATTTCTCTCTTGCCCAGTCACAAGAAGCTCCCAGGAGTTGATGTTGACACCTGATATTCTCCCGACTCTTGTTAGCCCATTCCCAGGTTAACTTGGTGAACCTTTCTCTACCTATCCCATCCTTAGTCTGCCCTTGTTCAGCCAGTTGCCTTTCCACAACAACTTGTGTGGCGATGCCGGCGTGGTCGGTTCCCGGTAACCATAAGGTAGGCTCCCCTCTCATCCTCTGCCACCTGACCATGACATCTTCCAGCGTCGCGGTTAGAGCATGTCCGAGGTGCAGCTCGCCGGTAACGTTGGTAGGCGGCATGATAATGACAAAAGGCTTCCTATTGGGGTCTATCTTAGGTGTGAAGTAGCCTTGCTTGAGCCAGAAATCATACCATCTCTTTTCTATCTTGCCTGGCTCGTAGGCTCTAGGTATCTCGGACATCGACTTCAAACCCATCTTGGCTATTGGTCATCAGCTCAAAGAAATCTCAAGATCCGAACAGATTCAAGGCTTGTTTGGTCGCCGGGATTTTGGCTTGGGAAGAAGCGCCACAACCTTATCCAAGATTCTCTCAGCCACCTCTCGCTTTGGCAGGAGAGGTAAGCGCTCAACCTTACCTTTGCGGTCGATGATGATCACTCGATTGGTGTCCGCGCCAAATCCACTGTCGCTAGCCGTAACATCATTGGCTACAACGAAGTCAAGCTTCTTTTGCTCTAGCTTATCCCCGGCGTTTTCAACCAAGTTGCTGGTTTCGGCAGCAAAGCCCACCTTAATGAGATTCCCCTTGACGGTGCCCAAAATGTCGGGGGTGCATTCCATCCCCAAGACTAGCCCTGCTTTTCCTTTCTTGATCTTATCCTTGGCCGAACTTGTCGGGCGATAATCAGCTACGGCGGCAGCCATGATTAGAGCGTCGGCTTTGGGAGTTACACTCTCTACTGCTTGCCTCATCTCCTCAGCTGTACGAACTCGGATGATATTAAGGCCTACGCGCTCCGGTAACGAACTAGGTGCTGTAATCAATGTTACTTTGGATCCCCGGTCACGCGCTGCCTCAGCCAGAGCATAGCCCATCTTTCCGGATGAGCGATTACCTATATAACGAACCGGGTCGATAGGCTCTTGGGTACCGCCGGCCGTGACTACGATGTGCCTGCCTGCCAAGTCTCCACCCCTACCCAACACTTGGCTAATGCCGGCTATGATCTCGTCGATATCAGCGAGTCGCCCCAAACCTGCTCTACCCGAGGCCAACCAGCCTATGTCGGGACCAATGATTACGGAGCCGCGGGCCCTAAGCTTGGATACATTATCCCGGGTGACTGGATTGGTATACATGTCGGTTTCCATAGCTGGGGCAATAAGCACCGGTGCCTTAGTAGCCAGCACCGTACAACATAGCATATCGTCAGCAATACCGGCAGCCAGCTTGGCGATGACATTGGCGGTAGCGGGAGCAATAACTACTACATCAGCGGCTTTGGCCAAAGATACATGCTCAATACTGAATTCAGAGGCCAAATCAAACATTTCAGTAACTACAGGCCTACCAGTGATGGCCCGGAAGGTCACAGGTGATACAAACTGGATGGCCTCTTCAGTCATAACTACATGCACCTTGGCCCCCGCTTGAATCAACTGGCTGGCAATCTCCGCTGCCTTGTAGGCGGCAATACTCCCCGTCACTCCCAGAACTATTGTTTTGTTTCCAAGCATCGCTGCTCCTTGTTCATTTCACAAATCAGGCGCAATCCAATTAAGGTTAAATCAAGGTTTATCTTATCAATTATGGTTGTTTCATTGGCGATGAGTTCCGCATAACCGCCGGTAGCTACTACCATTGCCTTTTCCCCCAGTTCATCTCGGATCCGAGCTACCATACCCTCAACAAGCCCAACATAGCCAAAGATAATGCCCGATTGCATGGCAGCCACAGTGTTAGTCCCAATAGCACGCTTGGGACGGGTCAATTCCACACGAGGTAGCTGTGCCGTTCTGGTAACTAGCGCCTCGGCGGCAGTGGCGATGCCCGTGGCGATAACGCCGCCAATGTAGTCGCCTTCTTTGGAGACAATACCAAAGGTGGTAGCTGTCCCCAGGTCGACGACGATCACCGGACCGCCATAGAGGTGATGAGCGGCAGCAGCATCGACGATGCGGTCAGCGCCAACCTCTCTCGGGTTGTCCATGCGGACACACACCCCAGTCTTGACTCCCGCACCTACTACCAATGGTGTGATATGAAAGTACCTTTGAGACAGGTCTACAAAGGTGGTGGTTACTGGGGGAACAACACTGCACATCGCTACTTCCTCTATATCGGACGCAGAAAACCCCTGATGATTCAGTATGTTGAACAGGAAGGTGGCATACTCATCCGCCATATGCTGGATACTCGTAGCCATATGTCGTGTAGTGCGGAGGTTCTCACCTTCAAAAAATCCTATGGCAATGCTGGTATTTCCAATATCAATTGCTAATAACATACGTATTCGGCTTTATCTGCATCCTCCTGGATTATGGGCTGAGTATAGCACTACTACCTGACCCATGCCACTACTCAAGCCTAATGAAGATCAGCGTCAGATCGAAGGATGATTCTTGTCACCTCCCGATTGCAAGTCTTGTAGCTTCTTGCTCATGGCCCGCCAGTGTGTGCCCGGCCAGTAGACACGGTGACACACAGGACATTGCGTATACTGCGTCTGGGTTTCAAAGACGCGGTTAGGAACCAGGGTACGAACTTCATCTTTATCCCGGACTATCAATACTCGATTGCACTCAAGGCAAAGTGAGAAGGGTTTGAAATGATAATCTAGCTTCAGCATGTTCACAACTTGCTGCACCTGGAGTCCAGGGTCATCACATTCAATGTGTATACTTTTGGTCTTGCCGCTTGTGACCACATGTCTTTTCATGAACTGGGCGTCTTTGGTCAGAACCACCCTGTCCTCTCGAAGCGCTGTTTTGATCATTCGGTCATCGTCTTTCTGCTTGAACAGCAGAGTATCGTAGCCCATCAGCCTCAGCCATCGAGCTAGTTTGCCAACGTTGTTATCGGCTATGAATTTAGTTTCCATCGATGGTCACAACAAGAGAAAGGGATTTGGCTAGGCGGCTTAGAGATATCCCCGGCGGCGCATATAGAGAAATATGCTTCCCGCTGTAATCGCCATAAGGGAAAACAAAATACCTAAGGGTAGAAGGCTTCCGGAGTTCACCCCACCAGGTAGCGCGATATTCATACCGTAAATGCTAGCTATCAAGGTAGGTGGCGCCAGAAGTCCCATTATGATGGTCAGTATCCGCATTATCTCTTGGATTCGGTGTGAGGTTAGCCAATTGCTCGTGTCAGCAAGTCCATCTATGACCTCTTTGCAGTCCTCCAGCCCGCCCCAGATCTTGCGAATGTGGTCGGCGATGTCACCAAAGTAAATCTCCTCTTCCTCCCTCAGGAAAGGATACTCGCCTTTCTCTAGTGTCTCGAATAACGCAATTTGGGGATGAATCACGCGGCGAAAGGAGATGAGGTCCCGGCGAATCAAGGAAATCTCGCGCACAGTCCGCGGAACGGGCCTAGTGAGGATAATATCCTCTATTTCATTAATGTTTTGGGTGACTTTGTCCAGTATAGGAAAGCAGGAGCCAACCAATCTATCAAGCATGTGATAGAGAAGAAATCCCGAGCTTTGCCCCAGGTAACGTTCGCGACTTCTCTTGTCAGTCTCGCATTCCTGGAAGAATCTAGCCAGTGGCTTGAGGTCACCAGAACAGTCAACAGTTACGACATAATTCTCACCAATGAAAATATCAGTCTCACCAGGCCTAGTTATACGATTCTCTTTATCAAATACCGGAAAATGCAGCACTATGAACAGGTAATCTTTGTACACATCGATTTTGGGACGCTGTATGCGACTGAGGATGTCATCCAGGTCAAGAGGATGAAAATGAAAACGCTCAGCAAGGAACGTAACTTCTCGTGAAGTAGGCTTCTCAATATAGAGCCAGGTCAGCTTACGTTCCGTGATGGAGCGGATATTCAGTCCTTCCTGTTCTACAGATGACATGTTACCCCTTTAGATTGCAATCCTCGCCTATTCTAGCACTAATTCTGTACTTGGAGTAGCTGTTGCCACCTGCTCGCTCAGATCAATCATATCAAATCTATGCGACTCAGTTTATTGACAAAAGATAGATTTTCTCATATCATCCTTTGGTTGCAGAGTTCTCCAAGGAGGCTAGAAGATGCCAGTCAATATGATTGTGTGCTGCAAGCAAGTGCCTGATCCTGAGGCACCACCAGCTGTATTCAAGGTGGTAGATAACAAAATGACTTTGCCGCCGGAGGTCAAGCCCGTAATCGGTCAATATGAGGAATTTGCCCTAGAAGCTGCCCTCAAAATCAAGGATACCGCCGGGGGAAAAATCACCGCGCTCAGCTTGGGCAATAACTTTGTTCGCGATGTGATTAAGAAATCCCTAGCCGTAGGGGCCGATGAACTTGTCCTTCTCGAGGATAAGGCTTTTGAAGATGGCGATAGTTGGTCAACCGCCAGTACCTTGGCCGCCGCGATAAAGAAAATAGGGGAATACAACGTTATCTTCTGCGGCAGGCAATCCTCTGACTGGGACGCGGGGCAAGTGGGTCTGGGCATCGCGGAGATTCTGGGAATCCCGGCGGTAACTTTAGCGCGCAAGGTAGAGATCAGCGATGGGAAGGCAAAGGTTGAGCGGGTCATTCCCGAAGGCTATCAGGTTATTGAAGTGACACTCCCTGCCGTAATCGTGGTAACCAGCGGGATAGGAGCGCTTCGCTATGCCACCTTGAAAGGCATCATGGCAGCAGCCAAGAAACAGCCTGTAGTCTGGAAGCCAGCCGATGTTGGGCTCGAGTCTTCCCAGATTGGCGCTGCTGGAAGGCGTAGCAAGTTAGACAAACTCTTCCAGCCAGTCAAGGAATCCAAATGTGAAATGATCGAAGGAGAGACTGTCGCGGAAGCTGGTGCCAAACTGGCCGTTCGGCTCAGGGAAGCCAAACTACTTTAGAGTTGAGGAGGAAACGATGGCTGAACAGAAAGGTGTATTGGTTTGCGGTGAGCTAGCAGACGGTAAGCTAGCTTCCATTACGACTGAGTTGCTAGGATGTGGCCGGAAGCTGGCTGACGAGCTAAAGGAAGATTTGTCTTGTTTGCTTGCCGGCGATGCAGTTGGCCAAGTTTCCAAAGAAGCAATTGCCTTCGGAGCAGACAAGGTTCATGCTTTAGAAGATCCTGCCCTCAAAGAAGACGAGGCCGATTCTTATATGCAGGTCGCGGAGAAAGTGGTCAAGGATGTTTCTCCACGCGTGATACTTATAGGACAAACATCGATTGGCAGAGACATGGCTCCTCGTCTGGCCTTCAGACTAGGTACCAGTCTCACGACAGATTGTCTCAACTTGAGCATAGACCCGGCGACAAAACTGTTGGTGCAAACACGTCCCGTCTACGGCGGCAATGCTCAAGCAGTATTTACCAGCGAGTCTATGCCTCAGATGGTTACTGTCCGGGCCAAGGCAATGTCGCCCTTGGAGCGTGATGCCTCAAGGGAAGGGGAGGTCATCTCGGCCAAGATTGACATAGATACATCAAAGGTAAGGACAAAGATCCTGGAGACTATTAAGGAAGAGGCGGTCGGTGTTAAGCTTGAGGACGCCCCTGTGATTGTCTCTGGAGGCAGGGGAATGGGTGGTCCCCAACCTTTCCAGACCATATTGAAGGAGCTAGCCGATTTGCTGCATGGTGCGGTCGGCGCCTCACGTCCTCCGGCTGATAATGGCTGGGTGCCAGAGCATCTGCACATCGGCCTTACCGGGAAGATTGTGGCCCCTGATATCTACATTGCTGTAGCTATTTCCGGTGCCAGCCAGCACACGGCTGGATGTTCAGGTTCCAAACACATCATAGCCATCAACAAAGACCCTGAGGCGAACATATTCAGGGAGGCAGAATTTGGAGTGGTCGGCAAATATGAAGAAGTAGTGCCAGCCTTCACTAACAAGCTAAAGGAATTGCTGGCTGGCTAAAACACCGTATAAGACAGTCAGAAATCCTTGAAAGGCCCGGCCTAGTTGGCCGGGTTTCCATTTCCGCAATATGAACTCCACCAAACTGCGGTGCAAGAACTTACCCAGACACGACTTCGGCATTGGTTCGGTTGCTTCTGGATAAATCGATGTCAAAAGGATCCGCCCCATTAGAGAGATAGGTTGAAAGTGCCGAAGGTGGTATACTATAGACTACAGGACACAATCTTTGGGAAAACCCGCTTGTAACGGGTCGATGCGACATGTGATACAATCGACGATGTTGGCAAAATGAAACATCGCATCCACGTGCTAGGCAGAGTCTTTCCCCATTTTTGGGCGCAAACAACGCCGCGGGGAAGGGGGATGATGGTTCTCCTTGCCATCATCCTGGTCCTCTCGATTGCCACCGGCGAAGTCGTTCTGTATCGTGTGACTTATTTCCTCGCGCTGATCATAGTCAGCAGCTATGTTTGTGTCCGGTTGAAACTGTGGCGTCTCGATATGCGAATCCAAAACAAATCCTATGTAGCGCAAGTAGGGGATGTGCTAAAAGGGCGTGTCTGTGTGCGCAATAATTCCCCTCTGCCTACCGGCTGGGTGGAAATCACGCAAATGAGCAATATGCCCGGTACTACCTCA
>CAYFSE010000130.1:0-3967 GCA_964345725.1 uncultured Dehalococcoidales bacterium
TTCAATCTTGAAATCAAGCCTTGTTAGCACTTCATTATTGAGTGAAGTCAAGATATACAACCCCGGCAAACATGCTATAATTATCCGGCTGTAAAGTATTATCCGGGCTGAAGATATGAAAATTTGCCTGCTGACCTATAGGGGGAATCCTTACAGCGGTGGGCAAGGTATTTATATTTACTATCTGTCGCGTGAGTTCCGGCGGATGGGTCATGACGTGGAGATAATCGCCAGCACACCCCTCCCCGAAGTGAGTGAAGGAGTAATCCTGCATCAGCTTAGAAGCTGGAGCATATATCATCCGGGCAGCTCTTTCAGGAAGAACCTCCCTAAAGTCAGGAATTTCGTTGACTTGTATGAACTTTGCGCCAGCCGCCTGGGAGTCTTCCCCGAGCCCTGGGCATTTAGCCACAGGGCTTATGCCAGGCTAAAAGGGCTCTGTAAGCAGCGCCGATTCGACATTATTCATGACAACCAGGGACTTGGTTACGGGCTCCTCTTAATGAAGAGGCTGAACATACCGGTCATAGCCACTATACATCATCCTCTCCCTATAGATAGACAGGCTGACCTCGAGCAAGCCAAGGGGTTCAGACAGAGATGGAGGATCAGAAGATTCTATTCGTTCATTCGCATGCAGGCTTTCGTTGCGCGGCGTCTGGACCGCATAATCGCGGTGTCACAAAGCTCTGCCCAAGATTCCAGGCGTTTCTTCAAGGTGTCTGCTGACAGAATAAGAGTGGTCTACAATGGCATAGATACCGAGATTTGCAGTGTGGATGAAGAGGCAAGCCGGCACCGCGATGGGTTAATCATGGTCGCCAACACCGATGACAGAAAGAAGGGGGTGCTTTATCTACTGCAAGCACTACGATTGCTAGGGGACGACGGGACAAAGCTGACCATTGTGGACGATGCGGCACGGCATTCTTCCTACATAGAAGATGTAGGACCACTGCCTTCGTACGGTTCCAAGCTGGTAAGAAAGCTCAATTTGGACGGGATGGTGCGCTTCACCGGCAGGCTAACGCGGGAGGAACTGGCACGACACTACGCGGCCGCCCAAATAGCAGTCGTCCCCTCGCTTTACGAAGGTTTCGGACTACCTGCCGCCGAGGCTATGGCCTGTGGCACCCCTGTTATAGCCACCACTGGTGGGGCACTGCCTGAGGTGGTAGGCAATGCCGGTAAGCTAGTGCCGCCAGCGGACGCCGGTGCCCTGGCCGCCGCCATTAGACAGTTGCTCAACGACAAGCGGGCACAACGGCAGATGAGCGACGCAGGGAAGAAGAGAGTGAGAGAGCAATTTAGCTGGGAGCAGGCTGCCAAGAAAACGCTCGAGATCTACCGGGAGGTAATGACCACAAGATGATCACTATAGACCCCGATACTCTTGGCATCAATTGTGAGGATATCACTCTCGACGCGGGCTGTGGGGATGGCAGGCACTCATGGGAAGTCTGCAATAGAACCCATTCCCCCATTGTGGCTTTTGACATTGACACGGTGTGTGTCAAGAAGAACAAGTATATGTTGGATTCATTGAAAGCGCAAGAAGAAATCAAGGGCGACTATCATCTTCTCGTAGCGAATGTGACAAAGCTACCATTCAAGGATGGCAGCTTTGACAAGATTATCTGTTCTGAAGTCCTGGAGCATATTCCTGAAGACAAAGCTGCAGTTGAGGAGTTGATTAGAGTACTACACAAAGACGGCGCCATGGGGATTAGTGTGCCTCATTATCTGGCTGAATCAATCTGCTGGAAGTTGTCCAGGGACTATTATGGGTTCCCTGGAGGGCACATCAGAAGATATAAGACTCGGGTGCTTCTCGACCTTGTGGACACTGCTGGCTTATCCGTCTATAGTGTTCGCCACAAACATGCCCTTCATTCTTTCTACTGGATGCTTCGCTGTGTTTTCGGGATCAAGAAACAAAAGGCTTCCGTGCCTCTTCTGTACAACAGATTCTTGGAATGGGACCTACGCGCCAATCACAGGTTCTTCCGCTGGCTAGAAGGTTTGCTAAATCACTTATGCCCCAAGAGCCTTGCCATCTACGCCCGGAAGAGAGAATGTCGCCACCATAATACCGCTTCGCCCAACTGCCAGCGTCTTTCGAGACACGAATTAGCTGCTTGGTGCCGAAATCGCTTGAGCCAGCCACCCCTTTTCTTTCCTCGAACTCGTGAAGGTCGTGGCTCCGGTCCTCTATCGCCCGCCGGTGAATCTTGCCGGCTTCAGACTAGGTGAAATGGATGATAAGCGCTAGCACACCACACAATATCAGGAAGATGCCCACCAGATAATTGAGGATTTTAGGGAAAACCATTATGACGATTCCGAAGATAAGGGCGATAATCCCTCCAATCAGTACAACAGGCATAAATTATCACCTCCCATAATTGAATTACCACTAGTATGATATGAAAACAAGTATTCCGTCAATACGTAAGTCGCTTATTGTTATCAATTGCGCGTCATCAATCGCCAAACTTGAACCGGCCTACGCCTCCGAGTAAAATAGCAGACACCATGATTGGGGTTGAGCACATCAGGCAAATATCCCGGACATCCCCGTCGAAAATAGTGTTTCTGGTAATAGATGGCCTGGGTGGTCTGCCTCATGCTGAAACCGGCAAGACAGAGCTGGAGTCAGCCACGAAGCCCAACCTGAATCGCATAGCTAGAGACTCCATCTGCGGCCTTATTGACCCTGTTAGCCCGGGAATTACGCCGGGAAGTGCGCCGGGGCATCTAGCCATTTTTGGCTATGACCCTGTCCAATATCATATCGGGCGGGGAATCCTAGAAGCTTTAGGGATAGACGTAGAACTGAAGGCGGGCGATATCGCAGCCCGGGGTAATTTCTGCACGGTTGATGACAAGGGAATCATTACCCACAGGAGAGCAGGGCGGATTTCCACAGACAAAAACACCGTGCTGTGCCGCTTGCTGGATAATATCACCATAGCAGGGGCTGAGATCTCTGTACTGCCGGTGAAAGAGCATAGGTTCGTGCTCATCTTGCGGGGCGAAGCTTTGTCTCCCGACCTGGGAGATTCTGATCCGCAGCAAATAGGTCAAGTCCCCAAGAAAGTGGCGGCATTGTCCCCGCAGGCACAGAAGACTGCGGAAATCGCCAACGAATTTGTGTCTCAAGCAGGCAGTCTCCTGCAAGGCAAATGCCCGGCCAACATGGTGCTTCTGCGAGGCTTCTCTCGCCGACCTCACATTCCCTCCTTGTCTGACATCTACAAACTCAAGTCAGCCGCCATCGCCACGTATCCTATGTACCGGGGACTGGCCCGGCTGGTAGGCATGCAGGTGTTGCCAGGCGGCGAAAGCATTACAGATCAACTGAACATTCTGCACCGCCACTATGCCAAATACAACTTCTTCTTCGTCCATTTTAAGAACACCGACTCCCGAGGGGAAGATGGCGACTTCTCGGCCAAAGTCCAGGCAATCGAGGAGCTTGATAAGGCTCTCCCCGGTCTGCTCAGTTTGGCCCCCGATGTTCTGGTCGTCACAGGAGACCACTCCACCCCGGCATCCCTAGCCATGCACAGCTGGCATTCGGTCCCGTTCATGCTGAAGTCCAAATGGTGCCGCCCTGATAATATCGCTGAGTTTTCCGAACGAGCCTGCCTGGCTGGTGGTATGGGGCGTTTTTCGGCCACGGAAATAATGCCCTTAGCTATGGCTAATGCTTTGAAGTTGGACAAGTTCGGCGCGTAACGGAAAGAATACAATAAGCACTGAATCCGAAATGCCACACAATACCAAAATCCCGGTGAGAAACGCTTGACAGCTCGGACAATGCAGTATCGGGGCGTTCTCTGCTTATGTGGTCGCGCGCGGATGGATCGTGAGCCAGTTCAGATAGATTGGCAACACATGTGCACAGGAGTAATATGTCGGCAGGGTACTGTGTCGGTAGAGTACTGAATTAGGACTTGACAAC
>CAYFSE010000131.1:0-19342 GCA_964345725.1 uncultured Dehalococcoidales bacterium
AAGAAGTATGCGCCGGGAGATGAATACCTTCTGTACGTAGGCTGCCTGGGCTCGTACGATGAAAACGGGCAGAGAATGGCCAGATGCCTGGTAGATATCTTAAACGCCTCGGGAGTATCTTTCGGGATACTTGGTGAAGAAGAAGAGTGCTGCGGCAACGAGATACACATGTTGGGCGAAATGGGACTGTCTCAGAATCTAATGGAGAAGAACAGCCGGAAATTGAAGGAACTTGGCGTTAGTAATGTTATTACTGTGTGCCCGCACGGTTATAACGCAATCAAGAATATTTACCCGGCATCAGGCGGAGACCTAAGAGTGTATCACTACACGCAAATCCTCAGTGATTTGGTTAACAAGGATAAGATAAAGCCTCCTCGAGCCAAGGCAACGGTTACCTATCACGATCCCTGTTTTCTGGGACGTTACAACAATATCTATGACGAGCCGAGGAAAACGCTGCAGGCTATTCCCGGCGTTGAGCTGGTGGAGATGGAACGAAACAAGAGAGATGCCTTCTGCTGCGGCGGTGGCAGTGGCAATTTCGTTAACGACCTTTTGGCCGGTAGCGTGGATAGCCCGGCACGAATCAGGGTCAGAGAAGCCTGCGAAACCGGGGCCGATACTCTGGCAGTTGCCTGCCCCAGTTGTCTGACGATGCTGACCGATGCCGTGAAGGCGGAAGATCTGGATGATAAGCTGACCGTCAAAGATATCTCTCAGATTCTGAAGAAGTCTTTGCCCGCCCAGTGAGCTCTGAATCCTGCCCTACAGAACCAGGTTCTGTAGGCTACCCATTATTAGTACTGCTGCCAGCATTATGCCAATAGCTTTGAGCAAGTCTCTCACCCCCAGTTCTCGAGCCAGTATCACGAAAGTAGCTACACAAGGAAAAGACATAGCTAGAGCCGTACTGCTGATAACGAGTTGCTTGGCAGTCAGATCCAAGGAAGCCAGCATACCCATGGCAGCATCCTTGCGCAGAAAGCCGACGAGCAGAGCTGCAGTTGTCTCCTTGGGCACCCCCCACAGCCCAGTCAATACCGGGGCGGCAATGTTACCTAGCACGTTGAAGACTCCTACACTATATAGGATGTTCACGACCAACACAGTGCCCAGAATTATGGGCAAGGCTTCCTTAATAAACCCGGAGACGCGCAGCCAGAGCTTCTCACCAATAACCCGCCAAGGCGGCAAGCGATAAGGGGGGATTTCCACCAGAAGCTCCGGGTTGAATCCACTAACAGTACGATTAAGGACTAGGCCCATGATAACCCAGGATAAGAACAGGCTCCCATAGACCATGGCCACGTATCTCATGCCCTCCAGCCCTACCACCCCGATTATCATAGCCTGCAAGGCAGCACAGGGAACGCCAATAGAAATCAGGGTCGCGGCAATGAATCTTTGTTTGCGGCTTTCCAAAACACGGGTTGCCATAATGCCAGGCACATTACATCCAAAGCCTAGAATAGTAGGAATGATGGCATAACCGTGCAGTCCCAGGCGGTGCATTAGGCTGTCCATCAACACTGCCAGGCGTGGCAGATAACCAACATCTTCCAGTATTCCTAATGCCAGGTAAAATGCAGTGATATACGGCAACACTACGGCGAGGGGAATGTAAAGTCCCGTGCTGAGCAACCCGAAAGACTGAAGATAGTCAATTTCTCCCCCAATAACGTTACCTATCAAGATATTGTGCCAGAAGCCTCCCCCCCCTAAAGCGAGGCTCAGTCTCACCAGCACGGGTGCCCACAGCCGTCCAAACAGGGGATCAGCCACATAGTTGATTATTCCCTCGCCAATGAATCGCACAAACAAGAAGGTACCGAAAAGTACCAGCAGGGCGATGATTATCCCGCCCACGGGATGGCTGCTGGCATCCTCCAAACGCTCGTACCAGGTGTGATGGCGATGGCTCAATGATTGCACCTGTCTCACGATATCGCCCACCCTCGTCCACCGCTCCTCACTGTTGGCATAACTAATAGGGTTCTTGGGCGCCTTTGCCTCGGCAAGATGCCCGATCAACTCCGTGATTCCCTGTCCGGTAATGGCGGCTGTGGGGACTACTGGCACACCGAGAAGCTGCTCCAACTTGACCAAATCTATACTTATACCCCGATGCCGGGTATCATCCCATAGATTGAGGACAACTATTACTGGAGTCCGTCTTTCCAGCAACTGCAGAGTCAGATTAAGATTCCTCTCCAGATTGGTGGCGTCAATGACATTCATAATCAGATCCCCATCTTTGAGCATCTCCACGGCGACTTCTTCCGCCTTAGAACTCGGTTCAAGACTATAGCTGCCGGGGACGTCAATAATCTCAATCTGCTCCTCCCCAAGCTTCAGGTACCCTTTTGTGAACCCCACGGTGGTCCCGGGATAGTTGGAAGCGATAATGTGTGTACCAGTCAGTCGAGAAAAGAGGACGCTCTTGCCTACGTTGGGATTCCCCACAAGCAGAATGCGCTTCATGTCAGGAAACTCGTGGTAGATATCTAACTGTTTCGACTATTATTCTCCTGGCCATACCAAAACCGACGGCCACTCGGGTGCTATCCACCCCGAGAGTGATGGGACCACGGAATAATGTAGAACTTCTCTTGGTCACCTTTTTGCCTGCCCTGATGCCTAGAGCATCCAGACGCCGAACCAAACCGGGTCCTCCCAGAACTTCAATGACGGTGCCTGTCTGCCCGGTTCTCATCTCGGCCACGCTCAATTGCTCATTCTGATAGATGGTCATCATTTATCCTCTGTTTCTAGTAAGTTAGTGGTGTTTAACTTACACACTCCAAATTTTTTTGCCGCTCCTACTTCCTCTTCAAACCTCTTCTTGTGCAATCCTGAGGAAGTCTCCCATGCTCCAAATAGTATTCATATCTACTGGGGAAATTAGCCCCTCCCAAGGGACAGGCTTCCATGAACTCGATAAACTTTGCCAGTCTTTGCATGCTCAAGGGGCTGATAACATGCTCAATCTTGCAGGCATCTTCTTCTGCAGTTTCTCGGCTAATACCCAGAGCTTGTGCAAAAAAACGCGTTAATGCCTCATGGCGGTAAATCACATCGCGGGCAACCTCATCACCTTCAGGGGTGAGCTTTATATGGCCATATCTTTCATGCTCCACAAGCTCCTGTTGCGAGAGTTTTCTTAAGGCAGAGGTAACGCTGGGCATCTTGACTCCCAACATTTGACTGAGCTGCTTCACTTTGACCACCCTTCTGCCCTCACCAAGCTTGGCTATTCCCTCAAGGTAGTCTTCCATGCTAGCGGTCTGCTCTCTTTGCATTTCTTGCCTCACCATTGTCGGTTCCTATAATTGTTAGATACGTCTAACAATTGTAATGCAATTCGTTTCTCTTGTCAATACCTTCTCAGGTTTCTGCACGGGGGTTGCATGGTCGGGGTGAGCGGATTTGAACCAGCGATCCCATGGTCCCAAACCAGGCCAGACAAAAGGCGGGGACCGCTCGCCTCCTCTCCGAGAGAGACCCTATCAAACACAAGCCACGCAAGTCAACTGCGCTGTGAGCCTGCGTGCCCAGCACCTTGCCTTAGGAATGTCACTTCGATGAAAAGCGCGGTCACGTAGTTACGCCATTGTGCCGCACTGAACAAAACAAGTTATTGTTGACTAGGTTACGCAGTACGCTCTATTCTTACTTCCCTTCTCTCATTCCTGACAAATATCCTACCTTCGCATCTGCCATCCAGACATAGGTTGTTGCTTAGTCAATCAGGTTCTTGCTCCAGAGACCTGGGCGAGCAATACGAACCAAAGAGGTAGTATCAAGATGGGACACTTCGTCCGACTTACCTGCCTGACAGGCAGAAAGGGCTAAGTGCAAGAATCATATTTGGAAACTGTATAGATTCGGAGTCTGGATTGGCTGTTTGGTGCGCGATCAATGATCCGAACCCAGAACCGGCTGATTAAGACTCAGTGCAATGTTTTAAGTTTGTGAAACACCCTCTCTAGCTTCAAAAGTGGGTCGGGAAGGAACGCGAAATCTTAAGAGTCAGGAGGGCCGATTATTTCTCTTCCCCACTACTCGCTTGCCTGATTTTGGCATACTTGCCCGACAGGCAAGAACCAAGTCGCTGCACACTTTCGGGAGCTTTACTACTTATGTTCCTGCGGTTACGTTCAGACTCTACAGCGATGTGCTCAACTACCGGAATTCTGTTCGTGTCCTGCCGAGATCAAAGTTAACACCAGGAGGTCCTGGATAGTATTTGCATTGGACTCCTTTTTTGGGGAGCCCGTCAAGACGGCTGTCACCCACCAACCACAACTTACCGTATCCCTTTGAAACCTGGGCAACTATCTAAGTCCAATTCTTCTCTTTGTCGGGTCAATGTTGAGCAGTCTAGCTAAGTTCAGCCCGAAGATCTTCCTCTTATCCTCTTCTGTTATCTGCTCGTATCCATACCCCTCCAGCATATCTTCTGGTATCTGGCAATGCTTGAGTCCCTCAACACTCATCTTCAATCTCTGCTCAGGGTCGTAAACAAGGTCACTTCCCCAAACAATCCGGTCAGCACCAACATACCGGGCGGCTTCACCAATGAGTTCAGCAAATCGTCTTGGTGCGCTCACCGCCCATAGAACCATCCAGCTGATGCCTATGTATACATTAGGGCGGCTAGCGGCAATAACATTAAGGTCATAGTGATATGGCCAACCAAAGTGAAAAGCTATTATCTTCAAATCAGGGAAGTCATTTGCCACCTCTTCCAAAAGTATGGGTTGACTATACTTGCTGAGACCATGCGGAGGCCAGTTGGCACCGGTATGGATGCATATTGGAATCCCCAGCTCGTCCACCTTCTGATAGAAAGGCCACAGCTCAGGGTCATTAATATACGTATCCTCAGGGGGGTAGAATTTGACCAGCTTTGCGTTCCGTTCCTTGACCAGGATTTCCAGTTCCTTTGTGGCGTTTTGAACGCCTCTGTGGATAATTGGGCCTACGTTAGGTTCAAATATGAAACGTTGGGGGTACCTCTCGCAGAGGGCAGCGGTCTGACCATTGGTCGTCCACCGATCAGAGTAGAGCGTCATATTCATGAAGGATTCGGGCAGACGGCAAGCTATGTCTACGCCATTCTCATCCATCGCCCGTAGCACGTCCTCCTCCGTAGGGCAAGTCTCGGCTCCCCAATCCCCCCAAAAGGATTTCGTTGGCTTTTCCGGCTTTGCCCAGTCTGGGAGTGCCCGCGTGCCAAATACGACCCGCCGCAGGCCGGGAACTCCCTCACGATATCTCTTTACATCAGGGAAGTAGTTCACATCCACCAGTGGAGCAGCAACATGAGCCTCAACATCAATTTTGAAATAGTCATCTTTTAGTTTTTCTGCAGACATTTTCCAACCCCCTAATACTATTCTGACATATTCCCCTGGCGGGCTCAGATTTTTAGACCTATGTCAAAGCCTTCCCTAGTGGCGTCTAGGGCTGTCCTCGGTTCCACACAATCTCCTATTTTGTACATTATTGGCGCTTTGCCCGGCAGCGCTTGGGCAAGTTCCTCATTTGAGACTGCACCACGAGCATTGACGACTGTATCGGCAGGAACTGTCATCTCCTTGCCATCTTTCTCGCAAGTAACGCCTTCGTCTGTTATTCTCTTCACATCTACATTCTCTAGTAGGTTGATCCCTAGTTCGTCTATCCGGGACAGGAAATGCTGGCCGGCTGGCCAGGGCAGAGCCATTACTATATCCGCCTTCGCTCTTCTGGACAGAACGGTTACCTCGCGTGAATAAATCCATTTATCTCGTAAGAACTCGGCTGTTTCCAACCCTGTTCTTCCTGCACCGATTATGACGACACGCTTTCCTACAAGGGCGTTCTCAAGAAGCACATCCTCAGCAAAAACCACGTTTTTGCGCTCAATCCCGGGGATATCCGGGGTAAAACGCTTTACGCCGGTGGCAACTACAACAACATCTGGTTTCATTTTGTCGACATATTCAGGTGTGACCTCAGTTCCAAGCTCTACTTTCACATCATGCTTATTAAGCTTGTACGTGAGGTCAATCGTCAGATTCTCGATCTCACGCTTATGGGGGGGCTTGACCGCCAACTGAAGCTGTCCGCCTAGTGCTCTATCCCTTTCACATAAGGTTACCTCATGCCCTCTTTGTTTAGCTACCAGAGCCACCATCATACCTCCCGGACCCCCACCAACCACAAGAACCTTCTTTTTCTCCTTTGCCGGCTTAATCGGTAAGTCTCGTTCTCTTCCCATTGCTGGATTAACCATACACCCTATTGGTATATGTGCCCATAACTGGTCGTAACAGCCCTGGCAACATCCTATACAACGGGTTATCTCATTAAGCCTTCCCTCTTTTGCCTTCTGGGGCCAGTACGGGTCGGCCATCAGAGCCCTAAGCACACAAACCAAGTCAATATCCGTTTTCTCGAGGATTTCCTCTGCTAACTCCGGCTCGGTAATCCGATTAACTGTGGCCACAGGTACATTGGGGATAGCCTTCTTGATTCCCTCAGCCAGGTACACCCAGTTACCTTTTTCAGCCCTCATTGAGTGGTCTTGTATAGGGTTTGTTGACTCCCGCATCCCGGCTGATACATTGATAAGGTCTATCCCGCTATCTACTAGCATTTTAGATATGATCTTTGCTTCCTCCAAATCCACGCCGCCGTCAACAAAGTCATCTCCATTTATTCTAGCCAGCATCCAGAAATCAGAACCTATTGCCTCTCTGCAGGCCCTTACTGTTTCAAGTGGGAACCTCATTCTGCTCTCCAGGCTTCCACCATACTCATCGGTTCTCTTGTTTGTATACGGAGACATAAACGATGAAAACAAGTATCCATGAGCATAATGGAACTCTACTCCATCGACCCCGGCCGTTTTCGCCCGTTTTGTTGCCTCAGCGAACATTCCCGGAACACTGTGGATTTCCTCAATTGTCATCTCCCTCGGCACTTCCCAGTACATACCTGTCTTGGGAAGTATAGCTGAAGGTGCCCAAGGTTGTTGACCACTTATATCAGAGGTGCACTGTCTGCCAGCGTGACTAAGCTGTAATACAATCTTTGCCCCATATGCATGAACAGCATCGGCTAGGTTCTTAATCATGGGTATGTATTTATCATCATTGATGCTTAAGTGCTGCTTGAGCACCTTACCTCCCGGGTAGATGGGGTTAATCACCTCAATAATTATCAGTCCGGCGCCCCCCTTTGCCCGCTCGGCATAATAATCTATCAGCCGTTGCGTCACATACCCATCTTCGGTTCCGTAATTGGTGCAGGCAGCTGACAGCAGTATTCTGTTCGGCAAAACAATACCTTTCTTTACTTCAATGGGTTCAAAAAGTCTTTTCAGTGCATGTCCGGTGCAATTCATCTCTGCCTCCTTCCGTTTTGGAGACTATCCGATTCTGGACAGTCCCTCATTCTCGGTTGTCGATCTTCTTCCAGAACTTGAAAACGGCAACGCTTTACAATGCCGCTATTACCTATCACATCTAGTGTACATTCCGCTCACTATTGAAGTCAACGGTTGTCCAGTCCGAAGCAAGTATAGCAGCCACCCTTGCCACCAGCGGCGTCTTACCCCCCTTTATCAGACCCTTTATCCTGAATACCGGCCTCCACGAATTAGCGGTATAGATGTACTCCCTCCCACCTCACGTCAGAGAAAGAGCGTTGAAATCGTGAATAGAGGTCGAAGAGACAAAACCGGAGGAGATACAGCACTTCCGGTCATGATGAGGAAAGGGCTGGGGCTGAGTCAGGCTGTAGGCTTTCCCCAATTAGTTGACAAGATGTCTCGGCTAGCGTGCTTGAAAAATCTCACCAAATGCAGTATAAACTAGCATTGGATATTCAAGGAGGCTCAATCGTTCCGCGCTGCCCATTCGCTTTCCACCCGTTTGTACCTAGAGGATGAAATCAAGCCGTACAAGTCACTCAAGTTTGTTAGTGAGGAGGTGAGCTATTGTCAGTACGCAAACAAGATGAGGAGAAACGAGTCCCGATCAGGGAAGGCCTATTTACGATGCCGTTGTCGCCGCTGGAGCAAGTAAGTCTTGCTGGCAGCAAATGTCGTAATTGCGGCGAGGTGTCACTAAGCACAGTCTCCAGTTGCCCCAATTGTGCCGGTGAGGATCTCGAGGTGATACCCCTCAGCCAGCGAGGCAAACTATGGACTTACACTGTCATCAGACATCGCCCACCCGGAGACTACAAAGGACCAGACCCGTTTGTTCCTTTTGGGGAGGGACTGGTCGAATTAGCCGAGGGCATACGGGTAAAATCGCCAATAGATGGCGATGTGGATAGATTGAGCATAGGAACAGAATTAGGATTAGTGGTGTACAAGCTCTACGAGAATGAAGAGGGAAATGATGTCATTGCATTCAAGTTCAAGCCTGTTTAGGAGGTCATTATCTTGAAAGAAGTAGCCATAATAGGCGTAGGCATTCATAAGTTTGGCCGGTTTGAGGGCAAGCCATACATTGAAATAGGGCAAGAGGCAGCTAGGATGGCCCTTAAGGATGCCAATCTTGGTTGGCGGGACATACAGGCTGCCTATCTCTCAAAGATGTATCTTCCAGCAACCTCAGGAGTAAGAATATTACGGCCTCTGGGAGCTACTGGTATCCCGATATGTGATATCGAGGCTGCCTGTGCCAGAGGCGGGGTCGCTATAAGGCAGGCGATGCTCGGCCTCCAGGCAGATGCCTACGACCTTGCTCTCGTCCTTGGCGTAGAGAAGATGCCGCGGGGGTTCATGGACCCCCTGATGCTATATGAGCGGTGGCAGGTAGAGATGGGGATGTCAACTAACCCCAGCTATTGGGCGATGCGGGCCCGCCGGCATATGCACGAATACGGGACGACCGATCTCCACATCGCGAAAGTAGCATACAAGAACCACAAGAACAGTGTCCATAACCCCTACGCTATGTATCAGAAAGAATTCACGATAGAGGAAATACTGAACTCTGCTCTAGTTTGTGACCCAATACACCTCTATGAGATATGTGCCCCTAACGAGGGTGCCGCCGCAGTAGTGCTGTGCTGTAAAGAGAAGGCACACCAGTATAGTTCGAAACCGGTTACCATAGCCGCCTGCGTCCACACCATTAGTTTATATTCAGCCGATTTCCGGGTTCCTGTGGACTATCTGAGTGCCAGGAGCGCTAATCCCGGGCCAACCGAGGTAACCGGGAAGGAGGCTTACGAGGAGGCAGGTGTGGGGCCTGAGGATATTGATTGTTTTGAAGTCCAGGATACCGACGCCTTCTGTGAGCTTGAGATTTATGAACAGTTGGGGCTTTGCCCCTGGGGCGAGGCGGGGCGTCTCATTGATGAGGGCGTGACCGAGATAGGCGGGAAGCACCCTGTAAACATGAGCGGAGGCTTAATAAGTAAGGGGGAACCTGTTGGTGCCTCACATCTTGGGCAGTTAGTCGAACTTGTTTGGCAGCTAAGGGGTGAGGCGGGGGCCCGGCAGGTTTCCGGTGCCAATGTTGGTATGGGTCATGTCCTGGGCGCGGGTGGTAACTGTGCGATAACTATACTAGAAAGATAAACTGAGCGCTTCCTGCCAGCGATTGAGAATGAATTTTGGTGAATCTTTAGCAATACAATCATCTAGATATCCCAATAAGATTGCTATCGAAGATGATACGAAGAGCGCTACCTATAGCCAGCTAAACTCGCGGGTGAATAGCCTAGCTAATAGTATGCTAGACATGGGACTAAAGAAAGGCGACATTATATGTCAGCTGCAGGGCAACACTATAGAACATATTGAATTGCTATATGCTATCGCCAAGACAGGGTTGATTCGTCTCCCGTTAAACCCCAGGGCGGATAAAACAGAGTTTATCTATATAATAAACAGCTTTGAACCGGCTGCCCTGGTGTTCGAAAACAATTTTGACCCGGTGATAGACGAAATACGCTCTCACCTGAAGTGCGCTCACTACATTGATGTCGGTTCAGGCCCCCTGGCAGATACAATCCATTACAATGACCTAACCACTAAGTTCCCTGACACTGAGTCTGGCGTTGAAGTACGGGAGGACGAGCCCTACTTGGTTCAGTCCACATCAGGTACCACGGGTTTCCCGAAGGGAGCCTTATTGTCACACGGAGGCATAATTAGGCGGTGCCTCATCCGCGCTGTTGACCTAGGGAATAATTCAAATGGCGTTTACTTAGCAGTAACCTCGTTAGCCAATACAGCCTCTACGTTCTACGGCTTGAGTCAACTATACCTCGGTGGCAAGGTCATCCTGCGCAATAGGTTTGACCCTGTTGACACCTTAGAAACGATAGAGCGGGAAGAGGTTACCAATATCGCCATGGTTCCAGTAATGTGGGAAAGGCTACTTCGGGTACCGAAGTTAGAGCATTATGTACTCAGTTCATTACAGATAGCTATCTCCTATGGAGCCCCCCTGCACAGCCAGACTAAGGAGGAGCTGATTAAGCGAGTTTCACCTAATCTTGTTGAAACATACGGAATCACTGAGACCGGTCCGATAGCCATGCTTATGCCGCATGAGCAATTAAAGAAGACTGATTGCGTCGGCCAACCAACTCTACACACAAAGATTAAGATTGTGGACAGCCGTGGCAATGAACTTCCTACAGGTCAAGAGGGAGAGATAGTAGTACAGACCCCCTACTTATTCGAGGGCTACCTGAGGAATCCAGAGGCTACGGCTGAGGTATTAAGAGACGGCTGGTTCTACACTGGTGACATAGGCAAGATTGAGACGGAGAATCATACCTACTATCTTTATATCATGGGGCGGAGCAAAGATATAGTTATCAGCGGTGGGTACAATATTTACGCAGAGGAGGTCGAGCGAGTCATAGCTCGTCATCCGGATGTTCAAGAAGTTGTCGTGATTGGCGTTCCTGATGAAGAGTGGGGTGAGGCAGTAAAAGCGGTCGTTGTCCTGAAACCAAGCTCGCAAGCTGATGAAAGAGAAATCATCGATTTTTGCAGAGCGAACCTAGCCAGTTATAAGAAACCTCAATCAGTTGATTTTGTCACCAGCTTACCCCGGACAGGCGCTGAAAAGGTGGCAAAGAAGAAGTTACGAGAGAAATATTGGGCCGGATTTGACAGGAAAGTTCACTAAAGAAAGAATGCTCCAACAATAGTGAGTTAGTAGGGAGATCAGCCCTATGGATTTTAGGACAACCTACAGTGAGGAAGCAGAGAGATTCCGAGAAGAGGTTTGTGGCTGGCTAGATGCCGATGTACCCGCTGGCATTGAATTCCCTCCCGAAACAGAGGAGCTGGATGATAGGACCTACGCCTTCGCTAACGAATTGCGAAGTAAGCTAGCTGCCAAGGGGTGGCTGCACCCTACTTGGCCCAAAGAGATTGGAGGTGGCGGGCTATCGCTAGAGAAGAGGTTTGTTCTGGAAGAGGAATTGTTGCGCCGTGGCATACCCAAAATATATGACTTGGGGAGATTGCTTGGAGCAGCGCTCCTAGCTGTCGGAAGTGAACAGCAAAAGAAGAAATTTCTGCCCCAAATGGCCAAAGGAGAAATAGTAGTCTGGCAAGCCTTCACCGAGCCTCAAGCAGGCTCTGACCTTGCTTATCTTCAATTGAGAGCTGCCCAACAGGGAGATGAATTCGTTTTAAACGGTCAGAAGACTTTCATTGGTGATGGGCATCATGTGGATTATCTCTTTACTCTAGCGGTAACCGACCCCAAAGCCCCGAGACACCAGAATATGAGCGCCTTCATGGTGAAAGCAGACTCGCCAGGTATTACCATGACTCCATTAAAGCCTATAGCTCTGTCTCGGAAAAATACAATATACTTCGAAGATGTCAGGGTGCCCTCCGAGAACCTTCTGGGTGACCTTAATCGAGGATGGGATGTAGCCAATGCTAGCTTGCAGGCAGAGAGAGGCAGTTGGGGGGATTGGTTCAGACTCAGCAGCTTTTTTGAACAACTTCTTCGGTATTGTAAAGAAACGAAGCGAAATGGGAGATCACTAATCGATAACCCTTGTGTGCAGCAGTTGCTGACAGACTTGTATCTCGATGTTAGAGCATTGGACCTATTCAATCTGCGCCGTAAGTGGAAGTCAGCAAGCGGACTTCCAGTCACCTATGAAGGTTCCCAGCAGAGTCTGTATATCAAAACGCTGATGCCGAAATTTGCGGCGGTGCTTTTGGAGATAGCCGGTCCTCAAGCTTTGATTACCGATAGTAAATGGACTCTCCTTAAGGGTAGAGTCGAGCATTTCCAAAGAAGCAGCCTTATGACACACGGGGCCGGCACACCTGAGATCCTGAAGCTGACCATCGCCCGGGCTATAGGACTACCTGGTACGAGGAGGCAAAAGAGTGAACCTCGAACTTAGTGAAACCCAGAAACAACTGCAAACAATGGCCCGTGACTTTCTGAAAGGTGAATGTCCGTTAAGCGTAGTTCGGGAGCTGCAGGACAGTGCTCAGGGTTACTCGCCTGAGCACTGGCATAAGATGGCAGAGCTTGGCTGGCTGAGCATGATATTCCCGGAAGAATATGGAGGTGAAGAGGCCGGCCTGCTTGACTTGGCTGTGATCTACGAGGAGATGGGGCGAGCCTTATTACCTAGTCCTCATCTCTCGTCAGTAGTTCTCTCCGGACTGGCTATCTTGGACAGTGGCAGCGAGGCGCAAAAAGCAGAATTCCTTCCCAAGATTGGTAGCGGCCAACTGGTTTTTGCTCTAGCCCTGACCGAACCGGAGTATGATTGGTCCGCTAGTTCGATATCTACTAGTGCCACGGCCGTGGGAGACCAGTTCGTTTTGAAGGGTACTAAACTATTCGTACCTTACGCCCATGCGGCGGACTATATCCTCTGCGTTGCCAAGACGAGGGATAGCGGAGTTTCGGAGGATGATATCAGCCTGTTCATTGTAAGTGCCGGGGCTAGCCAAGGTCTGAAGTGCAGCCGTCTTAGTGGGTTTCTTGGAGAGCCCCTATGCGAGGTCCTTCTTGATAATGTAAGGGTTCCTACCGAAAACCTGCTGGGCGAGCCAAATAAGGGCTGGCCCTATCTCACTAGGGCCATAGAGACGGGGACGGTAATGCAATGCTGCGAGATGGTTGGTGGCGCCGATTTCGTGCTTGAGCTAACCATCGATTACGCCAAGGAGAGAACACAATTCGGCCAATTCATAGGCAGCTTTCAGAGGATTCAGGATAGGATAATCAACATGTTAAATGAGCTGGACAAAGCCAGGTTGTTTGCTTATGAAGCCGCCTGGAGGCTAAGCGAGGGCTTATCCTGCGACATTGAGCTTTCCGCGGCCAAAACAGTTGTGAGTGAAGCCTATGATAACATCTGCAACGAGTCGCACCATGTCCATGCTGGAATCGGATTCATGGCCGACTATGACTTATACTTATACACCAGGAAAGCTAGGACGACGAAGGACTATCTCGGTAGCCCTAGTTTTCACCGCAAAACCATTGCCAACGAGCTAGCCAAATGGGCTTAGTGAATATTCTCAGCAGTTACGTATGTCAAACCTCGTATGATGATTTACCTCAGGCTGTCATTACTGCCATCAAAGAAAGAATTATTGACTTTTTGGGAGTTGCCCTCTCAGGTTATAAATCCAATGTTCATAAGCCAGCTTTGAAAGCACTGGAAGAATATCACACCGGCAATGGAGCCAGTGTTATTGGGGAGGAGGTAAAGTTACCGTGCAGTTTAGCCGCTTTCATAAATAGCAGCTTGTGCCTCGATATGACTGACGGGTCAAGGGCAGCAGCACTACACCCGGGACCAGTTGTCATCCCGGCTGCTCTGGCGGCCGCAGAGGTTGCGGACAAAGCGAGCGGGAAAGACCTAATGCTAGGCGTAGCGCTGGGATATGAAGTGATGATAAGGGTAGGCCGAGCAATGAATCCATCGGCGGTCAAACGGGGCTTTCACCCAACCTCCATAGTTGGCCCCCTTGGGTCGGCAGCAGCGGTGGGTAAGATAATGAACTTGAATGAGGCGTGCATATCAAATGCTCTGTCCCTTGCGGCTGTCTCAGGGTCCGGGTTGCTAGATGCGTTAACAGCTCCTGAGCCCTTCGCCCAAGTTCAAATCGCTAGAGCCTGCCACGCCGGGATTTTTTCTGTATTGCTGGGACAAAGCGGAATCAAGGGAAGCGACAATATTTTGGAGGAGGCGTTTATGCCCGCTTTTAGTGACCAATACAGTCTCGAGCTGGTCACAAGAGACCTTGGCAAAGACTATATGATACCTAAGACATATATTAAGATGCACGCTGGCTGTCGGCATATCCACGCACCAATCGATGCAGCACTTTCTATAATAAATAGAAACGGCATCAATTGGAGAGATATTGAGCAAATAAGCGTAAGAACGTATTCTGTGGCGTTAGATTTAGAGATAGAGGAGCCGAAAACAGGTCAGGAAGCCAAGTTCAATATTCCATTTGGCATCGCGGTAGCCCTTGTCCATGGCAACGCTTTTGTGGATAGATTCACCGACCAGAATCTAAAGGACAAACAAATCCAAAAGCTCATGGGAGCAATCACAGTGGAGCATGACCCTGAACTAGATCGGGACTATCCGGTCAAGCGTGGGGCGACAGTAGAAATAACAACTAAAGATGGCAGCGCATTCCGGCACACACTGGACCTCGCGAGGGGTGAACCAGAGTGGCCCTACAGTAAGTCGGAGATAGAGGATAAGTTTAAATATCTAACCTCCGGGATAGTAGACTTGCAGGTGGGACAAAGAATTATAGAATTTGTTAATCGACTCGAGACTACTAGAGAGATATCTAGTCTATTTGTGTGGCTAAAGGTCGGTACGTAGCCGGGAGCTCATCACCCATTAATCAAGATTCTTTGTGGTGAGCCGCCAGGGACGCGGACCCGAGCCGGCTGACCAAAAGTCAGCACAGTGTTGTCAGTCTCCAAAATACCCTTTTCATCTTCAAAAGCGGGTCGGAAAGTCACCTGAAATCCCGACAATCAGGCGGGTCGTAGGACTTTGAGTAGTTGCTCCTCGAGGCACGACCCACGACGAACGTCTCATGCGCGGGGCTATGCTTAGCTCAGACAGACACGTCGATTGCCTAGCCTCTTGCACGATTCTCTCCTGTCTCCACGGTCACAATCCCATTTCTCTGGCTACTATTTCTTGATAGAAATCGGCATCGCCAAAAGCAAGCTCTGCAGCCTTGGCACGCCTGGTGTAGTAATGAAGGTCATGTTCTATGGTAGCACCAATAGCCCCGTGAATTTGATGTGCCAGAGCAAACACACGCTGAGAAGCTTTGCCCGTCCAGGCCTTGGCTATAGCTATCTCTTTAGTGCAGGGGACTCCTTCACCCAACATCCAGGCTGCCCGATAGGTGCTAAACCTCGCACCATCAACATCGGTTGCCATATCGGCACAATAGTGCTGTATGGCCTGAAAGCTGCCAATGGGACGGTCAAACTGCTTCCTTTCTTTGGCGTAATCCACTGTCATCTCCAATACTCGCTGAATATTGCCAACTGTCTCACAACATTTTCCCACCGCTGCCCTCCCTATTGTCTTTTGTACTGCGCTCCATCCTTGATTTAATCGACCCAAAATACTGGCTTCAGGGACTGGCATTTGGTCAAAAACCACCTCACATAGCTTATCTCCCGCGATGGTCTCCAAAACTGTGTATCCTATCTTAGGATCCTTGGCATCGACCAAGAATATGGTGATTCCATTTTCAGGCTTGGTTTTGGCGACGCATAGCAGGTTATCAGCAATATGAGCATCAGGGACGAAAAGTTTTGTGCCGCTGATAATATAGCTGTCATCATTGCGGTTAGCCGCGACCTTGACTGAAGATGCATCGTAATTATCATAGCCGGGTTCGGTGAGGGCTAAGGTCAAGATTTTCTCGCCCCCGATTATCTTAGGCAAGTATTCTTGTTTTTGCTCGCTGCTGCCAACATCTAGAATGGGCAAACCTCCCAGAACCACTGCGGAGAAAAACGGGCTAGGTAAGCAAGCCCGTCCCATTTCCTCCAATAATACTGCTAAATCGAGGAAACTCATATCACCGCCGCCGTATTTCCCGGGGAAAGCCAAGCCTATCCAGCCTAGCTCTGCCATCTCATGCCAAAGTTCTCCGGAATAGCCAGTCTCGCTCTCTTCCATCTGTTTGATGAATTGTTTCGAGCACTTATCAGCTAAGAAGTCGCGAGCTGTCTTTTTTAACATTTCTTGCTCTTCACTAAGAGTTAACTTCATAGCTATCCTCCTGTATCAAGACATTGCACCCTTGTAAGGTGCCGGCAAAGGATCTTCAGAGCCACTATACCTTCCGCTGCATGGAGTGACGGCTTACGAGCTTGGTAATCCTAATCCCCGCACAGCCAGGATGTTCTTTAGAATTTCTGTTGTGCCGGCCTGAAGGCTGTAGCCTTTAGAGGCTAGGTATGAATGTAAGGCCATACCCCGCAGAGGGACTAACTTGGAGCTTGACGTCAACTGTCCGTAGGGTCCCAAGACCTCCATAGCCACACCGGCCAGGCGTTTCTCAAACTCTGTGGAATAAGCTTTGGACATAGCGGATTCCCAATTAGGAGCTCGCCCTTCTTCCATAAGGAAAGCAACTCTGTAAATAAGCAAGCGTCCTACCTCAAATTCAATCTGTAATTGCGCCAACTTGTTCCGAATTGCAGGCCGCTGAGATAGTTTATTGTCCTTGGCAAACTGGATGATGGAGTCAAAGAGAGGATAATTGCCCATCAGGCGTTCCATGCCGCTCCTCTCATAATCGAGCTGGTTGAGAACCTGATAAAAACCACGATTCTTCTCCCCCACTAAATACCGCTTGTGCACGCGGACATTATCAAAGAACACGTCATTCCAGGCTTCAGTGCCGGTGATATCAGTCATGGGGATACGGCTGAGGCCGGGCGATTGTGCATCCACGATAAATTCACTAATACCCCTATGCTTGGGCGCCTCAGAGTCTGTTCGGACATATACATCGAAGTATTGAGCAAATGAGGCGCAACTAGCCCAGGTCTTCTGACCGTTAATTACGTAATAGTCACCATCTTCTAGTGCCTTGGTTTGTAGTGAGGCCAGGTCAGAACCAGCTCCCGGTTCGCTCATTCCTAGGCCAAAGTAGGCCTCTCCCTTGACAATCCTTGGTAAGAACTCCTTCTTCAAATCCTCTCAACCAAATGAGAGAATGGCACCTCCGACCTGACGGTCACCAAACCAGTGACAAGCTGCTGGCGCCCCGTAGCGGAGCATTTCTTCAGTAAGGATAAGTCTATCTACATGGCTGCGCTCATGTCCTCCATACTCTTTAGGCCAGGTCAGACCTATCCAACCTTTTTGCGCCACCCTTTTCGTAAATTCAGGGTCAAATCCTTGTATCCAGGCATCACAGGTGGGTTCCCAATAGCCGTTCTTTATCTCCTCTTCCAAAAAGTCCCGCACTTCCTGCTTGAACTTATGTTGTTCCTCAGTGAAGCTGAAATCCACTATCTTGCTCCTTTCTCAGAGATTGATGTTGGAATACTTCCTCCATGGCCTTGCCACGTATTTATCTTCCAGAAAATCGAGTGCACTGTTTATGACCTTTCTGGTATCTGAGGGGTCTATTACATCATCGACATAGCCTCTCTCCGCAGCGCGGTAAGGGTTTTCGTACATTTCTGAGAATTCCTTTATCCTTTGTGCTCGTACTTCATCAGGCTTATCTGCCTCTCTTATTTCTCTAGCGAAGATAACACTGGCAGCGGTTTCAGCCCCCACAATGGTAACCCGGGCTGTAGGCCAGGCAAAGACAAAATCAGCCCCAATAGCTTTGTCCAGCATGCCATAGTGAGCGCCGGCATAAGATTTTCTAATGATGATCGCTATTAGTGGCACAGTGGCATCAGCCCAAGCAAAGAGCAGCTTGGCGCCATGGCGCAGAATTCCACCCCAGTCTTGCTGAGAACCTATCAGATACCCGGGAGAATCATGAAGGGTGATCAAGGGAATATTGAACAGATCGCAAAACCTGACAAACCTTGCCCCTTTGTCGGCAGCATCGATATCTATGCAACCTGCCATCCAATTGGGCTGAGTGGCTACTATTCCCACAGTACGACCGCTGAAGCGGGCAAAACCTGTAATCATATTCTTGGCGTGTAGTCCCAGAGTCTCAAAGAAGTAACCCTGATCAACTATTTTTCTAATGACGTCGTACATATCGAAAGGTTCGTATGGATGTTCTGGTAATAGGCTAAGCAAATCCTCCTTCCTGTCCCGGTCGTCATCCATTGAGATATGAGGTGGTTTCTCTTTATTGTTAGAAGGCAGTAATGACAAGAGCTCCTTACACTTGTCCAGACAGTCTCTGTCATCTTCAGCAACGATGTGAGTTTGCCCTGATTTGATGGCATGAGCTTTATAGCCGGAAAGTTCCTCTAGGCCGATTTCTTCCCCGGTTTGCGTTTTAACAAAAGCCGGCCCGGCAATGCCCATGAATCCTGTGTGCTTTGTCTGAATTAGGAAATCTTGCATTACAGGATGATATGCCTGTCCTCCTAAACAAGGGCCCATAAGCAGGGCTATCTGGGGTATTATCCCGGATGCAAGTATTTGAGCCCTAAACAACCATCCATAACTCTCCAATGTATCAATCCCTTCCTGCAGTCGAGCGCCTCCGGAGTCATTCATGCCTACAAATGGCCATCCATTATCCTTGGCGAAATCTACAGCGCGAACGAATTTCTTGCCATGATATTCGCCGAACGTCCCCGCCATTGCAGTAAAATCCTCGGCAGCAACAACAACATGTCGGCCGTTAACTTTGCCAAAGCCAGTGATCACTCCTTCAGCGGGCACTTCCCTTTTATCCATGCCAAAGGCAGTCGTTCTATGCGTAATAAACAGTCCTATTTCGGTAAATGTTCCGGGGTCGAAGAAATAATCTATCCTCTCCCGAGCCGACATCTGTCCTTTCTTATGACGGGCTTCAATCGCCTTTGGCCCTCCCATCTGCAGGATGTGTTCTTGCTTTCTGTTCAGTTCATCTAGCTTACTGAGACTCTTTCCAGACTCATCAACCATAGGTTTTGCCTCCGCTTAAAAATTGAGTTAAGGATAGCCTAACTCTTTGCCCAGGACTGCTACCGCAGCTGCCTAAGGGGGACCACCGAAAGTCTGCGATATACCAAGTGATAGGCCCTTCATTGTTATTGGCTACACTCCTTTCGCCTCTAATCGAGCCGCTTCCCCAAGCCTCGGCGATAGCTTCTCTAGCGAGCCGCCATAACGGTATGTAGGCACCGTA
>CAYFSE010000132.1:0-4985 GCA_964345725.1 uncultured Dehalococcoidales bacterium
GAAAAGGCTCGGAGTATTACGACGTTTCTACTTCAAAGTCGAGACGAAGGAGGGGGACAGATTGCTAAGGTAGCCGCAGCAAGAAAGCTCCTGGAGTGGATCTACCATATACTCCGAGATGGCAGAACCTATCAGGAAATGGAGAAGATAGCGGATCTGCTGGGTCGAGGTGAGCCCGGTAAAAACTCTGGCAGTGCATAACAGGCCGACAATCTGATTGGGCAGCCTCAGCCTGAACGACATAGTGTGGCTATGAAGCTACGAAGGGATGGATAGGTTTCAACCTGTTAGAACTTGACAAAGTCAGCGTTTTCAGCGATGACGTTTTGTGACTCCTTAGCTCTATGGTATGTCTTGAACGCCGCAGAAAAACTATTGACAATTCCTTGGATAATACTAACTTAAGAAGTGGTATCCTTTATAGGGGCACATCACCTAGTAGCTGTTGTAAAATATAGTGTCTGTCCCCCAGAACAGATAACCGTTAATGTTGTATCATCAGCCTGAAAAGACTGTGCATTGGCAAGAAGCGATAGAAATTCTTGTTCCTGTTCCATTACACCTTCAGGTGAATCACAGGTCATCTCTGTGAAAGCCATTTCAAATATGGACAGGTTGCTACCTGCAACTTCATATCTGGCAAAGTAGGTATTGCAGCCAGCAGAACCACTGACCTCACTTTTAGTACTGTTGAATGTCGCAGTAATTTCGGTATCTTCTATTATAGCTTCCAAGTTGTTTTGTTCACCGTATGACATTAAAAACCACTTGGTATCATCGAGCATAGAATCCGGAGCGCTACAAGCAGCAAGGCTGATAATTGTATACACTGACAACATGACTGCAATTAATATCTTTTTCATTCCCATTCTCCAGGTAACGTTCTGGTAAATATTATAGCATAGTAATGCTACATTAGTTAGCTCTTTCACAATCGAACTATGCTGAAAGGTAAGATAGCCAACGCTTTGGCAGTCCGCTCTGTTTGGTTCACCTGGCATGATAGGGCTGAACCTACACCCACAAAGGTTGCTACTCTACTAATCTAAAACCAGAAACCTAGCATATTCCAGTAATTTGCCCATATCATAAAAACTATCGCCACCAGTGTAATGAGCGTACAATGGACGCGTCCCAGTATTGACCGGTAGCCGTTTTTCCAGGCTAGAGCAGCTATTACTAGAAGAACCAATGTCAAAACACTAGTTATAATGGGAACGACTAGCAATACCAGGACAATCGGACTCATTCCAAATACAAGATTCTCCCCGAAAGTGAGGAAAAGCCCTATACAAGACGCCAGGTTTAACCCGCTGACGATGCCAGCTACGAGGCTTTGATGGGTGGCAGAATGCGAAATGATGGGAGGCCTCGGTTTGCTCAGGATAGTGTTCGTGTCGCCGCTTATCTTGTGGCCTATTGGTAGCTTAAGGAGACGTGTGCTAAAGCGCACTCCTTCTGCCACAGCCTTTAGCAAAAAGGCGCTTTGGCTGTTGCTGCTAAGATAGTAGTCGTAGCAGAAATCGGACGCAATCGCCTACCTGGACTTCGCCATCAAAGAGTTTGAGGACACGAAGACGCAGCCCTCAAACGAGCGGGCGCTAAGGCATAAAGAGATACTGAAGGCGTAAGCCTTTGTCTCAAGGTCGTTGGGATATAAAAAGCCAAAATGTTGTCCCGAGAAGGCTTAGCACACCTATCAACTCTTGCTCAGTTCGGCTAGCGTGAGTGCGACAGATTGTAATGCACAGTTCACCAATAAATGACCCAACAGGTCTGACTAATGTACTGTGACCATGCCAGATTAAACACGCACGCTGAACGGCAGAGGTTTTATGTTATTGCGCGAGCGCAATCCCGATTTCAGTGCCGCACAAAGTGACGAATGGTGTAATCGCTCGCCTCAGTCAACGCAAGGCGAGGAACCAAACAAGAGGCCTTTCATCACCTCTATTTTGATCGCCTATGATAGTGTAGGTTGATTTGAGACCATTGCTTTTGTCTATCTTGCCGGAGAACTGATAAGATTTCACCATGCGGTCTTCCGCGCAGTGGCTAGATGCCCTTAATCCCCCGCAAGTCGAGGCGGTCACTCATGGAGGCGGGCCTCTCTTGGTCGTGGCGGGCGCTGGCACCGGCAAGACCCGTACGCTAGCCTACCGAGTGGCCCATCTTGTGTCCCAGGGAACACCTCCCGACCGTATCCTGCTGCTTACTTTCACGCGACGAGCCGCCGAGGAGATGCTCAAGCGGGCAGCTATGGCGGTTTCTGATGAGACGATCAGTATCCGTGTATGGGGTGGCACTTTTCACGCCACGGCTAACGGGTTGTTGCGGCTGTACGGTAAGTCGGTAGGTTTACCATCTGATTTCACAATCATGGATCGAACCGACTCTGAGGATTTGTTGAACGTGGTCCGCAATGACCTGGGGCTGGCTCGAACGGATAAGAGATTCCCTCGCAAGGGCACATGCATGGACATCTACTCACGCCGGATCAACGGCGATGACGAATTGGGCGCTGTGCTGAAAAGGTATTTCCCATGGTGCGATATGTGGCAGGGTGAACTGAAAGCGCTTTTTCGTCAATACGTCGAGCGAAAACAACAGAGATCTGTTCTGGACTATGATGACCTCTTACTCTATTGGTACCAAATGCTCCAGATAGACTCTCTCGCGGTTCTGATGAGTAACCGTTTTGATCACATCCTGGTAGATGAATACCAAGACACCAATCGCATTCAAGCCGGGATCTTACAGGGCATGAGGCGTACAAACACGAACATCACCGTGGTTGGAGACGATGCCCAGAGCATCTACAGCTTCCGAAGTGCGACCGTAAAGAACATGATGGACTTCCCTTCGCAATTCCCCGGAGCAAAGATAGTGGCCCTGGAGCAAAACTATCGCTCCGTTCAGCCGGTTCTGGAGACCACAAACCGTATCATCTGGCAGGCCCGCGAGCGCTACTCTAAGGAGCTATGGTCGGATCGTAAAGACGGGCAGCGTCCCCAGATCATCACTTGCCTGGATGAGAACAACCAGGACGAAGAGGTTATCCGGCGTGTCCTGGATCACTATGAACAAGGGATACCGCTGAGGAGACAGGCGGTGCTGTTTCGGGCAGCATCGAATTCGGCTTCCCTGGAACTTGCGCTCACACGACGCAACATTCCCTTTCACAAATACGGCGGCCTGCGCTTCCTTGAAACGGCCCACGTCAAGGACCTGATCAGCATTCTCCGTATTCTGGAGAATCCCAGAGACGAGATCGCTTGGTTCAGGGTCTTGCAGCTACTGAGTGGCGTGGGACCCAAGACAGCCGCCTCGGCTTTTCGCCATGTGGAAGGGAATGGCTTCGACACGCGTTCTATTGCCAGCTTCCAAGCTCCACCAAGCGCACGCTCCGATTTGGCCAGCCTGGCACAGCTCGTCGAAGATCTGTCAACCGGTGAGGAGTCCTCCCTGACAGAGCAGTTCGATCGGGTATTAAGATTTTACCTTCCGTTGCTTGAGCACAACTACGAAGACCCTGCGCCCCGGAAGAATGATATCGAGCACCTCGGGGAACTTGCGGTGCGCTATCCGTCACGGAGGCAGTTCCTGGCCGAGTTGGTACTCGAACCACCGATGTCCACAGGAGACTTCGCGGGCTCCCCCTTCCTAGATGAAGACTGGCTGGTTCTGTCTACCATTCACTCGGCAAAGGGTCTGGAATGGGACGCTGTGTACCTGATTGCTGCCGCTGACGGCTGTCTGCCATCAGATCTTGCTACGGGAGACGATGACGAAATTGAGGAAGAACTCAGACTCACTTATGTGGCCATGACCCGCGCGCGTGACTTCTTGTACGTGCTCTGGCCGCTGCGGTTCTACACGAGGAATTTTGGCGATTGCCACGTCTATGCACAGTTGTGCCGGTTCTTCACACCAGAAGTGCTGGACACAATGAACAGCATAGCCTGCCAGGATACTGAATACAGAGAGGATGAACACGCCCTCGACATTACTAACCACGGGATAATGAACAAGATGAAGGAAATGTGGGACTGATGGTGGCATGGTCCTACCGAGAAGGCGACGCGCTCTTTGTCGTAATGCCTGCTCTAGCCACAGAGGAACGTCTTGCGGCCCAACATTCCTGACTATTGTGATTGTTGTATTGTGACCGTGCCACATCAAGCACGCACACTGAACGGCAGAAGTTCTATGTTATTGCGCGAGCGCAATCCCGATTTTAGTGCTGCGCAAAGCAGCGTCTTGTTGTGCTTGTGACGAAAGTCAAATTCCTTTTCGGGAATTGCTCAATCCTCCGATGAACACTCAAGCTATCCTCAAGATTCATTGACAGTCTGCAACGATAAACGGTCCCCCGGAGGGGCCATATCAGTTTGGCGAGGGCAAAAGCCTTTCGCAGTCTGACCAGTACCGAGCCTTCACAGGTGGGATAGAGTTCACAGAGGGTTCATAATGGTGATCGTATAATTATCGTAATGGCGTAATTCAAGTAGCTACTCTGACATTGTTCTAAATTCCTCGTCATTTCACATGGACAGAGAATTACCGAAGGGGGACAGAATGGGCAAACAAACAATCTTTTTGGTCAGTATCCTGACAGTAGCCATTTTGGTGGCAGTGGGAGTGGTTGGCTGCACTCCCGCAGAGCTACTAGCTCTCGAAGGAATAATCCAAAATATGGACACGTTATCTGGCAGCGTGACCGTTAAACTGCTAGACGGTAGCATCCGGACCTTCAACTTTACTGACGTCAAAGCGGAAACAGTGATAGCGGCCTTAGGTGGCCTCAGCATAGAAGTCGGTGATGAACTGACTATTAAAGTAGACGAGGATGGTGAGGTGCAAGAAATCGAAGGTAACTTCGCTGAAGTAGAAGGTTTTGTCGAGGGTCTAGGTGCAGATAGTGTAGACATTGCCACGGAAGAGGGAGGGAACATTACCCTCGAGATAACCGCGGAGACCGTTAT
>CAYFSE010000133.1:0-2485 GCA_964345725.1 uncultured Dehalococcoidales bacterium
AGCCTTACCTGCATCTCTGCCCCCTCCAAGGGGCAGACTGAAGCAAAAAGTTGAACCCCTACCTTTCCTGGACTCCACCCAGATTTTCCCACCGTGGGCTTCCACCAGCTCTTTAGCTATAGCGAGTCCAAGACCGCTCCCTCCAAGATTTAGAGCTCGTGCTTTGTCAGCTCGATAAAAGCGGTCAAACACAAAAGGAAGGCTTTCCTTGGGAATACCGGGGCCAGTGTCTTCTACAGAAACTCTTATTCGTTCCTGATCAGTCCTTCGCGCTGAAACTGTTACTTCACCACCGGAAGGAGTATGGTGAATAGCATTCTGTAGCAGGTTATGCACTACCTGTGATATTCGTGTTCGGTCAATAGGTATTGAAGGTATATCGGTATCCGTCAGTATTGTCAGCGAAATCCCCTTTGGTTCGGCCTGGGCTCGGAACTCTTCCACACAACGCTCAAGAACCTGTGTAATTGAATGGGGCTGTATGTCTAGTTGAAGTTTACGGGATTCGGCCAGGGCAAGAGTTCTTACATCTTCCACCAGGTTATTAAGATGCTTTACCTGTTGATGCATGCTATTAATAGTGTCGGCATCCGGCTCAAAGGCGCCCTCCGCAATAGCTTCTAAACGACCCTGAATATTGAAAATTGGCGTTCTCAATTCATGTGCCACGTCAGCCATCAAGTTTCTACGCTGTTTCTCAGCTTTCTCGAGTCCCTCCGCCATCGTGTTGAATGTATCGCTCAGTAGTCCTAGCTCATCGTGGCCACCTTCGGGGACCCTTTGCGAAAGATCGCCCTCGCCGAGACGTCTTGCTGCCGTTGCTAACACCCTAACTGGACGAAGCGTTCTTCTCAACAGAAGTGACACTAATAGAATTACCAGACACCCTGTCGTCAGGCCGACCAAAATGAGCCAGTTGTTAACCTCCGATGAAATCTGGGACCATTGAGGCTTGGGGATCGGATCGGTGGGCTCGGAATCCACGTATCGGACAACTTCTATGTCTCTGCCCTCTGATAGAATTGTGAATCTCTCGATTGGAATAAGAAGGCTACGTTCTTCGCTGATGTCAATCACTCTTCCTTCTATATCCGTAATCACGATCTGCAATTCATCAAGGGCGCGAGCAGCGTTTACAGCGGCCTCTATATCTTCTGGATTTCCATTTTCAATGGTATCACCTAATACCTGACTCAGTTTCATTACTCTTGCTCTCTCAAATTCTTGCCTGAAGTCTCCAACCTCTTGATCCACGATAGTACTTATACATAGACCTACAGCCGCTAGAGCGAAGGCTATGACTATAACTACAACGAATGTTATTCGGAAATAGATGCTTCGGGACCATCTAATCATTGTACTGATCATGACTAAGCCGGTACCCCCTTCCGTAGACTGTCTGAATGTATCCGGATACCTCTAATTCTAATTTGCGTCTAAGACGTGACACATGGGCATCCACCGTTCTGTCAAAACCGTCAAAGGCTATATCGAAGACTCGGGCGATTATTTCTTCCCTGCTGAAAGTCTTCTTTGGCTCCCTCATTAGCAGAACCAGAATGTGGATCTCGGTGGTCGCCAGATTATCTTCAATCCCTCCGATACATACCTGGCGACTAGTTACATCAACCTTAATATCACCATAGGTAAGTTGTGAAGGTCCACGTTCAATTTCGTCAGGGCTCAATCGGCGCAAAACCGCTCGAATCCTGGCAATAAGTTCTTTAAGGCTGAACGGTTTCGTGATATAGTCGTCTGCTCCTATTTCTAATCCGGCAACACGGTCCTCCTCTTCTACACGAGCGGTAATAATGATGATAGGCACGGCGGATTCCTCTCTTAGAGTCCTGCATACCTTTGTTCCATCTATACCCGGCAGCATAAGATCCAGCAAGATTAGGGCTGGATTTTCCTCTCTCGCCAAACGCAATCCCTCCTGTCCATCGTTCGCAGTCAAGACCTCGTAATCGTGTCGGCTCAAGTATTTTCTTATCATGTCAGATGTATATGGATTATCTTCTATCACGAGCACTTTCTTCTTCATTTCATCCCGTCCCCGTTAGAATGAACTAAGGCTAATGAGGTAATTCTAGTCTACTGCCAGGTAACTGTGAAGTCTTGAATATTGCCGTGACTCATAACGTCTATCAAACCAACTTCCTAATTCGCACGCTGCGGACCTCCACATATCATAGCTGGTCTGGCGGTGTGGCCCACTGCCCGGTTGCAGACAGGACCGAGACAATGGGAAGAGCTTCAATGTCACCCTTCACGATACCGGCCGAAGCAGCTACCCAGCCGCCGTCGTCCAGCAAGAGCCAGGTCCCCGGCTCATTTCGGCCCACTGCTAAAGCTGTTTCTCCCGGCTCCAGGAAGTAGATTAGGTCATAGTCCGAACCGGGCCCATCCCTGATAGTGATGACCCACCACCCCGGTTTGTCTGGACTCGTGCCCTTGCTGGGATTGGTGACTGTGACCGTAGGGC
>CAYFSE010000134.1:0-3566 GCA_964345725.1 uncultured Dehalococcoidales bacterium
TCCAGCGATTTTGCTATTATTATCCACGGGTTCCTCCTTGGGGTTTTAAGAGTTTCCTCAAAATTCCGCTTTGAAACTCTTCTACCATAGGAGAAACCTCCATTTCCACTTCTTTATAATCTTTTATCCTTGTTTTTCAGTAAGTTAGCTCACAGCCCTGCAAAATTCTGGGGAATGTCCTCATATGTTCTGGGTTTTTGGGATCTAATGCTTCTCGATAGGTCCCACTCAATGAGCCACAATGAACTGGCCTGGACAATTTAATTGACGTCTAAAGAACTTTCTGCTAGATTGTTGCTGTAGTTTCCCCGGTAGCTCAGTTGGTAGAGCGGGTGGCTGTTAACCACTTGGTCGGCGGTTCGAGTCCGTCCCGGGGAGCCAAGCTTAGAAATGGCTCGGCTATTAGCCGGGCCTTTTAAGTGTAAATGAAAAAGGTTTGGCACGTATATATCTGTGATCGCGCTGGTCAACTCTATACTGGAATAACGACAGATCTTGAGCACAGGATGAAGCAACACAGAGCAAGACTTCTATTTTCTGAACCGTTTGAAAATAAATATCAGGCGGCAAGACGTGAGAAGGAAATAAAAGGTTGGCGTCGCGAGAAAAAAATGCAATTGGTCAAAAGCCCTGGGTGAGCTCGCCCCGAATAAGACGAGGGGAGTCCGTCCCGGGGAGCCAAGCTTAGAAATGGCTCGGCTGACAAGCCGGGCCTTTATAGTCTTACAGGTTTATTGAGGCATGATAAAGGTATGGTACGTGTACCTATGTGGCCGGGCAGGCAAACTTTACACAGGGATCACCACTAACCTTGAACACCGAATGAAGCAGCACCGTGCGAAGCTCCTTTATGCTGAGGCTTTCGATGATCCACATTCAGCGGCAAAAAGGGAGAAAGAGATAAAAGGTTGGCGTCGTGAGAAAAAAATGCAATTAATCGACAGCAAGAGGTGAGCTTGTCCTGAGCTTTGCGAAGGAAGTCCGTCCCGGGGAGCTATTTCGACGCAAAAGGCACCGAGCAAGATGATAGAACTCCCTTTGTTGGATGGAAAATATAGGTGAAGTGGCCTTGTATGTCAACGGGAAAGCGTCTACAACATATGCCGTTATTGGGTGAGGCTATGGCGAGAGGACTTGTGAGCGGTGTCAAGGGCAGGCAGGGATATCTTTACGACGACGGAATTTATTGGGCCTTGCGTCTCTTTTGGCTAAATCTGGATATAGGGCTCCGTTGACTCGCATGACCGTCTTTAAAGCTGGGAGGCATAATCCTCAATGGGATAATCAGGATCTCTGTGGAGGTAATCCTCGCAAGACGGGATCCAAGAATCTGAGTAATCTAAGTGCGTATCTATTGGTGGAGCACTGGCCCTCTTTGGTGGAGGTCTGGCCTTCAAATCCCACAAACCAAGATGCCTGAGTATCCTTTCAATAACTTCCGGGTCCTCAATGAAAGATAAAATTCGCATCCGACCCTCGCATTTTGAGCATGTAAGGGGGTCTACCTCATATATTTTTTGAATCAACCTTGCCCAGTTTCTGCGGTACTCTTTCGGTGATCCCTCCGGTTCCAGGATGTAGGGTATAAGATTATACAATGGGAAAATAGGGTGTCTATTTGAATCGCAATTCGTTAATCCTGTGCCGCTGTTGAAACGTGTAATTCAGTTAGAAGTAATTTCTACCAAAATAGTATGGAACCCTCGTAACAATGGCCTTACAGAATCCGAGAAAGAGATTCTTGACAAACACCACCCTCCTCTATAGAGTCAAACTGATTCGCCGTAGCAGGCAGAATCACCCATTCTATCTCATCCTCTTCTTTCCTACTTGATAAAGCTGAAGATTCTGCCTGAGGCGGAAGTCGAAGTCTTTTATCAATGTACCTCTTATCTATCCATTACCTTTGTCCTTCTTTATTTGGTCCATTTGTGAGGTGATCAGATGGCAACAGAGGGCTATAAACGCAAACTTACCACTGTCTTTAGTGCTGATGTGGAAGGCTACAGCCGCTTGATGGCAGAAGATGAGGCAGCGACCGTCAATACCCTAACTACCTATAGGGCCATAATGGCTGACCTCATCAAACAGCACCGGGGCCGTGTGATTGACTCTCCGGGGGATAACCTGCTCGCTGAGTTCACAAGCGTGGTGGATGCGGTCCAGTGTGCTGTGGCAGTGCAAAAGGAATTCCAGGCACGAAATGCCGAGTTGCCGGGAAACAGAAGGATGCAGTTTCGGATTGGGATAAACCTTGGTGATATTATTGAAGAGGAAGACAGAATCTATGGTGATGGGGTCAACATTGCTGCCAGGATAGAGAGCCTGGCCGATGGGGGAGGCATTTGTATCTCGGGGACCGCTTATGACCAGATTGAGAACAAGCTCGCGTTCGAATATGAGTATCTGGGAGAGCAATCTGTCAAGAACATCAACAAGCCAGTACGCGTTTATCGGGTAGAAACGGAGGTCGAAGCTGGCGTTTCAGAGATGATCGGAGAGTTCAAGTTGCCCGACAAACCCTCAATCGCCGTGCTGCCCTTCATAAACATGAGCGGTGATCCTGAGCAGGAGTATTTCAGTGATGGTATAACAGAAGATCTCATTACTGACCTTTCCAAGATCTCTGGACTCTTGGTTATAGCCCGCAATTCGGTGTTCACGTATAAGGGAAAGCCCGCGAAGGTCCAGCAGGTAAGCGAGGACTTGGGCGTCCGGTACGTGCTGGAAGGTAGCGTGCGCAAGGCCGGAGACCGGCTGCGCATCACGGCCCAGCTCGTTGATGCTACCTCGGGGGGTCACCTTTGGGCGGAGCGGTATGACCGGAACCTGGGAGACATCTTTGCCGTGCAAGATGAAGTGACCCAAAAGATAGTGGCTGTTTTGGCAATAAGGCTGCAAGAAGAGGAACAAAGACGCCTCGCTGAAAAGAAGACTGACAATGTCCTGGCCTATGATTACTTCTTGCGAGGACTGGAATATTTCAATCGCTACTCAAAAGAGGCGAACGCGCAGGCCCGGCTTATGTTCAAAAAGGCCATTGATCTGGACCCCAAATATGCCATGGCATACGCAAGGGCCGGATGGACGCATTTCATTGATTGGACTATGGGATGGAGCCAGGATCCTCGGTCTTTGGATCGAGCCTTTGGACTGGCAAAAAGGGCCATGTCCCTGGATGACTCCGTTGAAGGAAGCCATTGTTTATTGGGTAACATTTATCTATGGAAAAAAGAGCACGAAAAGGCCATTGCGCTGTATGAGAAGTCTACTGCCCTCAATCCCAATTACGCTGATGGTTTTTCGGAGCTGGGCAATATTCTCAATTTTTCGGGGAGGTCAGAGGAAGCCATCGAGTTGATAGAGAAAGCGAGGCGCCTTGACCCCCTTTACCCATTTTACCTGTTTAATCTTGGCCATGCCTATTTCTTAAGCAGGCGATACGAGGAGGCAACGGCAGCACTGAAGGGAGCCCTCGATAGCAACCCAGACTTTTTTCCGGCCAGGGCCTTTCTAACGGCTGTATATATTGAGTTAGGCCGTCAGGAGGAAGCCCGTGCCGAAGC
>CAYFSE010000135.1:0-1550 GCA_964345725.1 uncultured Dehalococcoidales bacterium
CCCTCCACAAATTGGAAAGTATGATGAGGGGAGACTCCATGTCCTGGCCATTTGACTTGCTTGCAGGCCACGGTTTCCAGTGCATCTCCGGGGGTATGAATCGCGTGCCCCGGATTGAAGTACAAATCAGGCTCAAAATACGTAATAGTCTTACTGTATGCCTCGAATAACTTGTCATCGTCGTACATTGCTTCTTCAAAGGTTATCCCAGCATACTTGGCCGGGAAAAAGCTCAAATCTTGAAACCAGATCGGAACCCTGTCGGGCACTCTCAACTGAATGGCATCTTTAATCCTCTGTTCTCTTTCACGATAGAATTCTTCGGGCGTTTCTTTCAATTTCTAATTACCTCCTATCTATCCTTTTGTCAGCGTTACCGCAGGCATGGCATCACGTCCATAGGCATCACTCCAGCACATCTTCTGACCCGTGGTCAATCTGACCACCATCTTGATATATTGCCAGACTCCCTTTACATTTACAGCTATTACGTTCGCCGTTCTTCAGCTGAGTTCCAAAAGAATGGCTTCCTCGAATGAAACCCGATTGCTGCGTTGAAATCGAGGCCACTATAAGATTACCTGCCTAAAACTCGTCCTCCCAAAAGCGTGGTAAGCCAAAATCCTGGGCTATGATTCTATAACAACGGTAACTAGAACCTCGAGCTGTACCCTGCCCCCCGGCAACTGATGAGCCTGACATATAGACGTTTCCCACTGGCGTGCGAAACCCTATAGGTAGGCCGCGAAAGCATTCGTTCTGCGAAAGTATCATGGCATTCAGGGTAAAACTTCCCTCTATCATATCAGTGTTGGTTTCAAAAAGGTCTAGCGGTGTGTATATACGCGTCCCTATGATATTCTCCCTCGTCATATTGGGAGCAAATTGTTGCCACTGCGGTATCAAATAATTTCCAACAAAGTCATCCCTGAGGCGGTGCCATTCTCGGTAAGCAAAGTAACGCAATGGGCAAGTCATTTCCTCAATCCAAACATTGTGCTTCCCCTTCGGTGCTCTTGTGGGGTCCCACAAGCTATCCGTGGTTGTCAGGGCGTTAAGGCGGGAAGCAAAGCCCAACACACATATCTCATGCCAATACTTGTCCTCGTAGTATGCAAGGTCTTTAGGAGCCCAGTAAAGCCGGTACTGATGGTTTATGTCAGGATTGGACTTAGCTGCTTTATAGTCAGGGGCCTCATGTACTGCTACGTTGCCCCACAAAATCTGACCGCGATCATAAATAGTGGCATCCAGCATGCGCCTCATTTTGGGAGTCACCCATTCTTCACCCAGCAAACGAACCAATAACTGCGGTATACCGCAGTTGGCGACTACTAAACGCTTGGCTTCAATCTGGGTTCCATTTGTTAACCTAATTGCCTTGGCTACTCCGTTTTGGACAATGATTTTCTCTACCTCTGAATTGGTCAAATATTTAACCCCAAGCTTTTTGCCTGCTGAGACGAGCGCATCAGTTATAGCCTGGGTTCCGCCTATAGGAATAGATGGCGGTGACCAAGATAGACAAACTGATAATGTACCATGTAGGC
>CAYFSE010000136.1:0-2899 GCA_964345725.1 uncultured Dehalococcoidales bacterium
GATCATGGTAACCTTGACGAAGTGAGCTGGTATGCTTCCAGGGTTATCCAGGGTGAACTTGTTTATCGCCCAGTAGCACGGATAAGCGTTAGTGACTACCATACGCAGCCTCTTGGCCACCTGGTATTTCAGTTTCGGCTCATCTGTTGGGTCAAGTAGAGTGCACTTCGCGTCTCCCACTTCTTTCGTGGGGTTCCCGTAGTATATATCCCAATCTTCCGAGTCCCACTCCGCGACAATGCTGGTAAATCCGACCTCGAGGATACCCATCTCCGCCGTGCCTTCAATCTGGACGGTGTCCGTCCAGTGGGCATAGGCCATGCCGAGTCCACCCAGTGCCAGGACCAGCGCCATACATAGCATTACTACCTTTTTCATCTCTTGTCTTCGGTTCCTTTCATATTGGGTATTTATTCAGCGCCCCTCCTCGGCGCCTGCTCCTCAACTCTTTCATCCCTTGCCGGAGCGCAACTCCTAGCCCCACTTTCTCAATTTCCCTTACTGAACATCACCTCCCTTCAAACATTCTTATTGGGTTCTTATTGGGCGGCGTTGCCGCCATCACTTGAGCAGCAATATCCAATCCCCCTCACCCCGAATATATTGACATCGGCTAACTTTCTGCGCAGACGGCGCATATAGAAATGGAGGGTACAGCGGCTCACCTCCTTCCCTCCCCACACCTCGCTGATAAGTCGGGGATAGTCAAGCAGTCTGCCATTATTGATTATCATGCAGGAAGCAAGGCGATATTCGGTCTGGGTGAACCCGTTTGAGCCATCCCCTCCAATATCACGGTGATTTTCAATCTCCAGCTTATAATCTTCGCCTGTCGGCTCATGCTTCGATTTGCGGCGGAGCAGGGAGCGTACCCTGGCCAACAGCTCACGAAGATCAGGTGGCTTGATCATAAAGGCATCAGCCCCAAGCTCAAGCATGTTTACCACTTCCTCCCTACCGCCGAGTGCGATGATGGGCAAGGAGTATACCTCCCGGATTCGCAACAGAGGATATACTCCGTTAACACTTGGAAATTCCATGTCCATGATAATCAAGTCAGGGTACGCCTCATATAATTTTTTAAGCCCGTCAAGGGCATCTCTAGCCCTCGCTACCCTGTATCCAGCCTCTTCCAAAACTGCGGCTTCTTCTGCTGCTAGTGCCTCGTTCTTCTCAATGATAAGGATTCGTTGGGCTCGCATCGTGTCACCTCGGCGATGAACAAGCACACACTAGAAAAATTTAGCACCACTACGTCAAAATTACGGTTTTCATGGTCAAAAAGAGGTAACAAATAGGTGCTTTTTTAGTTCCAATTTGGTGCCAAATTGGCGAAAAAAAGGGCAGGTATAAGCCTGCCCTCGGTCGTATATAAGTTGTTTTTGCGGCGAGATTATGTACGTATGATAAATTTATAGCCTATTCCGCGCTCAGTGTGGATCAAGCGTGGGTTGTTAGGGTCATCGTTCAACTTCTTGCGCAGGCGATATATACATCTCTTGGTAAAGCTGTAATCATTGACATATTCCGATCCCCATATCTTATCAATCAAGCTGCGATGAGTAAGCACCCTGCCCTCATTCCTTGCCAATTCTGAGAGCATCTCGTACTCGAATGGAGTAAGCTTGACCGGCTTGCCGGAAAGGAAGACTTCTCGTGAGATGAAATTGATGCTTAGTTCGTTGCCAAAGCAAACTAGGCGATCCGGTTTGAAGCCAACTCTCTCGGTGCGACGCAGTAGTGCTCTCACCATGGACAAAAACTCAATAGGACTGAACGGCTTGGTCGCATATTCATCAACTCCCGCCTCAAGGCCTTTAGCCCTGTCAATTTCACTTTCTTCCCCGCAGAGTACAATCAGAGCGACATCGGAGAAATCGCGAATTTTGACCGCTAAGGCGGGAATTTCTATATCAGTTATGGCGGAGTCCACAATAACCAAATTGGGCGACTCGGTTTCCACCATCCCTACCCCTTTTAGCCCCTCAGCAACTGAGACGATGATAGCTTCCGGGTACCTTACCTTCAGGCAGAAGGCAAGGTCTTCAAGGACCTGCTCATCTTCGGCAATGACTAGGATTTTCATCGTTTGACTCTCTCCATTGGTAGACATTGCCTCCAGTTCAGGGTTGAGCCGCTTTCAGAATTCACAACTCGATTAATCTGCTAAGGTACAAAGTTGAAACCTCCACGTCGTTCGCCCTATAGCGAAACGCTTGGCAAAGAATAAGATCTTGATTCTATTTCCTTAATACACTAAGGTCAGCCCCTATACCATTGTATTACCCGTAAGTCTATGTCTCGTCCGGGCACGGACAATAATAGTACCAACTTGGTAAATTGTCAATCGATGTCTAGCTCCGAGCCCTGCACCGCTTCACAGCTGCAACAGCACCGACAATCATAGCCACTGCAAGCAGAATCCACAGTGCCAGCATGGTCAGCTTGTCAGCAGGATAGACCATGCCGCCTACCTCCACAGGTGCAGCCTCGTTGATGGCAACCGTGGCGCTGTCAGTGTCAGTTAGGCCAGCAGGATCGGTCACTCTTAAAACAGCATTATAGACATTTGCTCCGGTATATACGTGTGTTGTTACTGGGTTAACGTCACTGTAGTCAAATGTACCATCGCCATCAAAATCCCATTCGTATAAAAGGGTATCGCCATCCGGGTCTGATGACCCTGACCCATCCATAGTCACCGGGACACCGACGATGCCAGTGTAAGGTCCGTCAGCATCAGCTACCGGCGGTCGGTTGGCAGGCTCGCTAATCGACACCTGATAATCTTCCACCTCACCGTCAGGGGCGAATTTGTCGAATGAAAGGCCACCATTTTCGCTGACTCGGAACCGCGCGAAAGTCGAACCTGGGGTAGCGCCATCGGGCACACTAAACG
>CAYFSE010000137.1:0-3128 GCA_964345725.1 uncultured Dehalococcoidales bacterium
GGTGAGACGTCACAAGGGCTCTCTTATCAGGCTGCATGATGGCTGTGAGGTTAAACCCGGTGCCCCTGTCATTAAGCTGCATTTCAACAATGCCTGGATTGCCGAGGGATTGCTGCGATCAGGCTCGGGGTCAGGGACGGGGGGGTTCCCGCGGGGGCTTATCTACTATTTCAAGGACAGCCTGCAACTCCTTGCCACAGACGTAGGCAATGGGAAATACGATGGCATCGTGGCCGTATATGGTTGGACCGCCTTTCATGCTCATGCCGGACGTTTGGGATTTCAGGTCATCGATTTGCCGAACACTCTGAGGATAAAGCTGGCCGGACTCCACATCCGTGCGCTAATGCAGTCCCAGAGAATCCCTTGGTTCAGAACGCACATGACATCGGCTAGACCTGTGCAGATACGGGCTGTCTGGCTCTCTCGAGGCGAACTCCTAAGACTACATGGCTCGCCCTCGTAAAGTTTGTCTCTTGATGACTTGAAGCCTAGGGCCGGACTTGTCCGCTGCCCCGGATGATCCACTTGTAGCTGCTTAGCTCTTTCAAGGCCATAGGACCGCGGGCATGGAACTTCTGAGTGCTTATCCCTATCTCAGCGCCCAGGCCAAACTGCGCTCCATCAGTAAAGCGAGTGCTGGCGTTGGCATAGACACAGGCAGCGTCCACTTCGTTGAGAAAGCGCGTTGCTGCGGAGTGGTCTTCGGCGACGATAGCTTCGGAGTGCCCCGAGCCGTATCTCTCAATGTGCCCTAAAGCTTCATCCAGAGAATCAACCACCTTGATGGCCGCCCTCAGCGACAGGTATTCCTTCCCCCAGTCTCCATCTGTGGCCGGGACTAGTTTCAAAGCCGGGATAGATTTCAGAATAGCCATAGTTCGCTTGTCGCAGTGCATTTCCACCCCAGCCTTGGCCCACTCTTTGGCAATGGCCGGCAGGTAATCTTGAGCGATCCGACTATGCACCAGGATGCAATCCAGCGCATTGCACACGGTAGGCCGCTGGACTTTGGCGTTGTAGGCGATGGCTACGGCTTTATTCATATCGGCACTCTTATCTATGTAGGTATGGCAGACACCGATGCCTCCGGTAAGGACAGGCATAGCGGCATTCTCCGAAACAAGCTTTATCAAGCCAGCACCGCCACGGGGAATCATCAAGTCAATTATTTCCTTCATCTTTAGCATGTGGTTGACCAAAGCCCGCTCGGTGGATTCAATAAGTTGAATGGCTCCCTGAGGTACGCCAGCTTGGGCACAAGCCTCTTGAGCTACTTTAGCTAAAGCAGTATTGGAATTTATGGCCTCCTTGCCGCCGCGCAGGATGACGGCGTTGCCTGATTTCAGGCACAGGCTTGATATGTCTATGGTAACATTGGGGCGGCTCTCATATATCGCCCCAATGACTCCCAGGGGCACTCGCCTCTTGCTTATCCGTAAACCATTTGGCAGGGTTCGCATCTCGAACTCTTCGCCCACCGGGTCGGGGAGCGCCGCCACTGTTTTCGTGTCCTGTGCCATGCTTTCGAGACGAGACTGTGAAAGCATAAGCCTGTCCAGCATGGCTTCAGTCATTCCTGACGCCTTTGCCATTTCATAGTCAATCTTGTTGGCAATCAGGATTTCGTTCAGCTTATCAATGAGAGCCTCGGCAACATTGAGCAAAGCTCTATTCTTGGTTTCTGTAGAAAGAGACGCCAGCTTCTTCGACGCCGTCTTGGCTGCCTTTCCCTTTTCCTCCAATTCTCTTGCGGCTGATTTCATAGTGATTACCTTTGCATGTTTATTCGGTGCTCATAGCACGACCATATTGTTTCTGTGAACCACTTCGTCGCCGTAATCGTAACCGAGAAGGCCCTCGATGCTATCGGAGTGCTTCCCTCCGACCACAGCTAAATCAGAAGAGCTATAGTTGGCAATACCACAGCCGATGTGTTTGCCCTTGTCGTCGAGGATATCTACGATGTCGCCGCGCTGAAACTTGCCCTCCGTCTTTACAACTCCCGCAGGGAGCAGACTCTTGTTGCGTTCCTTGAGGGCTGAGGCAGCGCCTTTGTCCACCGTGACCTTTCCCTTGGAAGCTAGCCCGCTGAGCATCCACCTTTTTCTGCTCTCCATCTTACTCACCTGCGCAGGGAAGAAAGTGCCTATATCTTCCCCGTGGCTAATTCTCACAAGTATGTCGGGTTGCTGCCCGTCGGCAATGACTACGTTTACCCCTGAAGATGTAGCCAGCTTGGCTGCCTCAACCTTGGCGGCCATGCCGCCAGTTCCCTGACGCTTGGCGGTATCACAAGCCATCCGTTTGATTTCGGCGTCAATCTTGTCTACCCGGCGGATGAGTTGGGCTTGGGGACGGCAGTGTGGGTCGGCAGTGTATAGGCCTCCGATGTCGGTGAGCATTGCCAGCAGGTCGGCATCAACTAGGTTAGCTACCATGGCGGAAAGGTTATCGTTATCCCCAAATTTGAGCTCCTCGATCTCATCAACGGCGACAACGTCATTTTCGTTAGCAATGCAGACGATGCCAAGCTCGATTAGTGCCAGTAGGGTATTGCGAGCATTAAGATAGCCACTGCGATCACAGAGGCCTTCTTTCGTGAGCAATGCCTGGGCTACGGTTATATCGTACCGACTGAAAAGTTGTTCATAGGTATACATGAGGTGGCTTTGACCCACTGAAGCTAGGACCTGTTTAAAAGGAGTGTTCTTGCGTTCGGGAACTCTTTTGAGCTTCTGTCTTCCCGAGGCAATAGCCCCGGAAGAGATTATGACTATCTCCTTCCCCTGCCCGTGAAGCCGGGCTATCTGCTCCACCAAACTTGACATAACTTGCAAGTCGAGATCGTCTGTGCCCGAGGTAAGGAGGTTTGTGCCGAATTTGGCCACTATGCGACGGTAAGACATTGACATAAATCTAGCAGGTTTAACCAACACTGACAACCAAGGCTAGGAAGAAGAAAAACGTTGAAGCACTCGCAAGAAGAAGGATGAGTAGGCCGTCAGAATATGTAATCTAATAGTCGCGGCACCGACTCCGCCTAACAGGATTATGGCAATGGGAACATGATCCTTTGCCTATTCGCCCAATATTTGAACAGCAATCTTTCTGGACCTTGGGCGATT
>CAYFSE010000138.1:0-1538 GCA_964345725.1 uncultured Dehalococcoidales bacterium
CGTCCTCACCGGTACCTGAAACGTGAGGACCTCCTGCAACTATCTTGACATTCGGTAGGGCGCTTTTAACCCTTACTGCAATCTTTTGGGCCGTTTTGACAACCATGGTCGTGAGAGTAATACCGACGGCATCTGGTGCAGAATCTATAATTCGATCAGCTGTTTCTGAAATTGAGAGCAAAGAGGCAGAGGCATCGATGATCCTGATACTCAGATCAGGCAAATTTTTCCGTGCGTAAGCAGCCAAAGAAAGCAGTCCCAAAGGGGGTCTGTGGCCCAATACTCGTTCAAGATACTGCACCTCGGGCTTCCAAAAAGTATAAGGTGGATTGACCAGTATTACTTTCATCTTGGGACTTTTTTGTATTGAACCTGGTACTCGCGGGGGATAAATGAGCGCATAAAACAATGACTCGAAAGGATGATAAGAACTTCCGTTTTATTGGACACTATAGGATAAGGGCAGTTGAGTGTCAATGGAAAAGGCATAGAAGGATAGAGCAGTTAAAATATCTCGCAAATTCTCCAACCCATGGAGATCATAAGTCCTTTAACAATGCTGCATATGTAGCAAACCCATGGAATAATGGCCCGCCCTGGTGCGATTCTCTTGGAAGATGCTCATGTCTCTTTAATATTTCGCAAGCACAAGGGCTAAAATCAAGCATTCCAAGTAAGGTCTGGGCCAGGGAATGTTGGAATACTCGGATATTGGGTTAAAATCGCCTGACTCATAGCAGCATATGATGGCGCACCAGAGCCCAGTTTACAGATACATCCTTGCAGTTACGCCTCTCAAAGAGAACACCTTGTAAGACTGTCCCGTGCTTATTGCCGTCGGAGGAGTAACCTCTTCTGCCGACGGTATAGTGGGTCAGCAATCGGCGGCGCAAGTACCAATTGCAAACAACACCTAGGACAGCCGCAGGAGAGTGTTGCTTGAATTTAGCCCGCATGAACTGGTCGCTGGGCAAAAGCCCTCGACCTCGTAGCATACGAGAGCTAGGCACAACGTATACGCCGGCATAGCCAAGGCTGACAGCTTCCTGGCGCAGCCTCCCCAGTTCGCAGCCTGGACAGGTTTCAATGCAGAGAAGCCCACGAACAGGATCCACCTCGACGGGGCACTTTGGGGGGCACAGGCAGAAGGGCAAGAAAAGCAAGCGCTGGTTGTAAGGGGTTGCCGCAAAGGTCTTGCGGAAATAGCCATTACTAGCCCTCACTAGAAGGCGAAGGTCAAGACCAGGGCTTATCCGGTCCATAAATCGGCTCAGCCAGCCACCGAAACGCCGAAACAGGGCCAGGGTCAGCCGCGGCATAAAGAGCCGGCCCAACAAGAGTGGCACAGCCAAAAGCGCCATGAACACCATGAGCACCAGAAAAAAGAAATGTATCCAATATAATGAGTCCACCATCCTCTAAAGGAGTCCATCCGGCAAACGGCTGGCTGATCTTCAGTACCTCAAGTTGGCCAACAGTGGTATAGCCTCCTTGACATGTCTGGAGCGAGCGCGGCAAACCTTTCGGACATCCTTGAT
>CAYFSE010000139.1:0-19487 GCA_964345725.1 uncultured Dehalococcoidales bacterium
TGGACAGACATGATCCAGGTCGCCACAGGCTATGGTCATACGGTGGGGCTTAAGGCAGACGGCACCGTGCTCGCTCTGGGGGACAACGAGTACGGTCAGTCTGCTGCGAGCGGCTGGACGGACATGATCGGGGTGGCCGCAGGCACCAGGCACACGGTGGGAGTTAGGGCAGACGGCAGTGTGGTCGCCATTGGAGACAACCAGTTCGGGCAGTGCAATGTCGGCAACTGGACGGACATCATTGGGGTGGCCGCAGGCACCAGGCACACGGTGGGGCTTAAGGCAGACGGCATCTTGCTTGCTGCGGGGGACAACGAGTATGGTCAGTCTGCTGTGAGCGGCTGGACGGACATCACCGACGTTGCCGCAGCCGGCTACAATACAGTAGGGCTCAAGATCGACAGCACCGCAGTCGCCACGGGACATAACTACTTTGGTCAATGCAATGTAGGTGCCTGGGCAGACATCATTCAGGTGGCCACAGGTGGCTCTCACACAGTGGGACTTAAGGCAGATGGTACGGTAATCGCTGTGGGAAGGGACCCTGGCGGACAATACGTGATTAACGACTGGATCGATATCACCCAGGTCGCCGTGGGCGAGTCTCACACGGTGGGGCGTAAGTTCGACGGTACTGTGGTCGCTGCAGGCCCTGAGATCGAGCTTGCCAAGTGGAACCTAGGAGTTGTCAAGTACGACCTCACCGTCTCCAGCACTCCCGGCGGTTCCGTTATCAAGCCTGATGACGGCATGTTCACCTACAATGCCGGGGTAATGGTCCGTTTGATTGCTAAGCCCGAGGCCGGCTACCGACTTGTCAAGTGGACCGGTGATGTGGACACCATCGCCAATGTGAACGCCGCCACAACTGTTATCACCATGTATGGCGACTACGCTGTAACTGCCAGTTTTGGGCTCAACTGGCCGCTAATCGGTGGGGTCATAGCAGGAGCTCTATCAGCAGCGGGGCTGGCAGTCTTCCTGGTGCGCAGCGGGAGAGCAACCCGGACAAAGAAACAACGCTCAAAAAGATCTGTCCGGAAGAAACACTGAACTGAGCTTTGAGTCAACACATTCTTGCCACAGAACATGTTATCGAGTCAGCCGAAAGTTGACGGTTGCTGCCTGGCGGTGACAGCATTGAGACAGGTCATCCCTAGTCGTGAAATCATCCGGGTGGGAAGCAATAGAGATACCCTGATCGATGTGGATCTGGGCTTTCCTGAGTTTATTGATGGTCTGCTCTGGACTGAAGATCTTTCTGACCATCTACCCCCTTTTCTGTCCTTCTAGACTAACATTATGGTTGGACTCCCTTTCGGGGGGGCGTCATTCCACTTGTCACTTATGCTGACGATGCGCACCCTGGAGGTCAACGTTTTCATGATTTCGATCATTATGCAGAGGATCGACTTTCACGGAAGTTGTTGGCTTAGGTTTCACTTGAGTCCCGCCAGCCTCTCAGCCAACCCTTTCTTTTGTTCCCAGTCTGTAGAGTTATAGGCTGCCATCAATGCACCGTATGGCACCCCGCCACCTACCCATGTAGCCGCCCCGTGCAGTCCACATACCCAGTTTTGCAGGAACTTGCTAATCCTCAATCTCTTTTCCGCAGGCGCTACCGATTTGAGGTATTTCTTAACATACTCACTGGTTTCCGGATTTTTCAGTTCTTTCTCAGAAGGCATTGTTATTACCAGTCCACCGGCCACATTGGTTGCCTTTTCTATGGCTTCCCAGAAGCCATAGCTACAGTACACCAATGCCATCCTGGCAAATGTAATATCAGGCAGGAAAACACCGGAACCAGGAGGTTCTTCCTTGGCTCTGGCTACAGCGGCAACGGCCAAGGCATGGCATATCTCCCTTACTTTGATCATATCTGCTATGTCCGCCTGAATGTGCGGAACATCTTCTAGCCCGCTGTATTCCGCACTTAGCCGGGCAGCTCCTGTCATTAGGTCTAGCCAACCTGCCTTGCAGGCTGCCTCGCAAGTAGAATGAAGTCTAGCTGAAGCATCTCGGAGTTTACCCGTGAATTCAACCTCGCCGCACACGAAGACCCTATCTTCAGGAATAAAGACATCATCGAAGATGACCATGGCGGTTTCTCTCTGACCGTAGCGAGGGTTGCCAATTTGGGATACATCATCTTCAAATTCCCGTTCCACTGTATAAGGGTTATACTGACAGATATATGTTATCCCTTTCTCCCCGTTAGGGACAGCAAAGGCTAGAGCATAATCCTCTTCTCCCTTTGAATATAAGGAACCAGGCAGAATAAGGTGCTCATGAGCGGCAACAGCGCCCGTCTGGTGCAGTTTTGCCCCTCTAACGACGATACCACTATCCTTTCTCTCCACCACCCTCAACGCCATATCAGGATCCTGTTCCTTGACCCCCTTGGTACGGATACCCTTAGCGTCATTGACGCCGATACTCAATACTAGGTCACTGTCTTGCACAAACCTTAGATACTCATTGAACCTGTTGTTGTAGTCTGTACCCAGTTTCTTGTCCATTTCCCAGGTGACACTTGCCAGGTGTGTTAGTGCATTTGAAGCGCCACAACGGTAATAGCACGTGCCCAGCTCCTGCCCCATGAGAACAGCCATCTCCACCCTTTTTTCGAGGTCGCGAATACTCCTATTGATGCGGGTTGCCCGGCTGATTTCCTTTGATGTTAAGTGTGATTTGGCCGTCAGTATGTGTTTGTATAGAGGGTCATTTGACATCTCATAGCTTCTGGCCGTTCCCTCTATGATGGATAGTGCAGTCGGGCTTTCCAGAATGTTCTTTATCCTCTTGCCGCCAAGATATGCTCTTGGGGCAAGCTTCTTGACACTCTCAAGGTATTGTCGAACTGAATTAATAGCCATCCTTTTGGAACAGCTCCAAGTTAACTTGATTGTTTTTCAGAGTGTCTCCAGCTAGTTGCTATCGCCTCTTTCTACTCTCTATTATCTTGGCCACATAATCGTCGAATGCTTTCGCCTCTATGGCCATTCTATCCCTAAAATCCGGCCCCATTTCCGTATGGTCCCTTCGATCAATTATTGCCCACAGCGGAAAAGGTTCGAGTGAAGGACACCCGCTGGCAAATGCACCTTGTCCTCGGTACTTGTTGAGGCAGTCACCTATTAGGATAAGGTCCTTGCCAGGTTTGACTCCCTCGGGAAGCTTCTTCTTAGGCCCTATAAGGATGGAAATGCCCGCATTTTTCTCGTACTCGCCCAGCGACTTTAGCTTCTCCATGGTAAATGCCAACAAAGACTGGCAACTGCTGCAGGCATTTTCGGCATAGATGTTGTACTCGGGCCATTGTTCGAATCCTCCCAGGTAGGGCAACCACAGCTGCTTGAATACTTCTTCTATTCGCTTCCCGCGGATTTCTATTTGGTCTTCATCTATATTCCCAACGCCCCGCTCTCGAGCAGGTTTGTAATAATCTACCTTTTTGATATCCAGACCAACCATTCGGCAAACGGTAGCATCTACCGCCGCCGGATCCTTGCCGGCAACGATACAGCCAAAGTCTACGGGGCTTGTGGCGTGGGGACCGAAGCCCTCGGCAGGGCGAATCATATCCACTATTGACAGGTCTGGCTTGATAACCGACCACAGGTCTACCAGGGCCTCAGCCAGGTTGGTAATATGCATCTGTTGATGAACCTTATCCTGAACAACCCCTTTTATGTTTTTGAGCGCGCAAGTGAAGACCACACTGACATGGGCTTTGAAGATAGGCAGGTTCACTATGTGGTCCGCCTCAATGAGAAACCGGGGCAACGGCACTCTAGTCAAGTCTGACCTAGCGTCACGAATTGGAAAGCTTATTAGGTCTTTCTCCGCCTTGATATCGATGATTCTGTCTGCACCAGCATCCTCTGCTGCCTTCCGTATCCCGCTTACCTCCAGAGACTGCATTGTGTCGCAGCCGATGGCGGATGCCTCAGCCACGATGATCTGCTTGGGCTTGGCTTTGCGCAGTACTTTGATAACGGCAGAAACAACCGCCGGGCTAGTGTTCACGCTAGTCTCAGGCGGGAACGGGTGACCGGCGTTAGGCTTAATGACCACTGTGGAATTCGGCTTGATTAGGGAGTCGACGCCACCTAGAAGTGAAAGTGCTTCATCCACCAATTCCTCGGCGTTGGCTCCTTTGACTATTGATACAATTGATTTGGACATAATGCTAGCTCCTTTCTACATATGTTCAAAGATGTCAGGATGTCAGTTTCTCAAAGCGTCCATTACTGAGTTATACGAGTAATACTGGCGGAACGTAGCGATTATTGGTCTCCCTTATCCACGATGGCTACCAGCCTGACCATGGAACCATCGCCACCCTGCCATTTTATGGGCCAACCAGCGATGGTTACCCTCATACCATTGACTTCGTCGACGTCACCGCCGACATTCTCCCACCCCATGATGCCATTACCAAGCAGGATCTTGTGGCAGGGTTCCCAGTGGGGGAAATCTTCAATGACTTCCCGCCCGGTTTCTTTTTTGTATTCCTTGCAGACATCTGGCCGCATCGGTCCCGGTCCATGGGGTCCAATCGCTGTCGCCAGCGGGTGGTCCAATGCCTGCTGGTCAACTCCGACCGCCTTGACCCCTCTTTCGACGAACCACTCGCCAGCCTCCTTATAGAGCCCCGGAGAATAACAGAAATACTCCGTATTGTCTCCCCAGTGATGATGCCAACCAGTATTCACTATAACGATATCCCTCTTCTCGATCTTGGGTCTAGCGTTCTCCAGGTCTTCAGGCGTGACGACACCCCACTTCCCTTTAGGAATACTGACCACGACTCCGGTGCCGAAGTAATTCTCCAGCGGAAGCTCATGCGTATACATGGGACCTTTCAGCTTGTTCGCGGGCAGCACGTGGATCGGTGAATCAGCGTGCGTCGAGCAGTGCATCGGGGCTGTAATCCACTGGGTGAGCACCCCAGATTTGGCATGGTAATGGAACCTCTCAACCTTCACGTCTGGAAAATATGGCCACAAAGGTGTGCCATGCCCAAAAGGCTGACTCAAATCATAAAGTTTTGCTTTTCCCATGAGGGATACCTCCTTCTGTCAGTATTTGCGCGGTAAGCACCATTATATCACACAGTACCTCATCTAATTATCGACAGACACCCCATTCTTCGGTAAATGCAACCTATACCTGTACCTCTGGCAATACGTCGTTACTTGATAACCAAATAACTACATATACTTGAACTGTGAATTGTGTCAGTCATAGTGTGAGTCAGCTTTGAGGTGCCCTGAAAAGAGGAGTCTAACTATAATGGTAGGCCAGAGGGACAGAAAGGCAAGGCCGAAGAAGAGCTGCCCTGATAAAGAAGGACTGAATTGAGCTTTCGACCAAGACATTCCTGCCACAGAACATGCTCTGGACTTAGCCGAGAGTTGACGGTCGCTGCCTGGCGATGATACCATTGGGACAGGTCATCTTTGGTTAGGAAATCATCCAGATTGGAGGCAATAGAGGCAAGAGACGAACTCAAGTCCAAGCCAGAATCTGGATGTCTCTAACCATTACATCAGTCCTGTGTAGCTGCAGGAGATTCTGAAGAAGGAGGTGCAATATCGGCGATTTATTTGATTTGACAGGCAAGGTTGCTGTAGTGGTTGGTGGTGCTGGCGGCATCGGCCGTGCACAGGCCTTGGGTCTGGCGGAGGCTGGTGCTGATGTGATCGTGGCTAGCCGTAAGCTCGAACATCTCGAGGCGGTAGCCAAGGAGATACAAGCCCGGGGTAGGAAGTCACTGGCTGTCACCGTGGAGGTTACCGATGAGAAATCAGTAGCGGCTATGGTCGATAGCGTCCTGAAGACATTTCCTCACATTGATATTCTGGTGAACGCTCACGGTCTGGCGATTCGCAAGCCTGCCGAGAGCTTTCCCATTGATGAGTGGCAGAAGGTGATTGATATTAACACCCGAGGCACTTTCCTGACCTGCCAGGCAGTTGGGCGGGTGATGATCAAGCAGCATAGCGGCAAGATCATAAACTTATCATCGGTGAGGGGTAGATATGGGCTCCCTGTTGATTATGCAGCTTATTGTCCCAGCAAAGGAGCCGTAGATACGCTGACGAGAACGCTGGCCTGCGAGTGGGCTAAGCACAACGTACTGGTTAATGCGCTGGCACCCACTGTAGTTGAGACCGAGCTTACCCGTCCTGCCTTAGCCGACCCCGAGTACGCCAAGAGGATGAAGTCACGTATCCCGCTGGGCCGCTGGGCGATGCCGGACGATATTGTGGGAGCTACCGTATTCTTTGCCTCGAAGGCGTCAGACTTCATTACCGGGCAAGTCCTGTACATTGACGGTGGCGTGACCACCTGGTAAATATATCTTTAATCGATAAACCTTAGGAGGTACCTGTAATGGGTAAAACAGTATTTGTTTCTCTTTCGCATCCCTTCAGCGCGGAAATTCCCCGCTGGCCTTATTTTGACAAGCCGGTAATCGATAACGCGCATACCATGGCCAAGGGCGGCGTTCTGACGCAGAAGATTACCTGCACGATGCACACCGGTACGCATTGCGATGCCCCCCGTCATGTTATGGAAATCGAGTTCGATGGCAAAAGAGCTCGTTACACTCACGAAATGCCGATTGACGCCTACACTGGCGATGCCGTTTGCCTTCCCATCGAGATCAAGCGCTGGGGACTGATCCTTCCAAAGCATCTTGAGGCTGCCTGCGAAAAAGTAGGCATCAAGCCGAGCGAACTGAAAGGCATGGTCATTTGTCTGAATACCGGCATGCATCGGAAGTTTGATGACTCCAAGGAGTACTATCATTATTCCTGCGGTACCGGCGTCGAAGCCGGCAGGTGGTTCGTAGAGAAAAAGGTAAAGTGTGTTGCCATGGATATGCAGGCTCTGGACCATCCTCTCCACACCGCTATGGGCAACAACGGCATGACCCGCATGAACCTTCTGGGCGCTTCAGGCTATCCTATCACTGAAGAGTACATTCAGCAGTTCGGTGAAGAAGCCTACGCCGAATTTGACAAGTTTACCTACATCAAGGTGCACGGTAAAGAAGCTTATGACAAGAAGTTTGGCGATCTGGAAGCCCTCGGCAACTGGGGTACCTGGGAGCCCTGTCATAAGCTGATGTTGGGTCATGGGATAGTCGGGGTCGAAAACCTTGGTGGGGACCTGGATAAGGTTTCCGGTAAGCGCTTCAGGTTCAACTGCTTCCCTCTACGCTGGTATATGGGCGATGGCTCCATGGCTCACTGCGTTGCCGAAATCAACGAAGACGACCTGAATGACGTGCCTGATAGGACCTATTCCTACGGTGGCTGCCTCCCGGAAAGATGAAGTATATAGCTGTTTGTTTGCCCCGATACTTCAAAAACAAACATGGAGGACATATGAAGAAGGTTTGTCTGGAAGACGTCAAAACATACGATATCCCGACCGCGTTTGCAAGTACGGCACGCAATAGTCCGGCTTGTTCATGGACGGGTAATTTGTAGTTCGAGAGGAGAGAATATGAAAAAAGTTAATTTAGCTCAGGTCAAGCCCTATGAGGCTCCCGGTCACTTCAAGATGATCGCGCTCAGGCTAAGCGGGAAAGAGGAGACCGGAGCTGAGAAGTTCTGGGTAGGCATGTCCCATTTTCTGCCCGGCGGTGGAGCTGAATTCGGGGCTACGCCAGCGGAGAAGTACTATTTCGTCCTGGACGGAGAGGTCACCGTTAAGACCGAGAAGGAAGAGATAACACTCGGTCGCTGGGATTCAGTCTATATCGCTCCCAACGAAGGTAGGTCAATACTCAATAAGACCAATAAGCCGGCAAGTATGCTGGTGGCTATCAATTACTAGTAGTCTTCTCCGTTCTGGGCAGCTATCACAATTCCTGCCTGAGTAGGAATCGGAGCAATTTATGAAAGCCGAAGAGATCAATCACGTCGGTTTGCTGGGGGCGGGCATGGTAGGGCATGGACTGGCACTGCATTTTGCCAGGGCAGGTTATCAGGTATCTCTATACTCCCGGACTCAGCAGACACTGGACAAAGCCATTGAGAATATTGAGTCAAACCTCCAGGTCTTAGTGGAAGGACAAGCCAGCGTAGAGGATGAAACAAAGAAGATCATAGGCAGGATAAGAACAACAAGAAATATGGATGAAGCAGTGGCGAAGGCCCCCATTATTATAGAATCAGTGGCTGAAGACCTAAAGGTGAAACAAGACCTATTTAGGGAATTAGATCGGATGTGCCCCAGGGATGTTATTCTGGCCACGAATACATCGGTGATCAGCATAACCGCGATAGCATCCAGAGCCAATAACCGGAATAGAATGATTGGAACACACTTCTGGTTTCCACCATACCTTATCCCTCTAGTTGAAGTAGTAAAGGGAAAGGACACCTCTGATGAGACAATGGAGACAACCTACCAGTTCATGAAGAAGGCCGGTAAGTATCCCATCAAATGTTTGAAGGATGTCCCGGGATTCGTCGCTAACCGTCTCCAGCATGCGTTGTGGCGGGAAGCTATCTCAATTGTAGAGAAAGGCATTGCTGATGCAGCTACTGTCGATGATGCTATTAAGCAAAGTTTTGGCATCCGGATTCCTGTACTGGGGCCAATTGAGAATGCCGATATGGCGGGGCTGGATCTGGTACTAGCTATCCACAATACGGTTTTGCAGGATTTGGAGGCTTCTCCCAGCCCCTCACCACTCCTGAAGGACAAGGTAGGCAAAGGTGAGCTAGGGTTCAAATCTGGAAAAGGCTTCTATGACAGCTGGACACCGGAAACGATGAAGGGCACTAGAGAGAGGCTTGTGAAGCATCTCATCGATTACTCCCGCAAGCAACAAACTTGAGACAGATACGATAACCGACAACGTAAGGAGGAACTCACCAGATGGAAAAACTAATTATAACTGCGGCTCTAACCGGAAACATTACCCTGCCGACGCAGACTCCTTATCTGCCATTGACCCCCCAGCAAATCTGCGACGAAGCGGTCCGGTGTGCCGATGCTGGGGCGGCTTCGGTGCATGTTCATGGTAGAGACCCGCAGACTGGCAAGCCGACTACTGACCCGGCAGTCTATCGGGATATTGCCACTCTTATCAAGGCAAAGAGCAATGTCATTGTCTGCGTAACTACCGGCGGGACCATGGAAATGACGGCAGCGGAAAGGATAAGGGTTGTCCCGGCTCTTAAGCCTGAGCTGGCTACATTCAACATGGGCTCGATCAACTTCTCAATCCACCCGATCGCCGAGCGATACAAGGACTCAGACTACAAGTATCCCTGGGAGAAGGATTTTGCCGCCGGAACCATAAACTTCATCTTTCGTAATACGTTTGGTGATATCGAACACTTCTGCAAGACCATGATTGAGAATAATACCAGACCTGAACACGAAGCCTATGACGTAGGGCACCTGTACAACATACAGTACTGCATCAGGAAGAAGCTGCTGAAATTCCCGATCTGGGTGCAATTTGTCACTGGAATTCTGGGGGCGATTGGTGCTGACCTAGAGAACATCATGTTTATGAAGCAGACAACCGATCGGCTGTTCGGGCCAGAGAACTACAAGTGGTCGGTAATTGGCGCTGGCTATCCTGCCGAGTTTAACCTGGCTACCCTGGCTATAATGATGGGCGGGCATGTCCGCGTGGGCCTGGAAGACAATATCTACGTCAGTAAAGGAGTATTGGCCAAGAGCAACGCCGAACTGGTAGAGAAGGTAGTCAGGATCGCCCGGGAGCTCGACCGCGAGATAGCCACGCCCGACGAAGCAAGACAGATCCTCGGCCTGAAAGGGAAGGACAAGGTCAATTACTAAAGCGCCTGGACTGAGCGCACCGAGCAGCAAGTCTGTTCGATTCTATTTTTTCTTTTCAGGCCGTCGGCCCTTGTGTGGCCACTCGTAGGTGGCCGCCTCATGGCTACCGGAATGTGCAAGCTCAGAGCCGTTTGAACGAGACTGCGTCAAATCAGCGGCGACAGCAAATTCGCACTCAGGAAAACGCCTCTCAAGTGCTACCTTTAACGAACTTCTTACTACGATGAGCACATCGACCGGTGAAGCTAGGGCTGACTGGACTGCGGGCATAAGCCCGTTTCCACGCAGTTCCAACGGGCCGATCTCATCGATGACGACCAGCTCGCATCCGCTCTCGACCGCGCGTCTAATAGCACCGCAGGCAAATGATATCCCGTCCCGGCTAATGGTATAATCACCTACCACCTCAGCTCCCTTGAAAGATCTGTAGCGTGACAGTCGGGCAAAAGGGACCTCTTGCCCAGTAACGAGGTCAATTACATTGAAGCCGATTCGTTGCCTTTGCTTGTCAATCGCCGGGGAGAGGATTCCACCGATAGTGGAACCAGATTTTCGCTGCCGGTCAATGTATTCCCTGCACCAGCTGGTCTTGCCGGACCCTGGTTCGCCTACGACGAGCAGTCTCACTAGAGACCTGATGCGAAGGCCACTGCGGCGCCAATCCAGCAGAACGCCGTGATGGCTATATTGCTAGCGTAGAAGGCTTTGGGCTTTGCAGTCATGAATTGCCAGAAATTGGGTCGGGCCTTTGTGCTCACCAGGCATCCTAACAGTAGCAGACCAGTACCTACGATGGCCAGAGCTGTGCCATCGGTAAGTGCCGCAGTAGCTCTCTCACCAAATCCCAACGCTGCCCACTTACCCATACCTAGCGCTGACGCTAGAATGGCGAAAAGGACGATGCTCAGGTATCCCGCTGCGACACCAACGCCAATACGCGTCTTGATACTGCCTTCAAAACCTTTATACAGGAGGCTGACCACCAAGGTGAAGCCCAGTGCTTCCAGAAGGATTGCTGAGGCGGGGTTGACCACGAAGGGAGCAAAGACAGGTTGGCCATAAATGAGGGCGCTCAGTGGCTTGAACAGGGCGGCGATCACTCCAAGCCAGAATACGAGTCTGGGCCGCCGATACATGACGACAAATGCTGCCATGATTGCCATGCCGACGCCCCCTGTAATTGCTCCTTTATAGGCGAAGTGGACAAGGTGTAAGGCCCCACCCAGAGTAGCTTCCACAAGCCCCCAAACCGAACCGAAGACTAGAATCCCAATGACTACACGCAAAATATCCCCTGACTCTGATACTGTCTTGAGTTTGTTGAATGCCTGCATATCTTGCCTCCCATTTGTGAACTTGTCGGATTTTGCAGTCAAGTATATCAAACAGAGATTTCTTGGTCAACATGATGTTGACTGCACCGCGTTCACCGTATTAGAATAACGCACTGAATCAGACCAAAAAGGAGGTGGATATATATGGCTCGTTCCGCGAAAGAAGAAGTTCTCACCAATTGTACCACCGGCGGACCGCTTTTTGTGTACGTGAGAAACGGGAAAATAACACGTATTGAACCCTTGGAGCTCAGTGCTGATGATGCTGAATCGTGGGTTATAAACGCACGGGGAAGGAAGTTTTCCCCCGCCAGAATATCGAACGTTGCACAATATGCCTTGGCTGAGAGGTCAAGGATATATTCCCCCGACAGGCTTCTGTATCCCCTTAAGAGAGTTGATTTCAATCCGCAAGGAGATAGAAAAGCTGAAAACAGGGGTATGTCAGGCTACAAGCGAATCAGCTGGGACGAAGCCTTAGATATTCTGGCCAAAGGAATAGAGCGTGTCCACAAGACTTACGGGCCTGGCGCAGTTCTTACCACGCCTTCTTCACATCACAATTGGGGCAATGTAGGTTACAGGCACAGCAGCCTGTTAAGGTTCATGGGAATGCTGAATGCTACCTATGTCGATCACAATCCGGATAGCTGGGAGGGATGGCACTGGGGCGCGATGCATATGTGGGGGTTTGCCTGGAGACTAGGTGTTTCGGAGCAGTACGATCTCTTGGAAGATGCCTTGAAACACGCCGAGATGGTGATCTACTGGTCTTCTGACCCTGAAAGCACCTCCGGAATCTATGGAGGGCAGGAGTCAAATCAGTGGCGTTCCTGGCTGAAGGAGCTGGGGGTGAAGATGATTGTTGTGGACCAGCATTATAATTCCACCGCTGTGAATTTCGCTGACAAATGGTTTGCTCCCAGGCCGGGAACCGATACAGCGATGGCAGCAGCTATTGCCTATGTCTGGCTTACGGAAGGCACATACGATAAGGAATATGTTAAGGAGCATACGCACGGATTTGAGAAATGGAAAGGCTATATACTTGGTGAAGAAGACGGTTTTGCCAAGACGAGTGAATGGGCTGAAAAAGAAACAGGAGTACCAGCACGAGAGATCAGGGCTTTGGCAAGAGAGTGGGCCAGGCGCAAGACTATGCTGGCCTCCGGGAGTGCACTTGGAGGGGGAGCCTGTAGAGCGGCCTACGGGACAGAATGGGCAAGGTATATGGTTATGCTGGCAGCCATGCAGGGGATGGGCAAGCCAGGGAGCAACATCTGGACAACAAATTACGGTGCACCGCAGAATTTCAGCTTCTTCTTCCCGGGATATGCTGAAGGCGGCATATCCGGCGACCCACTAAACAGCGCTGCGGGCTTCCAGATGATCGCACGAGGAATAACAGAGCATCCGGTAAGGTCTGAGGTGAATGATCCTGGGGGACAGCATATACCCAGGATCCTGCTTCCCGAATGCATCTTGAATCCGCCTCAGGAGTGGCGAGGGAAGGGCTTTTGCGGCGCTTCATCTGAAACTCAGTTCAAGAAATACAGGTATCCAGAAGTTGGGTTCTCTGAGGTGAAGATGTTCTGGCGGTATGGTGGTGCCTATATTGGCACCATGAACAACACAAACAGGTGGGTCAGGATGTACCGGAGTCCCAAGCTTGAGTTTGTGGTCAACCAGTCAATCTGGATGGAAGGTGAAGCGCAACTTGCTGACTTGATACTTCCGGCCTGCACTAACTTTGAGAGATGGGACATCGGTGAGTGGGCTAACTGCTCGGGCTACATTCCTCATAGCCACTATGGAGTCAACCATAGGACAATAGTGTTACAGAAGAAGTGTATTGAACCACTGGGCGAATCTAGGGCAGATTACGACATATTTGCTGCGGTGGCTGAGAAGCTTGGCTTCTACGAGAAGTTCACCGAAGGAGGCTTAACAGAGCTGGACTGGGTAAAGAAGCTGTTCCAAGTAACTGACCTGCCGAAGTACATTTCATGGGAAGAGTTTGAGAAGAAAGGCTACTTCGTTGTCCCGCTGCCCAAACGTTACAAGTCTACACCAAGTTTGAGGTGGTTTGCCGAGGGACGGAAGAAAGATACACCTGACTGGGGACCTGTGGGTGGAGGAGTAGCAGGCATACCAGATGCCGAAGGTAATCTGGCTACCCAAACTGGCAAAATAGAGTTTGAAGCAGAAAGCCTCAAACGTTTCGACCCCGATGACTGGGAAAGACCACCGGTAGCCAAGTATATCCCTTCTTGGGAAGGTCATCACACAAAGGAGCTCTACTCCAAATACCCCCTTCAGCTCATTACTCCTCACCCGAGGTATAGTTTTCACACTATGTATGATGGTAAAGACAGCTGGATAAATGAAATACCGGAACACAGGGTTAAACAGAAAGATGGACGGTATTACTGGGTGATTCGGATAAACACAAAAGACGCCCAGAGAAGGGGCATAAGAGATGGTGATCTGGTCAATGTCTACAATGACAGAGCGGTTGTCATATGTGCAGCGCAGGTTACAGAGCGTGTCCCCTATGGCATGGTCCATTCATATGAGTCGTGTGCTGTTTATGACCCAGTCGGAGAGCCTGGCGAATCGCCCGATAGAGGTGGTTGTATCAACCTGCTGACACCTCATCGTTTCATATCCAAGAACGCCTGCGGTATGGCTCCGAATTCCTGTCTGGTTGAAATTGAAAAGAGGAGGGAATAAATATGGCTAAATGGGGTATGGCAATAGATATAACAAAGTGCAATGCTTGCTACAGCTGTTTCGTAGCCTGTAAAGATGAGTACTGGGATAACGACTATCCTCCCTATTCCGTGGCCCAGCCCAGGCATGGGCAATTCTGGATTGACCTCGCGAAGAGAGAGCGCGGAGCATGTCCTTGCATCAAGGTCGCATACATACCTGTACCTTGTATGCATTGCGACAACGCGCCCTGTATCAAGGCTGCCAAGAACCGCGCGGTATATAAAAGAGCTGATGGGATAGTGATAATAGATCCGAAGAAGGCCGTCGGCCAAAGACAGATAGTGGATGCCTGCCCCTATCACGTAATATTCTGGAACGAGGAAAAGCAGCTCCCACAGAAGTGCACGTTCTGTGTACAGAGGCTTGAGGAAGGGAAGATCCCCAAGTGCGTGCAGGTATGTCCCAGTCGGGTTTTCGTATTTGGTGACCTAGCAGACCCTAGGAGCGACGTCTCCAAAATCGTGGCTTCCCGGAAAACTGAAGCCCTCAACCCTGGACGCAAAACCAAGCCGAGAGTGTACTACCTGGGTGTGCCGAAGGTTTTCATTGCTGGCTCCGTTGTAGACGGTGAGGTAGATGAATGTGCTGAGGGAGTGTCCGTAACCCTGACAAACCAGTCTACAGGCAAATCTACGAAAACCTCGACAAACAACTTCGGAGATTTCGAATTTGATGGCCTCGGCGCGGGAAAGTACTCGGCAAAGTTTGAATGTAAGGGGTACAAAGCGAAGACGGTCAATTTTGACCTGAAAACTGACAAACATCTAGGAGTCCTGAAGTTGACCAAGCGGTCGTGAAACCGCCATTTGTGTTGGCTGTGGTGGTGACGCCAGGATAGTAACAAGGACGCCGGTTGGCCTTTTTGCAGAAGCAGCCGCTATCTATAGTTTTACGCAGGACTTGAACGCGGGCAAGGAGCCCTCGAGTCACGATTTTCCGCGTTTGACCTTTCTGCGGAGCTCTATGTCCCCGACGGTCACGTCCTTTGCTGTGCGTATGTCGTGTATCTCCTGTGGATAGTATTCATCCTTCTCTATCCTCAGGGAATAACTATGGTCAGCCTTCATATTCTCAAACCAGAAATCGCCGTAGATATCTGTTTTGGCTGTGAATTCTTCACCGCTATCCAGATTTGATACTGTTACTGTTGCTCCTTCGATGCACTCATCTTCATCAGGATCATATACAGCCCCGGCAATGAACTTCTTGGACAATCCGATGTAGTAAACTCTGGGTTTTACGTCCAAGTTGGGCTTTAGTGGTTGTGCTTTGCTTATCAATGCTTTTATATTTGGATCTGTCTCATCACCAAACGTAAATGCGCCGGTTGGACAGGCATCAACACACCGCGGCTCTTTCCATCCCTTGTCCAGTAGGTGGGCACAGAACGTGCACTTCTGAGCGATGTTAAGTGAGTCATTGAAATAGATGATGTTCTCGTACGGGCAGGCTGCGATGCACATCTTATTGCCGCGACACTTAGTGGGATCAATGATTACTGCTCCATCCTCTCGCTTATAGATGGCTCCGGCGTTGCATGCCGGTATACAGGGGGCATCGTCGCAGTGCTGGCAGATGCTGTGCTCGTAGGTGACCTTCACTTTGGGGACCTGGCCGCGGACATTATCGTAGATCATATTCCAGAACTGTCCGGTATCGGGCTGTGGTTTCGCAATAGGTGACCAATCATTGGCCACATGCTCATCTTTGCACGCTACCTGGCAGTTGTAGCAGCCATTGCAGATGTCATAGTTGATAATCAGTACCTTACCCATTATTTGCCTCCTACAAAAGATTCTAGACTTGGACCAGCAGTTGGATGGAAAGGCCTACTGAATGCATCAGGATACTGCCTCCGCAGTTTGTCTAGGTCGGCTCGTTCCACCTCGATCAGAAATCCACTCACTGCCATCCCCGTAGCATTTCTAGAAGTTATTTTGCGAGGACATATGGGATTAGTCGCTCCCCCTCGATCTAGCTGTCCAGCAATTATCGGATCATACTTTGCCCCGTGGTCCACACTTACTGCTCCAGGCATTACCCTCTCAGTTACATAGGCACCGGCAAGGAAAGCTCCCCTATCATTGTAGATCTTAACCACGTCCCCGTTTTCGATACCTCTCGCAGCAGCATCTGCCGGATTTATCCAGGCAGGCTGGTACTGGTATCCATCTGGTCCTCGAACCTTGCAGGTTACTATTTCCCTTAACCAGGTTATGTCTTCATGTTGCGAATGACACCCCCACCGAGGGTGGTTCGAAAGAAGTAATAGCGGATACTTGTTTGCCCGTGGGTGGAGCAGACTTTCCTGGTGTGATTCGCCGTAGGGAATCCAGTGCGGCACCGGAGGTCTCTCGTCATCATCAGGGAAATGCTCAGCCAAACCGGTTGCATAGAATTCAATCTTGCCGGTCGGCGTAGTTAAAGGATTCTTCTCGGGATCTTCGTAGAATTTTATCAAGCCACGGGGATATTTCTCCCATTCCGGGTCCGTCGGGATTACATAGTAACCCTTCTTGTTGAGTTCTTCCCAGCTAATCAGGTGTTGAACCCCGGACGTCTCGTAACCAACTTTTATCCACTCCTCGGCGGTGTTGCCCTCTATATATTCCTCATACAGCCCAAGCCTCTTGGCTATCTCGCAGACTACCTCATAGTCACTCATAGATTCCCCTAAGGGCTCTATACATTTCCCCTCCGGGTAGACGAGATTATATTGTCCACTGAAAGTATCGCAAGCTATATCGGCTGTTTCGAACTTAGTATTGGACGGCAAGATTACATCGGCAAACAGACAATCGTTCTCCAACCACGGATGCTGGGCCAGAATGAATTCTATCTTCGGGCTTCTAAACGCCTCCACAAGCCTGTTTCCATTATTCCAGCATGTCATCCAGCTAGGCGAATCTGTCCATATCATGTGTATTTCGGAGCAACCCTCTGCAGGATATGTGTATTTCTTGAATTGGTCTTCAACCGGTGCGTGAAGCAAGGTATGACTGTACCAGCTGATGGGTGGATTGAGAATAGCTTCATGAATGAGGGTTTTGGGAATAATCTGTTTTGGGAAAGTAGCACAGTGAGGTTCACAGTGCCATCCTCGCTGTGCCACAGAGTGCACGTTTGGATGTACTATGGACACAGGCATAGTCTCCCGATCCGGGTCATCAAAATTGCCCCATTCGATCATGAAGACTTGGTTAGCCCCGGGTTTCCCTAGTCCCTGCCTTGCCAACAGGAGGGCTTCCAATCTGGCCGGCTCGGTTGCATAGGGCCCCCTGATTCCAGGCCCTCCATTGCCATGCATTGTAGATGTTCTCCTGGATGCCCAATCCCTGGCTAATGCTTTGATTATCCTTGATGGGACATGTGTTGCCTCGGCAGCCCATTTCGGCGTCTTGGGAATGTCGTCTTCCTTCCCCATAACGTATTCCTCAAACTTCTCAAAGCCATGTGTATGGGTAGCCACATACTCTTTATCATACGTTCCTTCAGTGATCCAAACGTAAGCTATAGCCAGGTGCAATGCCGCATCTGTATTGGGCAGTATCGGGATCCATTTATCAGCGTGAACCGCAGCTGCGTAGTTCAAGTCAGGACAGATATATATCTGCCTTATTCCGAGATCAGTAAACCAGAAACTCAGTCGGCTCGCCTGCTGTCCTCCCCATGCCCAGGGAGTCGTTTCCTGGTCGCATCCCCAAAACAGGAGAAGCTCTGTGTTCTGAGCAACATCAAGCATAAGGTTATTTTGGGGCTGCTGCTGACCTACCGGTTGCATTCCCCACACATGCTTGGCGCCCCACCACCACCCTTCCCAGCTATCCGGATTTCTGGTTTGCTGTGTGTAACCCCCCAAAAGCATTAAGAGCCTTCTACTACATCCATGGGCGCCATGCACCACCTTCTGCTCCGCATGTCCATCCGACTGGGCAAGTATCGTGTATGGTCCGTACTTCTTTATTACCCTTTTAATCTCACTGGCTACTATGTCCAGAGCCTCGTCCCAGGAAATCCTAACGTAGTGGCTCTTCCCCCTGTTCTCCACATTTCGGTTGCCATTATGGTCAAAGTCAACCCTCTTTAGCGGATACAGAATCCTGCTAGGAGAATAAACACGCTTCTTATAAGCCAGACTATATGGCGGTATCAGGGACTTCATAGTTGGTTCAAAAGTCTGTCCGTGCGCCTCAAACTTCCACGGATTGAATTCCTCGGGCTTATACTTCGCGTCATAGCGTAACGGTCGAATCCTGATTATTCTGTCATCATTGACATCAACAAACGTGGTATTTGCGTCTGTGCCGCAACCACAAAAGCTAATTCCTTTTGTGATTACTTTCTCTCCTTCGCCTTTCTTTGTAGGTTCCCCTTTTGCCGTCATATCATCACTCCTCCTTTTCTTGTTCCAAAATGAATTCCCCATTCCAATTTGCAGTGCAATATCCCAACCCTTATAGCTCTTATAGGCAACCAGTATCTATACTTGTCTGCAGGCCTGCTAGAACACAGGCAGCGCACTTCCGGATCAGGGTTCTTGGGCTTTGACTTTTTTGTGGAGTGCTATGTCCCCTACGTTGACGTCCTTTGCTGTGCGTATGTCGTGTATCTCCTGCGGATAGTATTCATCCTTCTCTATCCTCAGGGAATAAGTATGGTCAACCTTCATATTCTCAAACCAGAAGTCCCCGTAGTTGTCAGTCTTGACCGTGAATCTCTCACCGGTATCCGAGTCCGCAAGGCTGGCAGTTGCCTCCCGGAGACATTTGTCTTCTTCGGGGGAATAGACGGCCCCGGTTACGAAGCTCTTGGGTATACCTCTGTAGTATACGCGCGGCTTGGCTTCGAACTCGGGATGTAGTATCTCAGACTTGCCTATCTCGTCCTTGAGATCCTCTTCCTCACCGAACTTAAGCGCTCCGGTGGGACATGCATCAACACATCGGGGCTCTTTCCATCCCGCATCCAGGAGATGAGCGCACATGGTGCATTTTTGAGCTATATTCAGATCCCAGTTGAAGTAAATCACTCGGTAGGGACATGCACCGAGGCAATTCCTGTGGCCGCGGCATTTGTCGGGGTCGATGATAACTATGCCATCGTCTCTCTTGTATATCGCCTGTGCTTTACAGACGGGGATGCAAGGCGCTTCATCACAGTGCTGACATGTGTCGTGCAGATAGGTCACCCTGACCTTGGGAACAGTCCCCCTGACCATGTCAGTGATCTTCATCCAGAAGTGCCCGGTCGCAGGCTGAGGTTTGGCATAGGGAGTCCAGTCGTTACCGACATGCTCGTCCTTACAGGCAAGCACGCAGTTGTAACAACCATTGCAAATGTCGTAGTTGATAATTAAGGCCTTACCCATTATTTACCTCCTTCAATCCAGCCTTCTAAGCCGGGACCTGCATGCGGGTGAAAGGGACGCTCAAAGGCTTCCGGATACTTGCGCCTGAGCGCTTCCATGTCGGTCTTCTCGACTTGTGCCAGGAAGCCGCTGACTGCATGGCCAACTGCATTCTTGGAAGTGGT
>CAYFSE010000140.1:0-9561 GCA_964345725.1 uncultured Dehalococcoidales bacterium
CAGAGCACTGGCCACCAAACCTGAACTTTTGTTGCTTGATGAACTAATGGCCGGTCTAACCCCCGCAGAGGTAGGTGAGGCCATGGAGCTGGTGACCAGAATTCGAGACAAAGGGATTACCATTCTTATGGTTGAGCATGTCATGAAGGCAATCATGGGCATAAGTGGGCGGGTTATGGTGCTCCACCACGGTGAGAAGATTGCTGAAGGAACATGCAACGAGATCAGCTCCAACAAGACAGTGATTGACATATACCTGGGGAAGGAGACCCATGCTGGAAGTTAGCAACCTGAATGTTTTTTATGGCAAGTCTCAAGCCCTACGGGATGTTTCTCTAAAAGTCGATGAGAAGGAAATAGTGGCTCTGGTGGGTGCCAACGGCGCCGGCAAAACGACACTGCTTAACACTATATCCGGCCTGCTACGTCCGGCCTCAGGTAGTGTTGAGTTCCTTGGCCAGAGAATAGACAGGCTAGCACCTCACAAGATTATGAACCTGGGTATTTGCCAGATACCCGAGGGCAGAAAGCTTTTCAGCGACATGACAGTGGGGGACAACCTGGAGATGGGGGCGTATAGCTCTGCAGCCTGGAAGCGGAGGAAAGAAGCGCTGGAGCAGGTCTATCAAGTCTTCCCGGTACTGAAGGAAAGGCGAGGGCAATCAGCCAAGAAATTAAGCGGTGGTGAACGGCAAATGGTAGCCATAGGCCGGGGCTTAATGTCCAGTCCCAGACTGTGCATGTTCGATGAGCCGTCTTATGGTCTGGCACCGAAATTATTCTCAGAAGTTCTTGAGACCATAAGGCGATTGCGTAAGCAGGGAATTACCATCTTCCTGGTTGAGCAAAATGTGCGAAATACTCTTGAAGTAGCCGACCGGGCGTATGTGCTGGAAAACGGGCAGATTGTCTTGGAGGGCAAAGGCAAAGACCTTCTGCAAAATGAACAGGTGAAGACAGCCTATCTAGGCGTGTAGCTTGGGTCGGGTGATATGTTATCGCTAAACGATGCCAAATGCCAAAGGCCAAATCAAGCTCAAAACCCCAATGACAAAAGGAAGTAGTCGTGGCATTTAAGCATTTGGATTTTGACATTTGGGTTTGTTTGGGATTTGTTGTCTGCCATTTGGGATTCTTAGATAGGTCGTTTGAAAAAAGGAGGTAAGTTATGGCTAGAGGTTACATGGGCAAGATTCTGTTTGTAGACCTTTCCAAAAACAAACTAAGGGACGAGGCGCTGGACGAGAACCTTTGCCGCCAGTTCATTGGAGGCTACGGCATTGGCGCGCGAATACTGTTCAACCGACAAAAAGCCGGTGTTGACCCACTGGGACCGGATAATGCCCTCGGAATCCTTACTGGCCCCTTTTCTGGGACCCCGGCAGTTTCGGGCACAAGATTCACGGTGGTAGGAAAATCGCCGTTGACCAAGGGCTGGGGGGATGCCAATTCGGGTGGTTACTTCGGGGCTTTCCTGAAGTATGCAGGCTACGATGCCGTGTTCTTTGACGGCATATCGGCAAAGCCGGTCTACCTCTTCATCAATAATGGCAAAGCGGAGTTGAGAGATGCCGCCCACCTGTGGGGCAAGGACACTCGTCAGACCGAAGAAATACTCAAATCGGAATTAGGAAAGGATGTCGACGTAGCTTGTATTGGACCGTCAGGTGAGAATCGCTCACTCATTGCGGCAGTGTTTAACAGGACCCGAACCGCAGCTCGTTCCGGTTTGGGTGCCGTGATGGGCACCAAGAAGCTCAAGGCAGTGGCAGTGAAGGGTGACATGAAGGTTCCTATTGCCGATGAAAAGAAGGCCAAGGAACTGAGAAAGAAATACACAGCTGAGCTGGGCGGGCATATCGTCTGGTTAAAGCCGTTCGGCACGCCTTTCCTCGTTGACATCGGCGTTCTGAGTGGTGATTCGCCGGTAAAAAACTGGGCAGGAGTAGGGGTGATTGACTTTCCAGATTTTCAACCCATAGCCAAAGAGGCCGTGATTGCCCTCATGTCGAAAAAATTTGGCTGTTACCTGTGTCCCATTGCATGCGGAGGGTATATGAAGGCAGGAGTTGGCGAGTACAAATATGCTGCCGATTCACGCAGACCGGAATATGAAACGATTGCCATGTTCGGCACCAACTGTCTCAACAACAACCTGGAATCGATAGTCAAGGCAGCCGATATTTGCGACCGGTATGGAGTTGACACCATCTCGGCCGGGGCGGCTATTGTGCTGGCTATTGAATGTTATGAGAATGGGCTTATCACCAAAGAAGATACCGATGGTATCGAAATGACCTGGGGCAATCACAAAGCCATCGTGTCCATGACCGAAAAACTGGCTAAGAGGGAAGGTTTTGGTGCTGTGCTAGCCGATGGAGTGAAGGTGGCAGCGGAGACGATTGGCAAGGGCGCCGACAAGTACGCCATACATGTTGGGGGACAGGAGCTTCCGGCACATGACCCGAAGCATGCGTTTTACCTTGCCACTAGCTACAGGATGGACCCTACTCCAGGCCGTCATTTTGTGGGCTCGGAGTTGTCAGACGCTCCCTATCATCCCGCAGGATTGCTGCCCAAATTCGACTTGAAGTCGTTTTCCGGCCGGGGAGAAGCACGCAAGATAGGCAGCAGTTTCCACCAAGTCGTAGTTTGTACCGGGACGTGCCTGTTCGTGTACTGGGCTTTCCCCAACACTGACCCTATCACTGATTTCATGACGGCGGTTACCGGCTGGGACGTAACGCCTGACGAATTGCTTGAGACAGGCGAGAGAATTAGCAACATCCGGCAAGCCTTCAATATCCGCGAGGGGTTGAACCCGCTCAAGCTTGAAGTTCCCGACAGGGTCATGGGCAGGCCACCGCTAAAGGAAGGTCCTCTGGCTGGACTAACCGTTGATGAGAACACCATGATCAAAGAGTATTTGACTGCCATGGATTGGGACCTCACGACAGCCAAGCCCAGTAAAAAGAAACTGCTGGAACTGGGGCTGTCAGATGTTGCTCAAGAACTCTGGCCCTAGCAGGGATAGTTCAAGCGAGAATTCGTGCTGGCAATTCACAATCGGAAGGGAGGCATGGTGACTATGGTCAAGCTGAGAAAGAAGAAGGACGAGATTATCCGGAAGTCCAATGAACTGGCCGTAGAATATGAGGCAAAATACAAGGGCTGTGGCCAGTGTACATTTCTAGCAGTAATTGATGCACTGAGGTGGGGTGGCCTGGAGATTATTCCCAAGGATATAGAAGATAGGCTTTTCCCCGGAGTATGCGTTCTCACTGGCGGTGTTGGCTTGAGTGGAGATGGCACCTGTGCCGCCATAGCGAGCGCTACTTTGGTGCTTGGCTTGGCTTTGGGAATCCAACGGGCGACCTTCGATGAAGCTGGTTTCCGTGAGAATTGCGCTACAGTTCGAAATGCTCTTCTGGCCAAGTATTACCGTAAATATAATTCCCTGCTCTGCAAGGATATCCAGAGGAGGTTTTTCGGAAAAGCTTGGGATTTGACACGCGCTGACACGGGTGCGGAATTCCTGGGAATCACAGAAGGCTGTATTATTATGGAAACAGCTATGTTAGCCACTGAAATTATCCTGGATGAATTTGAGAGAGGGAACGTCAAAGGTTATGTGGATAGTCCGGACTTCAAAGCTTGAGTTTCCGCCACCACGCGAGCTGCTGTGGGCAGACTGAAAAATTAAAAGGAGGGTGATATGTCAGGAGTACTAGAGGACAAAGTGGCCATTATAACTGGGGCTAGTCGTGGTATGGGAAAAGCTTTCGCCTTAACTTTCGCCGAGGAAGGAGCCAAGCTACTATTAACTACTACTAATTTAGAAAGGGCTGAGGACACCGTCAATGAGGTAAAAGCAAGAGGTGGGGATGTAGCAATCATGGAGGCTGATATCTCGCACGAAGACGCTGGGGAAAAGATAACCGAGAAGGTCACAAAGCAATATGGCAGAGTCGATATCCTCGTCAATAATGCTGCCATATGGTACGGAGTTAGCGCCCAACCATGGGATTCCTGGTCGGTGAAAGAGTGGGACCAAATGTTTGTGGTGAACGTACGAGGAACATGGGTGGTCTGCAAGGCCATAGCTCCCCTTATGATAAAACAGAAGAAAGGTAAGATCATCAATATCGCATCTAATGTTGCCAGAGTTCCCGCAGCTCAACTATTTTTGCCATATTCCTGTACCAAAGGGGCGGTTTACATACTAACTCACGCCCTGGCCAGGGCTCTGGGCCCCTCTGGCATTAATGTTAACGCTGTTGCCCCGGGGTATGTAGCTACTGAAGCCAGTCTAGCCCAGCCGGATAGTGATAAAATATTCGAGATTGCAACCGGGGAACAATCTATTCACCAGCGTCTACAACGAACCGATCCGGTGGGGGCGGTCCTGTTTTTAGCGTCAACTGCCTCGGATATGATCTCTGGACAGATTATCTACGTTGATGGCGGAACCGTAATGATATAATCCATTGCCAGATAGTATTGACAATAGCGTACTGTACAATTCAATACAGATAAAGGAGGGAGCAGCAATGACTGAAGACCTAGTGAATACCTTAGCTGACTTGAAAGAAGAAGAGGCTATTAAGATTGTGAAGGAAAGGCTAAGCGCCGACGAAGATCCCCTGGAGATCCTGGGAGATGCCAGAAAGGGTATGGAAATCGTGGGCAACCGGTTTGCCAGCAGCGAATACTTTATACCTGACCTGGTTTATTCCGGCGAGATCCTCAAGTCGGTAACCGAGCTGGTCAAGCCCAAGCTGACCACGACGACGGAGAGCAAGAAGCTAGGCAAGATTGTTTTCGGAACCGTCGCCGGAGATATACATGACATAGGCAAAGACATCGTCGTCTTCATGCTCGATGTCAATGGCTTCGAGGTACACGACCTGGGCATTGACGTGCCGGTACAGAAGTTCGTGGATAAAATAAAGGAAACCGGTGCCCCCATTGTTGGCTTAAGCGGGTTCTTAACACTGGCTTTTGATTCCATGAAACAAACTGTGGATGCCATGAAAGCCGCCGGCTTGAGAGACAAAGTAAGGGTCATGATTGGCGGCGGTCAGATCACTGAAGAGGTAAAGAACTACACCGGTGCTGATGCCTACGGCAAGGACGCCATGGCCGGAGTCACACTGGCCAAGCAATGGACAGGGGTAAAGTAGTAATCAATCAGGAGATAGCATACAGGAGGCAATAGATGGAAAGACAATGGGAAGAGATGTCCTCGGATGAAAAGCAGGAGGTACTGTTTGCCAGGTGGATGTCACCGAAAGACCCTCAAGGGAATGACCTTAAATTCCAGAGTCCTGAGGCTGAGAAAGCTTACAAGGAGAGAATAACCAGGATAAAAGACGCCATTCAGATGAAGAAGTTGCCCGACAGGGTGCCGGTCTTTGTCATTCCTAGCTTTTTCCCAGTTTATAATGCTGGATTTACCCCTAAAGAAGCGATGTATGACTACGACGAATGCTGCACGGCATTCAAGAAACTCGTAGCGGACTTCGCACCGGATGCGCAAATTGGAGCAGTCGCGCCCGGGCCAGCAAAAGTGTATGACATTCTTGAGTACAAGCTATATTCCTGGCCGGGTCACGGGGTCCCGCCTGAACAATCATATCAAGCCAACGAAGGTGAATACATGAAGGCGGATGAATATGATGCCTTAATTGATGACCCGTCGAGTTTCTTCAGCAGCACGTATCTGCCGCGTGTATTCGGTGCCTTAGAGGGTTTCAAAATGCTCCCAACTCTTACCGGTATACTCGAGATATACGGGGTCGCCTTCAATTTCATCCCCTTCGGCCTACCTCCTGTTCAGGCTACCTATAAGGCTCTTTTTGAGGCTGGTGCTGAGGCCCTGAAATGGGCAGGGGCTATTGGTGGCTGCAATATGGAGATTAACGCCGCCGGATTTCCCGGCCTATGGGCCGGATTTACCAAGGCACCCTTTGATGTAATTGGTGACACCCTCAGAGGAACCAGAGGAGTAATGCTGGATATGTACCGCCAGCCTGACAAGCTCATCAAAGCCATGGAGAGGCTGACCCCAATCATGATTAAGATGGGAGTAGGCGTGGCAAAGATGAACGGACAACCGGCAGTATTCATACCATTGCATAAGGGTGCTGACGGCTTCATGTCTGACGAGCAGTTCAAGAAATTCTATTGGCCCACGTTCCGAGAAGTCATGATGGGCTTGATTGCTGAAGGAGTGGTGCCAAATCCTGCGGCTGAGGGGAAATGGACTACGCGGATGGAGATTATGCAGGACCTACCCAAGGGTAAGACCTTGTGGATGATAGACCAAAGCGATATAGCTAAAGCCAAGAAGACTGTGGGTGCCATCGGCTGTATGTACGGTAACGTCCCCTCCGCCTTATTGGCTCTGGGCACGCCGCAAGAAGTGAAGGACTATGTGAAGAAATGCATCGATGTTGCTGGCAAAGGCGGCGGTTATATCGTAAGTAATGGGGCATTCTTTGACCATGCGAAGGCGGAAAACGTCAAGGCGATGGTCGAGTTCGCCAAGGAATACGGCGGATATAAATAAATAGATATATAGATAGATATGAAACGGGCTGGGTGGTAACATAAGGTTGGAGTACAGGCTGCTCTATGCCCATTGACTGAGCAGTGGAATCTGTTGGGACTGGTCAGCGCCGATGAAATCGGGGTGAGACTGACCCCTTCGGGGGTACTGGTCCCCGCAAATCGGCTTCCATGGTCGTAGGCGCAGGGCCACAGATGACAAGATGGACACAGGCTGAAGTCTATGCCCGCTGCAGCCTCAGAGAAACCTGCCACTACAAAGCAACAGAATGAGAAGAGAATGACTGTCTTCACCATTAGTTTTGAGCCGCTAGGCCAAAGAGGGGAGTGTCGAAAGAATGAATCTCTTCTAGCTTGCGCCCGCCGGCTGCGCGTGGGTATCAGCAGCCTATGCGGAGGCAACGGAACGTGCCAGGCATGCAAGGTACAGGTTGTAGGTGGCAGCGTCTCCAAACCAACGCCCAACGAACTGGAGACCTTTTCCCGCCGAGAAATCAAAGAGGGGTGGCGGCTTGCCTGCCAGACCTACCCCTCCGGCGACTGCAGAGTAGCTGTACCCGCCGACTCCATGACCACCGCGCAGCGGCTCCAGGTGGAGGGGCTGGAGGTAAAGGTTTCCCCCGAGCCTCCTGTCCGAGCCTACCGAGTGCAGCTATCTGCTCCGTCACTGGAAACGCCCGAGGCTGACGGCGACCGCCTGCTTGAGGCACTAAACCAGCGGCACAACGTGCAATGCGCCGAGATTGATATTGGTGCCCTGCGCACCACCTCTGACCGATTGCGGTCATGGAAGTGGAAAGGTCAGGCTGCAGTCCGTGATGGCGAGGTGATAGCCGTGCTCCCGCCAAGAAGCCGCGAGCTGGGGCTAGCTGTAGACCTGGGCACCACGAAGGTTGCTGGTTACCTAATTAACCTCAGCGACGGCCGGACTTTGGCCGCCAAAGGGATAATGAATCCTCAAATTAGGTATGGGGAGGATATCATCAGTCGTGTCAACACGGCGGTGAAGTCACGAGATGGAGGCGTACAGCTACAGAGACTGGCAATTGATGCCATCAATGAGCTGTGCGCTGACCTCTGCGCCGAGGCCGGGGCCGACACCGAGCAGGTTGTTGAAGCAGTGGTTGTGGGCAACACGGCTATGCATCACCTGTTACTGAATCTGCCAGTGAAACAACTGGCTGTCTCACCTTTTGTCCCTGCCGTCAGCCGGTCTCTGGAGGTCAAAGCTCGCGACCTGGGTTTAGATATTGCTTCCGGGGCATATGTACACCTGCTGCCGAACATCGCTGGCTTCGTGGGCGCCGACCATGTGTCCATGTTGGTGGCAACAGATGCCTGGCAGGCAAAAGAAACAACGGTAGCTCTGGACATCGGGACTAACACCGAGGTGTCTTTGATTCACGAGGGGCAAGTAACTACTACTTCCTGTGCGTCGGGCCCTGCCTTCGAAGGGGGGCATATCAAGTACGGCATGCGAGCAACGACAGGAGCCATTGAACGCCTGCGCATAGAGGGCGATAGAATCCAGTACCAGACCATTGACCAGGCGCCGCCGGTCGGCATTTGCGGCTCTGGCATACTTGATGCACTGGCTCAGCTTTATCTGGCTAAGGTTATTGATGAGGGTGGCAGGATAACGGACAAGCGACCTCGCGTGCGTACCTACAAAGGACAGCGCGAGTTTGTACTAGTGAGCAGGGAGGAGCGGGATGGAAAGCCGGCTATCACAGTAACCCAGCATGACGTAAGAGAATTACAGCTGGCTAAAGCAGCCATTCGCACCGGCATCCAGGTGCTTCTGGAAACAGCCGGCTGCGTTGAAGACGATATCGGGCAGGTGATAATTGCCGGAGCCTTCGGCACTTACATTGACATGTCCAGCGCTGTGGCAATCGGAATGCTTCCGTCGTTGCCCATGAAACGATTCCGGCAGGTGGGCAACGCTGCCGGCATGGGAGCCAAGCTGGCCCTGATTTCCGTCAAATGTCGGGCCCAGGCAGAGGCTATCGTCTCCAGAGTTAGTTATGTTGAACTGGCCAGCAGTCCTGGCTTTCAGCCAGTGTTTATGCAGGCCAGTTATCTGGGAAGATATCGGATTGTAGACGGTAGAAGGGAGAAACTGACTGATGCAGACTAGACTATCGAGTCCCGAGAGAGAGGTCATCGTTGGTGATGACCAGCCCACAGTGCTTATCGGCGAACGCATAAATCCCACGGGCAAGAAGAAACTAGCTGAGACTCTCAAGGCTGGCGACCTGGAAATTGTGCGCAAAGAAGCGGTGGCCCAAGTACAAGCCGGGGCAGACATTCTGGATGTCAACGTGGGAGCATTCGGTGTCGACGAGGTGGCCCTGATTCCCAAGGCGGTCCAGATGGTCATGGACACAGTGGATATCCCGCTATGCATTGATAGCTCCAACCCCGACGCTCTGGAAGCGGCACTCAAGGTCTACAAAGGTAAGCCGCTGGTTAACTCGGTTACTGGTGAAGAGCACTCCCTGAAAAGAGTCCTGCCTATGATTAAGGAATACGGCGCTGCGGTGATTGGTCTGGTGCAGGATGATGAGGGCATTCCTAAGGACGCTGAGCGGAGGCTGCGGATTGCCCACAGGATAGTGAAAAGAGTCGAGGCGGCGGGTATACCCGGTGAGGACGTAGTCATCGATTGCCTGGCTTTCGCCGTAGGAGCTGAAGCCAGCTCCGGAGTAGCAGTCATGGAAGCCATCCGGAAGATTAAGGCGGAACTGAGCGTAAACATGACCATGGGCGCCAGCAATGTATCTTTTGGCTTGCCCGACCGCGAACTACTCAATAATGCCTTCGTTGTCATGGCTGTTGCCGCCGGTGCCACATGCCTCATTGTGGATGTGGCTAAGGTGCGCCCGATGATTCTGGCTGTTGATCTTGTGCTTGGCCGTGATAAGCGCGCCCGACGCTATATTGAAGCCTATCGGCAGCGCCCGAAGCCGGATAGACAATAAGAATAGG
>CAYFSE010000141.1:0-4436 GCA_964345725.1 uncultured Dehalococcoidales bacterium
GGCTGTGTTTCTAGTGTTCTCTTTCACATGGATAAATAGGCAAACTAGTTCCCTACCTACAAGCAAGAACAACCAGGCGAGGAAGGAGCCAATCATTCCCAATACAATCGCGGAAACCCCCATGCCTATACCTCTCAGCTCAGTTTCCCAGACCATCAACCCACCATTCATGATCTCCAGTCCAAGGAGAATTGAGGCAAGAACGCCGATTGTCAGCACCGCCCAGCCCAAAACTCTCAAAACGCTGGTCATGTATGGCAGAAAATGGTACTTCACCGGCTTAGTTCGTTTCCGCGTTTTCTGCAAAACACGGTCTATCCTCCGGAAGGGCGGCAGCAGCCAAAGTTTTCGAATGAATCTGTTTAAGAAGGAACCAACCTTGCGGAACAAGGAGCCAGCCCTGCCGAACAAGGGACCGGCCTTACGGAATAAGGAGGCAGCCCTGCTGGACAGGGACCCAGCCTTGCGGAACAAGGAAACTACCTTGCGAAATACAGAGGAGATTCTCACCTTCATTTTAGCTAGCCGTTAACGTATATAGATTCAATCTTGGTCCGATGTCTCTGCAATGCTGATGCGCTCGGCTGTGTTTCTGGTGTTCTCTTCCACTTGGATTAGCAGGTGGAGAAGCTCTCTGGTTGCCAGGAAGAACAGCCAAGTGAGGAAAGAGAAGATCGCGCCCCCGACCGCATAAAACACGCCTGTAACTCCGCCCGTTATAATTCCGAAAACAATCGAACCAATGACGCCAACGACCAATATTATCCAGCCGAGGATCCTCAACACAGCGGTCGCAAACCGTAGAAAAGGATATCTTTGCATTTTACCTCCTTTCTGTCTTTGGAGTTCCTTCAAACCTGATTCACATGATCTCAACAATCTTGGACTTTATTCAAATTCGCCCTTCCCTAAGACGATCAGTACAATCGCTGCTATTCCGAGAGGCACGTTCAGAAGTATTAGGAAAGAAGAGAAGATCGCGCAAATGGCGCCTGCAAGAGCCAGTCCCCACCTCCTCCTCTTCAGGGCAAGAACGCCTCCCACTATGGCCACTATCCTAATTGCTATCGCGATTGTGGCCACGGCTGGGAGAATTGCACCTAGACCAAGCAAGTCACCCACCCCCGACCATCCCCATTCAAGCACTTGCAGCACCGCGATCCCTATCCACTCAGTCACACCAACACCTCCAGCAACAATAACCAGAATTCCGGCGGTTGTCGTCTTCCACGTCTTTCCTTTTGTTGCCTTAGCTAATCGCACACCACATTTCGTACATGTTGCAGTCACGGGCGTCGTTGAAGCACCACACTGGGGACAGAAACTGGTACCCGCCATTGCGTCAGCCCCACAATCAATACAAGATTCTGGAACCCCCGCTAACTCTTTGCCACAATTCCTGCAGAACATCGCCTACTCCCATTGCAGGCGCTGGTGACTGCTATTCCTAAATGAGCTTGCCTCGTTTGTGTCCTTGGAGTCTCTCAAACAGCATTTTGCGGCTGCCGGATTCATCAGCCACAATCGCACAATGAATTCTCGCGCAGCCAAATCTGTCGCTTGGTCGCCAAGCCGTGGTTCTCACAAAATCCATGGGTTTGCCAAGTATCATAAGTTGGGCAACCAGTCTAATACGCAAAAGTTGGAGCAAGTGTTACTCGAATCTGCTCTTCCCCAAAGCGGTAAAGACGATCGCCGGAATGCCCAACAGTATGGCAGGCGCCACAAGGGGTAATCCGACAACAAAGCCACAGATTGCGCCTGCTAGTGCAAAACCCCAGGCCCTCTTCCTGATGGCAAAGACCCCGCCTATTACAGCTACTATACTAAGAATGATGATCGGGGCGCCTATTAATGCACCCAACCCAGCCACAAAGAAAGTCGCAATTCCTCCAAGTGCCGCCCAGATCAGCCCAAGAATCAGGCCAGGAACTCCGACGATCAGATCCAGAATTCCCGCAGTCACCGGCATCCAGGCACCACCTGTCGTCACTGCTTTCCCCGCCACCCTGGCGCCACACTTAGGGCATATCTCCGTCATCGGAGTTGTTTGAGTACCGCATCCAGGGCAGAAATTTGTACCGCTCATCGGCTTGGCTCCGCAATTCACGCAGAATTCTGGAGTCCCTGCTAACTCTTTGCCGCAACTTCTACAAAACATTGTTCCTCCTCCCAGAAGATCTTCTTGGCAACCAGTACGCGACCAATTACTTTCGGAAACTTGCCCTTAGCTAAATTCGCGCTTGCCCAGTGACACAAATATGATGGCTAATATCCCGAGGATCCAGCCAAGGAAGGGCAGCGTAAAAAGAAAAGCGCAAATGGCTCCGGCGAGTGCCAGGCCCCACAAGCTTCTTCTCAGGGCATAAATGCCACCCACTATGGCTACTACGCTCAGGACGATCCCAGGAACGGCTAAAAGGGCAAGGAATCCGGCGCCAGGGAATCCAGGGATTATGCCTACCAGCGTACCCGCTAGCCCAAGGCCGACTGCAAGCGCTATCGCAATGAGCAGTCCCAGGAATCCTGCGATAATAGTCAAAATGCCCGCGGCTGTCGGTTTCCATGTTCTTTCCATTCTCTATCCCTCCCTGTTCATTTTCCAATACGATATAGTCAAAACCGTTCCTTGTCAATACCCCAGAGCTCTAGTCAGTGCTGAGGCAGCACAATTGCCTGCGTAGCCTATTCAGGCGCTGCAACCCCGATGCTTTTTTGTATTCTCAGCAACCACACATCGTCATCCCCTGCGGCGTCACCACTCACCAAAACAACCAGGGTAGGAATGTTGTTACACCCACTGCGAATAGAATCACCGAGACTACCACACCTATTCCCAGGCTGATAAGAAACATCCGCCACCACAATCCCCAAGCTAATTTCCAGGTTGGCCTCACTTCGTTGTCCATCTGCTCTTTCTCCTTTTCTTCAGGTTCCACGCATCTAAATCAATTGAATAGCTTGTGTGCCACCTTCAATCCATTATAGGTATAGCTATTACTCGATGTCAATACACTTGAGCGGGGATTGTTTATTAGATAGCTCGTCGTGAACTTATCGAACGGTGACTGGCAATTGAGAGCAGACCAACTCATCCTCCGACCGCGCTCACAACAGAATGATTTGCTGAACAGTCTTTCCGAAGGCGTCCATGTAGCTTAGATAAGCGCCTTGACCATATAAGTGCCTTCCAGACTATAACCAAGCGAGCGGTAATACTCCCGCGCACCAACACCGCTGAGCACGGACATTCTATCAGCCTTGAATTCCTCCTCGGCTATCCTCTCTGCCTGTCGGAGCAACCTTTCCCCAAGACCGTGATGCTGGGCGCCTTCCTCTAGTCTTCTCCCCAGAGGAACTTCGGGACCAAAAACGTGTAGTTCCCTGACTAAAGCCTCTTCATCACTTACTCTCAACCTCACCAACCCAAACAGTGTCTCATTTGCGTCCTCGTAGGAAAGAAATACCTCCTTACCCCCCGAAGCTTCATAATCAAACCTGGTTAAACAGGGTCCGCCGATTTCCCAACCGTCCCTTCGTCGATGTCCATATTCACGACAACGAATGCAGCTACAGCGAACACCGGTCTGCTCCATCTTTTGTCTAATAGTTCCTCTCAGTGCCAAGTCCCGGCTGCCCGCGATGATGAATTTGCCGGGAATGTCCCGCATCAACCTGGAAATTCTCACATATTTTGGAATCAATCTCTTGATCGCTACAAGTAAATCAATCATTACCTCATCCCGATAAGGCCGATACCGATTATCTCGATACCAACTCTCTAGCTCACTCCCCCGAACCACTAGTGTGGGGTAAAGCTTTAGTCCATCCGGGCGGAAACGCGCGTCTTCAAACAGTTGCCGCGACAGATCCAGATCATGCTCAGGCGTTGACCCCGGTAGACCGGGCATCCAATGATAGTAGACCTTAAACCCGTGGTCCCGTAGTAATTTGGTCGCGGAGATGATTTCACCTACCTCATGTCCCCTCTTTGTCAGAGAGTGAATCTCGTCATCCAGAGTCTGAACACCGAGCTCGACTCTGGTGGCACCAAAGTCGAGCATTCTCTTTATCTCCTCCTCTCCACAAAAGTCCGGCCTGGTCTCGATGCACAATCCCACGCAGCGGTGCTCGGCGTTTTCATTCAGCTCCTTGGCTTCGTCGAGACTGCTGCAGGAAATGCCGTTCAAAGCACCATAGCAATCCTTGACAAACTGGTACTGATAGTCACAGGGGTAGGACAGAAATGTGCCACCCATGATGATAAGCTCTATCTTATCCCGCGTGTGTCCCATTTCAGCCAACGTCTTGAGCCTGACCTCCACCTGCTTTCTGGCGTCAAACCCACAACTTCGAGCCCGCAGCACTGCTGGAGACTCTATGGTGTAGCTCTTGGGCGCTTCAGGGGAAGTGGGACAATAGACACACTTACCCGG
>CAYFSE010000142.1:0-2651 GCA_964345725.1 uncultured Dehalococcoidales bacterium
TCATTCCGCCCTGCGTTATGGGATACTCTATACCGAAGATCTCGGTTATGCGCGTTTTGAACATCATGTTTCCTCCTTCTGATGTTTGGCGTTGATTATAACATTTAGGCGGTCAGAGCAGGTCGTTCAAGAGGGCGTAGCTGTTCCTGTTTCCGGTTAAACACAGACGCTCTCTTTTTCACGAGAGCCCGCGGGCCTTCAAGATAGTCCTCTGTATCGGCACATAGGGTGACAGGTGCTTGCCCTTCCAGCGAGGGTTCCTTTTCTTTGAAGAAAGACACGATGCCTTCCTGGACGTCCTGTGTTTCACAGCTTAACTGAAAACAAGTAGTGCGCAACCTCTTGGTGCGCTCCCATGGTTTGATTAAGGCTTCTGTACATCAGCTGCTTAGCCATCTGGACTGCCAGAGGCGCACCTCTCCTTCCATAATGAACCTCTTTTGTTCGTGCCTATTTGGCAGCCTGTCAAGCATAGGACATTTCTCTGCCGGATTCCACGGATTAAGTCCCATGCAAGTCAGGAACGGTCACGGTGTAGCTATCTCTTCCTATTCAAAACGGTCAGCAGTACTTCTAGGGGTAGGGTATTCAGTATGTGCTGCGGCTCACACCAAGCTCGCCGGGCAACACCGACCCCGAATCGCATAAAGCCCAGGTGAGCAACGCTGTGAGCATCGGTCCCGATGGCGAGCTTTGCCTCCAATTCCCGAGCGCGAAAAGCATGTGTGTCTTTTAGATCTAGGCGGTCGGGCATGGCGTTAATCTCCATGATCTTATTGTACTTGGCTGCAGCCCGGAACACGGCTTCCAAGTCTATGGCTACGGGCTCACGCTCTCCTATAAGGCGGCAAGTAGGATGGGCAACCATGTCAACATCTGGATTCTCTATGGCGGTTATTACTCTCCGGGTCATCTTTTCCTCACTTTGGCTCATGGCCGAGTGAACGGCGGCAATCACTATGTCCAGTTGGGATAGAATCTCGTGTGGCAGGTCCAGGCTACCGTCTGCCCGAATATCGACCTCGATGCCTGTGAGTACACGAATTCCGTCCAAGCGGTTGTTGACAGCTTTGATTTCAGCGATTTGCTCCCTCAGCCTTTCCACACCCAGACCGTGGGCAATACCGCGTCCGGCGGAATGTTCCGTGATTGCGATATACTGATAGCCCATATCCAGGCCCGCCCCAGCCAGTTCTTCGATGGAATCACGCCCATCGCTCCATTCAGTGTGCATATGAAGGTCTCCTTTTATGTCGGAAAGCTCCACGAGCCTGGGTATAGCTCCCTGCTCAGCCTTTTCTATTTCACCCTGTGCCTCTCTGATTTCGGGCGGAATATACTGCATCCCCAATCGATGATAGAACTCCTCCTCCGTGGCAAATCTCTCCAGCTTGTCTGTAGCTACAACCGTTATTCCATATTCACTCAGCTTTAACCCCTGCCTATGCCATTTTTCTCTCATGGCAATGTTGTGTTGTTTGTTACCGGTAAAATACTGGAGTAGAGAACCGAAGGAGTCATCCTCCACCATCCTCAAATCAACTTGCAATCCGCCGCTGACAATAACGCTGGCTTTGGTTGATCCCTGGGCCAGCACCTGCCTCACGAGCGGCAGGGCCACAAAAGCGTCTATGACCTCCTTCGGTCTATCGGCGGTGCCCATCAGGTCAATGTCACCCACTGTTTCCCGAAAGCGCCGCAGGCTGCCGGCGCCAGTCAGATTTCTCACGCCGGGGACAGAGCGGAGGGCAGCTATAATGCCATCGACAATTGGCAGAGCCTCACCGATAGGGATGCGCTGGTCTTTGCGTCGCAATGCCTGGATTTGGTGAAGGATATTGTCAGCCGTCTTTTCGCCAAGCCGGAAGAGTTGAGCTACTCGCCCGTCATTGATTGCCCGCTCCAGCTCTTCTACCGAGCTTATCCCTAGTTCGCTGGAAAGCTTGTTGGCCGTTTTGGGGCCAATCCCCGGTATAGCCAGCAGATTGGTTATCCCCTGAGGAAACTCCGCCTTCAGATTCTCGTAATAACCCAGCTTACTGGTTGTTATCAGCTCGGCAGCCTTCTTGGCTATCGCTTCACCCACGCCGGGAATACTCTGCAAGTCCTCTCCCTCGTCAATCATGACCCTCAATTCCCGCGGGTAGTGGTCGATAGCCCGGGCTGCCTTCTGGTAAGCGCGAATCTTGAAGACGTTCTCTCCCTTAAGCTCCAGAAGGTCAGCAATGTCCTGAAATACCGTGGCCACCTCGCTGTTTTTCACGACTGTGCTCGCCTCCCCCCTCAATTATACGCTTGTTTCCTCGGCCTGTGGCAATCGAACTGCATTGAATTGGGTGCTGCTTGAGCAAATTATCCCGATGGTGCAGTCCTGTGTTCTGCTTAGAATGGCAATGGGGGGAAGTAAGGGAGCACGCTGCCAGGAAACACGAGAAGGAGGATACCGATAATTGCTGGCCACTGGGCAAGGTATATCACCAGCGGGTGTCTTCCGGGCAGAGTCAAGGCTGAGGTGACAGGGTCGGTGAATTTATGAATACCGAATCTTCGATTCCCTTGTGGGTATAGCATTGTGCCGCAGAACATCCCCACAAGAAAAAGTCCGAACCACGGCAGCAGGGGCCAGTAATCCCACGTCGAGAAGGCGCGTG
>CAYFSE010000143.1:0-4212 GCA_964345725.1 uncultured Dehalococcoidales bacterium
GGTGAATCGGCAGACTCTATTGAACTCAACTTGTGTTGGGATAACTTGCCAGCTCAAGCACATAGCCCTCGCCCCTGACTGCGATGATGTATTTAGGGTGACTTGGGTTGGGCTCGACCTTTTTTCGCAATCGGCTCATAGCCGAATTAAGTCTGCCTTCCTCCATCCTTTTTTTGTCTCCGTCTGTCATATCCGGTTCATATGCCACACCAAAGACTTGCTCCGCAATCGTCATACGGTTACAGAGTTGATCTTGATGGTGATATAGATAAAGTAGCAGATCAAATTCCTGCGGGCTTAAGACCACTTGCCTGCCTTCAACCCAAACCTTCGTGTTGTGCTCGTCAATCAGCGGCTGTGGATTGCCTGAGGATGTAAGTCTTCCTGAGGAGGCGAGGGGATGAGTTTTTGATATAGCATCGCGGCCGATAGCAGAATATGAAGATAGGTGACGACTTCGTAGCGTGTGTGCTGTACTTCAGGGTCGTAGCCAGCGAGTCGGCCAATTGCACAAAAGAGGAGCCCACCTAGATAGTCATTCATTCTGTGACCCATTATGGACGAAGCTTCGTTACGGATGCGGCTGATGGCCTGAAGCGCCTTGTACATCTCAGCCTCCAGACCCTGAATGTCAGGCTCTTCATCGAGGCGAGAGACGGCCAATAGCCGTCTCTCCAAGTCATATCGGACCTGTACGTCAGGAGTGATCAACATGTCGAATTTGATTGATGTTTCCAACGAAACGAAGTCACGTGCCAAGGGACCCCGGCTTACTTGGCTGAAGTTAATGAGCCAGGTCTGTCCCCTGTGGTCCGTCAGAATACTGTTTCCATTCAGCTGTCCATGTGTGGTCCCACACAGTATTGGTGAAGAAAAGATTATCCGCCTGTCAACGAGGAACGAGATTGGATTTGGGAAGGAGACGGAGTCACAATCCGGACGATGGAACGTCAGCTTGTAGGGTGAATAGTCGAGCTGCGCCAGACCAATGCTTAGAGCTTCTCTACAGACAGTATCCACACGAGTCTCCAGGTCCGCCAAAGGAAGAATTTCTTCGCTCAGCTCTAGCCAATCTAGGAAGAAGGCATTCAGTGTCTTCTCTTCCTCTTGGAACCGACCTTTCTCATACCAAGGCCGTAACGTTGTGCCAAAGAGGTGCTTTAGCTGTGTTTCTACTATTTCAACTGAGTTGCTGCGGTATGACTCTGAAAAGGTTGTTATCTCGTGTAGATCTCCTCCAGCGAGCGTATAGGCAGTGGCGGAAAGATTCAAGGTTTCCGCTGACTTGTCTTTAACGATGCTTCCCGGCCCAGCTACTTTCGGAACATGCTCTTCGTAGAGGGTATTCTCGTCTACAATATTTCGCTTTTGGCCATAAGTGACCACATACTCCTTTTGTGCTTCCCCTTTTGAATAGGCAAAGACTGCCAGAGCTATGCTTCTTCCCCTTTGAGCGAAAAGGTGGTTGATGTTGATCTGGGCGCTATCGTAAAAGAGCCTGCGCAACAGATCATCCAATTCCGTGACTCGGTGTGGAAGTCGCTCGTTACTCACTTCTGGTTCAAGCAGGGTTACTAAATGGGGCAAGGAGAGAGATTCCCGTTCACTCCAACGGATAACTAGATTCCAATTGACGCGAACGTGTTGAGCGAAGGCCCGCTCTACGGTCTGGATTACGACCTCTGGACCTCCTGCCTTATCAATCATTCCAGCGAGTTGCAGTCCATCCAAAGCAGCTCCTAATGCCTTTTCTGCATATTCCCAACTTGGATATGCTGTCAGGATTATCTTTGGTATTGATCGATACGCTTCCTTCTCTACCAACTCCAACCCGCTGATGTCTCGCGCATCGTTTTCAGCCTCCATCCTGATGTCAATAATAGCCAGGTGGATATATCTCATTTGTAGCTTCTCTTCAGCCTCTTGCACAGAGGTAGCCCTTAGTATATGATATCCAGCTTGTTCTAAGAGCTTTGAATGAACGTCGAGGAAATTCACATCGTTATCCACGAACAGAATGGTTTTCTTCATTAATCAGTCTCCTCTTACTGTTTTTGTGAATTCCCTTGTTTGACCAAGGTGGGGGTTTTTACCTCAAGTTGAGGTGAAAACCAGCTATCCACAGCGGCACAGATCACACGTTCCGTGGATACCACCTGCTTTTCAAAAGGCAGTCGCTCACAGGCAGCTAGCAGGAGTTCCAGCCAGTATGTCTGAAGCAATTCTTTGTGATATGTATCCATCCGGTCATTGGCGAGATCAAGACGCCTAAAGAATAGATAGCCAAGTACCTGAAGAATGATTCCGCTAGTAGCTCCCAGTATGCCAATGCTCAGCTCAGCGAACCATGCCAGATATATACCAGCCAAGATTAGAATGAATCCAAGTATAGAAACGGTGGCAGCTGCTATGTAGTTGTGTCTCGCTTGCTGGCGAGCAACCTGGTGGTCAGTCTTTATTTGCTCAGACACCTTTATGGTAGCCATACGAAGACGGGGCCACGTCTCAAGTGTCTCCCGAATGACCCTGAGCAAAACTTCATCACCTTCATCTTTGCTTACCCAAGCGGCAGTTGTTGGCAACTCATCTAAGGTAAGCCCCCGAGTTTTGCGGAAATACTCGGGTGATGTTTTAAACGCTGTCAATATGATTTTGGGTATGCTGCGAAATGCTTTGTCCGTGGCTATATCAAATCCACTAATATCGTTATCGTCTTTATCATCCACCAATCTGAGATCAAGAATCGCAAGATCAACGCCCATATTTCGAAGAATATGTCGAGTCTCCTGGGGATCGGCAGCGATCCTAACCTCATATCCAGCATTGGACAAAACCGCCCCCCATACTTCGCGGAATTCGGCGTCGTTGTCTGCTAACAAAAGCACATTCCTCATGACCTATCTCCACTGGTCGTCATCATACGATTGTCATCATAGTTCTTGCTTGGTCAGTTCTCCTTATTAATCGAAGAGTTGTACTTCCTTCTCTTGGGCTTCGACAGGCAAAACAATTATCACATTGGTCCCTTCGGGTCCCGTGGAATCCACTCTGATATCGCCCCTATATGTCTGGAAGATAGTTTGGGCCAGCATGAGGCCTATCCCCGCCCCTCTGCTCCCTACTGGCTTGTCAATGGGTTTCTTAAAAAGATCCTGCAAAACATCATCTGGAATGCCAGTCCCAGTGTCAGCGATAGAAATCTCTATCACGTCACCTTCAAGTCGAGTTGTAACTGTAATATGTTTGGGGCTGTCTGTCTCTAGCATAGCCCAAACTGAATTGTCTACGACGATCTCAAGGCCTCGTCGCAACCACTCCCGACTGGCCCAGACGATTGCTATGCTGTCTAAGTCCTCTTGTAGATCAAAACACAATTCCACTGGCTTGTAACTAACGTGACGCCATTGCCGTTCTAGGTAGGTTTTCAGCAATTCATTGATGCAGACACGATCAACGGCGTCCTCGTATGACAATGGAGCTGTGATAGGAATCTCTTTGATACCACTTATCACGTTTTCGAGTCGGTCCAATTCCTGCTGCACTTCTTGAGTTGATTGCTTCTTAGGCAGGAGACTACGCAGCAAAGCCACTCGGCCTCGGGCTGTACCGACCTCTCGGCGAATGCTATGCCCCCAGGCTGTACTGACCATCTTTATCCAATCTACTGCTGTATTAGAGCCAATATACCCCTTGATCTTCTTCATCTCTTAGTACTGACGAGCCCGGTCGATAGCTACAGCCGCCTGGCTGGCCAGAGCCTCAATTAAGGCTACTTCGCGGTCAGAGAACTGATGGACCTTCTTGCTACGTACGTAGAGTACGCCGATAACCTCTCCTTGGCTTACCAAAGGTGCACCAAGTGTTGCACGATATCCCTTCTCGAAAAATGCGGGGTTGAAGTCGGGAACTTGCCGTGCGTCGGAGATGGCGATAGGCCTCCGCTCGTCAATGATCTGACGAGCACGACCCTCCTTGGGGCGTGCTTGGCTAACGTACGATCGTAATTCTCCATCACTGTCAATTCTAAGTGCCTGGGTAAATTCCTCCGTCTGTGCATTCCATAATAGAATGCTACTCTCATTTGTGCTCGTCAGCCTCATCGCTTCGATCATAATCAATTTCAGGACTTCTTCAAGCTCAGAGGCACCTGTCAGTGAAACGGCAGCCTGCTGCAATGCGTTTACCTTTTTCAAACGCCTGGTTGCCTGCTGG
>CAYFSE010000144.1:0-1548 GCA_964345725.1 uncultured Dehalococcoidales bacterium
GCCTCCTCAATCTCGTAAGCCTGAGCAAGCATCCTATCTTTGCACTCCAGATCTCTACTCTCTAAGCACACAAGATGGACTTCTTGGGCTCGAAGGCGCAGGCAAACCCTGGCAGCATCGATAGCGGCGGCACCGCCGCCAATAACGGCCACCCGGTCGCCTAGACTGACACTTCCTCCAGAACTAACTCGGTCTAAGAAGTCGAGGGCATAGATTACACCTTTGGCATCTTCGTTCGGGATACCTAGCTTCAGGCTTGTTGGGCAACCAGTGCCCAAGAATATCGCCCTATACCCGTCATTAAAGATATCCTCCACGTTTTCCACCGGAGTATTTGTCTTGATATCTACCCCTAACTCTTCGATATAGCTTATCTCATTATCCACTATGTCCCTGGATAGCCTGAATTCGGGGATACCATAGCGCAAGAGACCACCAGGCTGTGAGCGAGACTCAAACACAGTGACCGGGTAACCCTGCCTAACCAGGTCATAAGCGCAGGACAAGCCGGCTGGGCCAGAGCCGATGATAGCCACTCGGCTACCATTTGTCTGTTTGACCGGAGTTGCCTTCTTTCTACCGGCGCGCATTTCATGATCAGCCACGAAATACTTGAGGGAGCGAATGCCCACCGGTGCGTCAACTTTCCCTCGTTCGCAGTTTGATTCGCAAGGGCGAGTGCAGACACTCCCAAGGACTCCGGCAAGAGGTGTGGTTTCCCTTATCACCTCAAGCGCTTCCTTGAACTTACCCAGCAAGGCAAGGTTTACGTATTTCCAAGCATTCATCTCAGCCGGGCAGGCGACCTGGCACGGACCAGGTGCCGCATGCACGCATTCGGTTACAAGATAATTGAAGCGCCACCCGCCGTCTGTTTCCCTCACGTCAGGGAAGACCCTTATCCATCTGGGTCCAACTGGCAGGTTGTGCTCCTGTTTGCAGGCCACTTCACATGCCAGGCAGCCCATGCAGTTCTCAGTAACGGTCATGCGTTTGCGTTGTTCTACCATTCTAGCGTGCCTGCTCTTCTGTTACCGGGTAAATCTTGCACAACATCACTCTCAGGGTGCTTGAGCCCATAGCGACATCGTAGGTCTTGGGGTCGTTATCGGTAAGGATGTTGCTGTTAGACTGATCCCAACCATGTCCCGGGTCTTTTTGCTCGGGGAACCACCAACCATGCTGAATGGCCACCAGTCTGGGGTCAATGGTCGGGGTAACCCTTGCCCGGTGTTTAATCCTTCCTCTGGGACTCTCAATATAAATCCAATCGCCTTCCTTAATCCCGTGTTTTTCTGCCAACTGGGGGTGTATTTCCGCGATGGGGTCGGGGTGAAGCTCACGCAGCCAAGGTATCATCCGGTGCTCGGAATGGAAGAAGACAGGCGTTCTTTGTCCAGCCATCAGAATGTACGGATACTCCTTTGCCACTTCCGGTTTGCTTACCGGGCTCTCGGGTACTTCCTTATATTGCGGCAGCGGGTCATAGCCCCACTTTTCGAAGGTGGTGCAGTAGAGCTCAAACTTCCTCGTGGGGGTGGAGAAGCC
>CAYFSE010000145.1:0-5069 GCA_964345725.1 uncultured Dehalococcoidales bacterium
TGTTCACACGCTGAGGGAGATTAGCTGTACTCGCTGTAGGACTTATGATATATTGGGAAGGAAGCAAGCGCATTGTCGCAAGGCTTCTGAAGGATGGCACGAAAAGATAAGAGCCGACGGCCGCCTGGCCGCAAGAAACCGCAATCAAGACAAACGACGGCGCTGTCGACGAAGAAGAAGCTGTTGATTGTGTTGGGTGCGGCTGCTGTCATTGCTCTCATAGTAGTAGTAGTGATTACCAGAATGCCTGCTCAGGAAGGCGATAATGATCTATCAGCGAAGCCCAAGACCTACTCGGCACCGCCAGCGATGACAATCGACACGAGTAGGCAATACACTGCTACTATTGAAACGGAAAAGGGGAAGCTGGTTTTGGAGCTGTTTGCCAGTGATGTTCCGGTGACGGTGAACAACTTCGTATTCCTGGCCCGCGACGGGTTCTATGATGGTAGTACATTTCACCGAGTGATCCCCGACTTTGTTGCTCAGGGAGGAGATCCTACCGGCACCGGGATGGGTACGCCTGGCTACGAATTCGATGACGAAATCACAGACCATACCCATGTTACAGGTGCGCTGTCAATGGCCAATTCCGGCCCCAATACGAATGGCTGCCAATTCTTCATCACGTATTCGCCTCAACATCATCTCGATGGCGTGCATTCAGTGTTCGATCAGCTAGTAGAGGGAATGGATGTCCTTGAAAGCCTCGAGCCAGGTGATGTCATCACACGAATTACCATAGACGAAGCATAGCTACGCATCGGGAACTCGGTCTGGCCAGTGCTCTGCCGTAGCTCACCCGGTGACGAGGCTCCCGGTCTCTCGGGATGCCCGACGGAAATCTCACACTAGAAGGCTCAATGACCGCGTCTATCCGATCTTGGCTGAACAGTCCTCCATTTTGTCCAGTAACAAAGAAACGAAGAGTTGCCTCTGGGATTCTAGATGATAGTGGGGGGTGGATGTCGTCGATGAGAATATTCAGGAGATCTGTTATTATTGCCTTGGACTTCTGGAGAGAATGGGTTGTCGTTCTATGAAGGATAAGGCGTACGAGGCAAACTTGGAAAGTACTCCACTAAAGGGATCACTAGTACATCAACAGAATGTTAGCTATGCCGCTGGTGGCCGACCGCGGTACACGTACTTCAGTTTGAAGTAGATTTGTAGAAGGTGCAGCGAAGAAAGCCCAAAAGGAGGAACAATGGCACGTGGTAAGAAAGAAGTTGGATCCAAGCCAATGTACGGCGTAAAGGTCGAAAAGGATGTCTATGTTCCAGCTCGTGATGGAGTGCGGCTGGCGGTTGATATATACCGCCCGGACGCACCTGGCAAGTTCCCGGCCCTGCTTGCTTTATCTCCTTACGGCAAGGACGTACAAACATTTGACACGCCTCCGCAGCCGTTCGGCAAATCTGTTTTTGAAGCATCAATAGAGGCTGGCAACCCCGGTTTTTACGTGCCCCGGGGTTACGTTTACGTGATAGGGGACTTGAGAGGCACAGGCTACTCGGAGGGTGAATATGAAGGCCTCTTTTCCAAGAAGGAAGGAGAAGACGGCGCCGATATTGTAGAGTGGTTGGCGCGGCAGCACTGGTGCAATGGCAAGATCGGGATGGCCGGTATCTGCTATTTTGCCACGATCCAACTTTTTGTAGCCGCGGAACAGCCGCCGCATCTGAAAGTAATCTGTCCCTGGGAGATATTCGCCGACGACTTGTATAACCACGGTTTGTATGAAGGCGGAGTTCTGAATATATTCCTCTACGGTCTGTACACCGGTACATATCCCGCACGGTGTGGCTATGCCCCCAGGAATGTTGTATCAGCCATGATGAAGAACACACCCCCCAAAAAGCTGAAACAGCTTGTGGAGAAAGCCCTGAGTAATCCGGATTTAAGACAATACCCTTATCTCTATCATCTGCTCAAGTATCCGGAGAAGAATCCCATCCTCTTCGATTTCATGCTGAATCCCCATGACGGGCCATATTATCGGGATAGGTCAGTCTGCAACAGGGTTAACAAGATAAAAGTCCCGACTTATGTGGGAGGGCCTCTATTCAGCTTCTTCTCCCAGCCGCAGATTAATATCTATAACACGCTGAAAGCCCCCAAGAAATTCCTACTGTATTCTAATATGGGGACCCGCCCGTGGAAGGCACAGCACGAAGAGGTCTTGAGATGGTACGATTACTGGCTCAAGGGTATTGATACGGGTATTATGGATGAGCCACCTGTAAGATACTATACCGCGGTGGACGACAAATGGTCGAAGGCGAATGAGTGGCCGATTGAAAGTACTGTCTGGACGAAATTCTATCTTAACAGCCTGGAGAGTCTGTCGCCGGAACCGGACACTTACAACGATGTTCCGGATTGTTTTGTCCAGCAGCCCCTTTACGTATCGGAAGAAAGAGCCCGTGTTCGCTATCTGACTCCACCCCTAGCCGAAGACGTGCAGGTAACCGGCCCCCCGAGGATAGTCTTTCATGCTGCCATAGATGCAGACGATACAAACTTCAGAATAGACGTAAGGGATGAGCCTTCGGATAACGGCGGCATACTACCGCTGTCTTGCGGCTGGCTCAAGGCCTCTTTCAGGGCGCTCGATAAGAAGAAGACAACGCCCTGGGAAATAGGGCACGACTTCACAAAATCAATTCCCGTAAAACCGGGGGAGATCAACGAATACGTCGCTCAGCTACGCCCGATTTCCTATACGTTTCAAGCGGGCCATCGCATCAAGCTGGAGATATCAAGCATCGATATTCCTACCGACCCCGAAACATATGATGTAATGTGGCACGTCTGCAACAGCAAACCGACACTCCATAAAATCTACCGTGATGGTAAACATCCTTCCCACTTACTCTTACCAGTCATTCCAAAAGACTGATATATTGCCGGCGCTGGTACTCTAGTTTGTCCTGCGGAAGGGTGTTTTCGGTGCCAGCGCTGTCTTTTGAGATCAAACACATGGTCTAGGGTTGTAGCCGAAACGATGTCAAGTTTTGCGTCGGGTCCAGTCCCATACTGCCAAATGACACCCACAAAGCCGCCTGGGATTCAGGCTCAGCAGCCACATCCGAAGTTAGCTGTTATGTAGTAATCGCCGTCCATGGTGATCGTTGTTGAGAAGGACTTGACAGTGTTGATCGTCGCCACATCACCGCTCCATCCAGCAAACCCGTAGCCAAGAGCTGAACGAGCTACTAATCTCACCACTTTTCCCTGATTATAGGTAAAGGTTCCCTCTCCCGGGGTGATTACCGAGCCGCCGCCGGTGCTGGAGATGGTGAGCTGGTACTGAGTGGGAACACAGCCCACCATGCCAGCAGCTAACGCTATGGTAGCCAAAAGGATGCCGACTCTTGCCACGTATTTGAGCCTCAAAACAGTATTGTATCACTGGTGAAGGAGTTATCAACAGGTGCCGATGTGAAGGTATGTTATGAAGGCAGGTATCACAACACCAGGTTGCTACGGCGGAGGTGACAGAACAAGTGGTCGTTAGCAGGATTAAACGAAACGCTCTATTGCTTGATTGCGTTTGCCAAGGCAAAGGATTCGTCCACGTTATTTTTGCTTCTCGTCAAGCGTGGGATACATCCGGTCACCAAGATCATTGGGGTCTACCGCCCGTTTGATCTTACGCTGCCAGGTGTGTATGGCTGGCTGCTTGGCCAGGTCTTTCTGCAGTTCTTTGTGCGTTTTACCCACAGCAAGGAACATCTCTTCCTTGCCGGGCGGGATATTATGCTTGGCTTCTTCTTTGATACAGTGCTTCATCCACTCTACGGCGGCGGCAGTCGATGCCTTATCAGCTACGTCATAAAAACCGAACTGCTCCAGTCCGCATTGCCCCCCGCCGCCAATGGAGCCGACGCACCCCATCATCGAATCGCTGCCGCAGTCGACCAGTAGTCCCTTCTGCTGGTATTCTTCGGTCGCCTCTTCCGCGATCGGTTCGTACTTTTTCACGAAGTCAGGCGTGCCGGACTGCATGAAGTTGCCTATCCAACCACCCGTATAGACGAAGTTCAGATTCTTCTTGCCCAGCCTGAGGAGGTACAACAATGAGAACTGCTCCATTTCCGGCTCCAGCCACTTCTTGACTTTCCAGCCGTCGGTTTCTTTTAATATCTGGTCCAGCACCTTCTCCTGATACTCAATATCCCGCTGGGTCATGCCCACCAGCACCAGCTGGAATGATCTTCTCATTTCTTCAGTGACCGTTCTTACCTCCTTCTTCCGTGCAAATTCCTCGATGTCATCGAGCGATTTGGTTGGATCCTGGTAGAGCATCCAGAAAGCCGGACCCAGGTCCGCACCCAGCATGGTCCACTGTCGGTGCGCATAGTAACCTATCTCGTTATCGTATAACCTGTAATAGGCCTCGAATAGGCTATCCCAGTTCTTAAAGCCCAAAGTATATGCCCTGAAGTTTCTGGGCAGGGGAGAGCGGTAAGCTGGCACGGTGCCCTCGATAGGAAACTCGGTCGGTCCCGGCCAGGGAGAAAGCTTCACGGCGCATTTGGTATATACACCGAGACCACCTCTGGCTCCAAATGTTCCCCTGACGATACCCCTCATGCTCGGGCCCGGGCCTTCAGCGCAGAACCAGCCGCAGCGGGAACCGATGGAGCCTGTTCTTAGTATTTTACCATTGGGCATAACCCATTCCGCCCCCAGCAGGTTCTCCCTGAGTTCGCCGGTGTAGATTGAGGTGCCGCCACTTCCGTGATAACAGGTAGCGCCGACCAGGGTAGCGCAGCTGGCCCCGGCTCCGGTCACGGTGCAATTCAGCCCCCGTTTCATCACTTCTGCCTGGAGCACGCCGGCGATAACATACGGTTCTATCACGGCGAACATATTCTTCTCATCAATCTCCAGGATACGGTCCATACGCCGCATGTCCAGCTGGATAACGCCCTCACTCTGAGGAGCGCCGTAAAAGTACCATCCCGTGGAATAGGCTTTGAATTTTATCTTGTGTTTGTTGCAGGTCCTCACTATTGCCTGGACTTCCTTGGTACTACCCGGTAGCAAAGCAGCCTCCGGCC
>CAYFSE010000146.1:0-3148 GCA_964345725.1 uncultured Dehalococcoidales bacterium
TTGAGCCGGGTCCGTATCAGTCACGGTATCGGCACGGGCAGCGTGCGGCAGATTGTAAAGGAGGCTCTGGCCTCTCACCCCCTGGTCACGTCTTTCCAGGCCGGAGAGCAGGGCGAAGGCGGTGATGGCGTTACCATAGTTAGCATTTAGCCACCGTATTTCGTTTGGGCCATTGGCATTATGCTTATGTCAAAAAGGTTCCGTCTCGGCAGGTGGGATATGCTCGGCTTTCTGGACGAACTCGCTTCGACCGAGGGCAAAGCAGTATCGCTATACCTCCCACAAGGGGCGACTGAAGACAGGGTTGGAGGTCTATTAGGGAAGGTGTCTGCCACAAGTGCCATACTGCCAGGCGTGGTTGAGGCTGCTGCCGGCTCGAGAATGGGAGCGGCGTTCTTCTGGAGCCCGACACAAACGTCTCTGGTCTTGCCCCCGTTCCCGATTGAAGAAGAATATATGACCAACGGCTACGACATTGAGCCCTTGCGCTCCTTTCTCAGCCATGACTTCGTTATCGCTCTAGTCCTGGTTCGCCTGGGGGCATACAGCGTTGGCGTCTGCGAGGGCACAGAGCTTATAGACAGCAAGACGGGAACAGGCCTGGTGCACGCCCGCCACAAGAAGGGAGGTTCTTCGCAGGCCCGGTTCGCCCGGCACCGAGAAAAACAGATAGAGCAGTTTCTGATCCGGGTCTGCGGTCATGTGCGGGAGCATGTTGACCCCCATGCGCGTTCGCTCGACTATCTGGTCTACGGTGGCGCCAGGACTACGATACTCTTACTGCGCAAACGGTGCCAGTTCCTGAACCAATTTGACGACCGCATCCTACGCACGCTGCTGGACATACCTGACCCGCGCCAACCCGTACTCGAAAAAGCTGTGGCCACCGTCTGGTCCACCGATGTTATCCAGTGGCGCCAGAACGACCTCTAGCGGGTCCCAGCGACACCACGCCAATCAAGCCTGCTGTAAAGGGTATTATTTCCCGAAGATGCCACAGATTTCTCAACAAAGTCAGCGGTTGATATATGGCCACTTAGCGACCTATAATTGGCCAATCCTTGGGCTCGCCTCTTGGTGTCACCCGCGAGCATTGAGGTGATTCGAGTGCCGTCGGGAGGCTGCCAGGCTTTATTGTTGAGCGGACAACGGCGATGCCCAGGAGGCACGAAATAGAAAGCCAGAATGCGCACCAGCAAACACGGACCTTGGCTGGGATGGCGCCCCGCTTGTATTATATTGACTGGTTACGTGTACTGGCAATACTGGGGGTCTTCCTCTTCCACGCAACCAACGTATTCAACGAAATGCCTTGGCACATCAAGAACGCCGAGCAGAGTATTGTCATTACGACTATTCAGGCTTTTTTGTTTCCGTGGGGTATGCCGCTGTTCTTTATGATTGCCGGCGCCGGCACCTGGTTTGCGCTGAAGCGGCGTACTTCCAGCCAGTATGTCAAAGAGCGCGCAAGTCGCTTGTTAGTTCCTTTCGTGGTCGGCTCAATTATCCTGTCCCCGGTACAGCTCTACCTTGAGTGGAGTCATAAGGTCCAGACGGGTGTCTTTGCAGGCTCCTTCACCCAGTTTCTTGGATCACTGCCCTGGGGGCCGAATCCCAGAATCTTTGGAGTGGTGGGCTACCATCTCTGGTTCCTTGGTTTCCTGCTCATGTTTTCATTACTTGCCTTACCGTTGTTCCAGCGGGTTCGGAGGGGGGCCGGGCAGCAGATCATCTCCTGGCTGGTAGAGGTCTGCCGGCATCGCGGCGGCATACTTGTTTTCGCCCTTCCACCTTTGTTCATCAGGCTGGGTCTGCAGCCCTTCTTTCCGTATGAGCATGACTGGGCTGATTTCTTCTTCTTGTTCTCGTTCTTTGTCATAGGCTACCTGGTGATTTCAGATGAGAGGCTCAGGCACGCGGTCCGGCGCGACTGGATTATCACCTTAACAGTGGGCACTGTGGCATTCTTCGTGGGAGTGGTAATAAGTTTCTCTACGGGAAGACTCAGTATCGAGATGGTTCCTAGTAATCTACTGGACTTTGTCTGGTGGGGCTTGTTTGTTATCTGTGGCTGGTGCTGGACGGCATTCACCCTTTTTATAGGCATGCGGTTTCTGAATTTCAGCAACAGACTATTGAGATACGGACAGGAAGCCATTGTGCCTTTCTTCGTATTGCATCAACCAGTTATCATTGCTATTGCTTATTTCGTGGTGCAGTTGAATGCCGCCCTTGTCCCGAAGCTACTCATGGTAGTCATCGGTTCCTTCCTAGTCTCCCTAGCACTCTATCAATTCGTCATCAGGCGCGCCGGTGTATTGCGGGTGGCGTTTGGGATGAAGCAGAGTTACAAAGGCGCGATGCCAGTCAGGCCTGCCACGGATTAGATAATATTTCACCCGAATACCGGAGCATATGCTAAGATGGCGTGATTCCGACGACTTCTGGCGCGAGGGGTGACCATGTCTCTAACAAAATTCATCAAGGACTTGCTGAGGAAGCCTGAGTCAATCCCAACGCTTGGTGCCATATTCTACAATGCAACCGTGGCAAAAGTTCTGCGCAAGCCCGAAGCAAAGATAGCTGATGGCATAGTGGAAAAAGTGAAAGGTGGGGCCATTGTTGATTTAGGCTCGGGGCCGGGCTTTTTGTCCACAGAGATTGCCAGGAAATCACACGGCCTGCAGGTCTGCGGCATAGACCTCAGCAGGCAAATGGTCAAGATTGCGCGGCGCCGTGCCAGAGGCGTGGCAAATGCTCAATTTGTGTTTGGCAATGTGGCCAGACTGCCTTTCAAAGATAATTCAGTAGATCTCGTGGTCAGTACCGGCGTTTTTCACCACTTGAAGATGCCGCGCCTAGTGTTCGGGGAATGCTATCGCGTTCTAAAGGTCGGCGGCGAAGGCTGGATATACGATGGGTGCCCTGACGTTTTCAAGACCCCGGCTGATAGAAAGAAACTGAACCAGGAATACGGGTTCTTGGTTAGTCACTTTGGCCGCACAGTCTCTGCAATACATGGTTTTACAAGGGAAGAATACCAGACTAGTATTAGAGGCATGCTGGAGCAAACGGGATTCAAAGGGAGCTACAACATGGCGCTGACAGATATCTGGATGAAGATTACACTGAAAAAACGGCAGTGAGC
>CAYFSE010000147.1:0-2852 GCA_964345725.1 uncultured Dehalococcoidales bacterium
TTTATATTCTCCCAGATTTTAATCTCGTTATCTATAAGGCTGGCATTAACTATCGGGTGTTCTTTAAGTAGTTTGGCAGTTACAAACACGAATAAGTCGGTATATGTGATTCTGGTGCCAAGAGCCTCTTCCTGGCTGACAAGGCTCTGGCGTAGCTTTACCACTTCAGTCATGTCAATCTCGCCCATGACAGTAAGCTGGGCTGAGATTGATAAACTGCGGTGCATGTGTTCGGCGATTACTTTCCTCATTCCCTTGAGGGGGATGGTGGATTTCACTTTTCTACCCTGATAAGCTTCGGGGGTTACTTCAGGGGCTACTTTTGCTTCCTTCTTCGCCTCTATCTGCTTTTCAATATCTTCTCTAACAATCCTTCCCCCCGGGCCGGTGCCAGTTATTGTCGCGATATCTATCATGTGTTCCTCTGCCAGCTTACGAGCCACTGGGGATATTACAATGCGCTCCCCTTTCTTAACCTCAGCCGCAGGTGGTGCTGCCTCGGCTTTAGCAGCTTCCGCTGGAGGTGCTTCTTTAACCTTGGCAGCTGCAACTGCTTCCTTTGGCTTCTCTTTTTGAAGCGCTGCTAACTCCTCCTTTGTTTTAGCGATAACACCAACCACTGTGCCTATGGCTACTTCCTGTCCCTCGCCAACCAAAATATGAAGGAAGCCTGAAGCTTCAGCCTCAATATCGTGCCTAATTTTCTCCGTCTCTACCACTAAGACAACGTTGCCTTTTTCAACCGACTCGCCCTCCTTTGCCTTCCATTCAACCAATGTAAGCGGTGCTGTGCTCATGCCAAGTTTAGGCATCAATATTTTAACTGCCATTCTTCCACCTCCAGAAATATTTTAATGTTATATTAACATTATAAAACAAATTGAACTACATAATCTCGGTTACAGCCTTGATTAAGTCCTCCTCGTCTGGCATCCAGAATTTCTCTAGAACTGGGCTGAAGGGGATAGGTGTATTAGGGGCGCAGACCCTTTTTATTGGCGCATCAAGAAAGTCAAATGCCTCCTCAGCTACCATGGCTGCGATTTCGGCGGCTGCGCTTGCCGTCTTAGACTCTTCATCCATAATCACCAGCCTGCCAGTTTTTTTGACTGAGTCAATGATAGTCTGCTTATCAAGAGGCACTAAGCTTCGAGGGTCAACAACCTCTATACTTATGCCCTTTTTTTGAAGTTTGTCGGCGGCAGCCAGTGCCCGCTGAACCATAAGCGCTATTGCCACCACGGTAACATCGCTACCCTCTCGCTTGATATCTGCCTTGCCCAGAGGTATGGTGTATTCCTCTTCCGGTATCTGGCTGGTTTCCCGACTCAAAAGCAGTACCTTATGTTCAAGAAATATCACCGGGTTATCCTCTCTGATTGCTGTCTTAAGCAGGCCCTTAGCATCATATGGATTGGACGGAATGATCACCTTCAATCCGGGGACATGGGAAAAGAATGCCTCAACCGATTGTGAATGGTATAGACCACCACCAATACCGCCACCGTAGGGCGCACGAATGACTAGCGGCACCGTCCATTCCCCATTCGAACGATAGCACATTTTCGCCGCTTCATTCACGATTTGGTTGAACGCCGGGTGGATGAAATCCGCAAATTGAATTTCACAGATCGGACGCATGCCGTATAGGGCGGCTCCGATCCCAATGCCGACTATGGATAATTCTGCAAGAGGTGAATCAATCACTCGCTCGCCACCATATTTTTCGTACAATCCCTCTGTTGCCCGAAAGACTCCCCCGCGTGGCCCCACATCTTCTCCGACGAGGAAAACCCGGTCGTCGCGCGCCATCTCCTCATCCATCGCCTGACGAATACCCTCAATGAGCGTGACCTCAGCCATGGCGCACATCCTCGGCATAAACTGGGATTGCCCCTTCAGTTACATCTGGATAAGGCGCCGAGCTGGCAAACTCCACGGCATCGTTGACTTGGTCTTTGGCCCGTTCCTCCATCTCAACTTGGTCTTCCTCAGACATGCTTCCCTTTTCAATCAGCGTTGCCCCAAACCTGTGCAACGGGTCGTTCGCTTTCATCGCCTCGATCTCTTCCTGGGGTCGATAGGATCGGTCGTCATCATCAGACGAATGAGGCGTCATCCGGTGAACTTTGGCCTCAACTAATGTTGGGCCCTTCCCCTCCTGCGCGCGCTGTACCGCAGTGCGGATCGTCTCATGAACAGCCGTGACATCCAAACCATCAACCGAAAACCCAGGAAGGCCAAGACCGACAGCTTTATCAGCCACGTTCTTTACCCCCATTTGGCGTTCCTGATGCACCGAGATAGCGTAAACGTTGTTCTCAACAAAGAAAATTACCGGCAGCTTGTGGATCGCAGCCCAATTAACCCCCTCATACCACTCCCCTTGAGAGGTCGATCCTTCGCCGATGGAAGTCAACACTACGGCATCATCGCCGCTCATTTTGATCGCCAGTCCGATGCCTGACGCGTGTGGTGTTTGCGTCGCCACCGGAGATGAATGACTGACTACGTTCGCTCGTCGTAGGCTCCAGTGACTTGGCATTTGACGCCCGCCGGAGGTCGGTTCACCCTTCTTTCCCATCAAACCAAGCATAAATTCGCGCGGCGTCATTCCCAAAGCCAACATCATCGCCAGGTCACGATAGTAGGGGACGAGCCAATCACGACCCTGGCGGAGTGCAAAGACCGCACCAACTTGTGCTGCTTCATGGCCAATGGCTGAGATATGAAAAGCAATCTTGCCCTGACGGTGAAGGACCCAAGCTCGCTCGTCAAGTCGACGGGATAGCAACATCGTCCAATACATACCCAGCAATGTATCGTTGGTCAACCTCATTTTTCTATCCCAT
>CAYFSE010000148.1:0-3181 GCA_964345725.1 uncultured Dehalococcoidales bacterium
CGATACTTCAAAAGGATGGTCGCATTCATACATAGAGGCTACAGGGACAACGATATCAGCCCAGGGCATTGCCGAGTTCTGCATGACATCGATAACCACGAAGAATTCCAGTTTCTCAAGCGCTTCTACTACCCTCTTGCTGCCACGAGTAATTACCGTGGGCTGAGTTCCGGGGGCAATTATCGCCCTGATAGGGTATGGCTCCCGGGTGAGAACGCTATCAAGACAGCGGTAGTAAGCGGAAGAGGTACCCTCTATGAAAGGCTGAAAACAGCTGGCTATCTCAGGGCCTACCAGCCTGTCTACAAAATCCTGTTTACATCTCTCTCTGAGATGTATGGATTTAACCGTGGGCATATTGCTTCCGGTAGGCACAATATTGCCGCCGGGTCTGTCGAGGTTGCCAGTTATGGCTATCAATATGGCAACAGCCCGTACGGCGTTATTGGAGTCCGCTATCTGATCGAATGCGTTCCCCGTCAGGATGCATGCGGGCTTCATCGTCCCGTATAACCTGGCCACCTCTCTTATCTGGTCTGCTGACAGCCCTGTTATCGGCTCAGCCCACTCCGCGGTGTATTTCTGTATATGAGGTAGAAGCTTATCGAAACCGTAGCACCACCTGGACACAAAGTCTGCATCGTAGAGATTCTCGTTGATTATGACGTGTAGCATTGCCAGCGCCAGGGCACCATCGGTGCCGGGCCTGATGGGAACCCAGATATCTGCCTTGGCCGCATCTGGCTGCATCTCAGGCTTGATCGCTATTAGCCTGGCGCCCCTCTCCTTAGCATTGAGGATTCTTCGCAAGTTGCCCAGAGGTGTTGCAGAATATGCAGGGTTAGCACCCCATACCACAATCAGGTTAGCATGCTCATAATCCGCACCGGCCCTATTGAGCCAGGGCCACCCGAGGGTATAGGCGAACCCGAAAGCTGCCTGTACAAAGCAGAGGCCGCTGTGGCCATAATTTGGGCTTCCGTGGACAATTAGAAATCGCTGTAAATAATCACAATAGCTGCGTCGCTGCGGCACGAGAACAGCCAGTGATTCCGGCCCGTACTTCTCTTTTAGCTCGCCTAGTCTGCTGGCAATAATATCAAGAGCTTCATCCCAGGTAATCCTCTTGAACTTACCTTCACCCTTCCTACCAACGCGCTTCAAAGGGTACCGGAGACGTTGAGGCGAATAGACCCACTGCGCGGAGGCGAATGCCCGGGGGCACAATGTTCCTTTGTTCGTAGGAGCCTCCTTCATGCCCTCAACTCTTATCAATCTACCGTCCTTAACATGGCAGTTCAGTCCACATCCCGGCATCGGCCCGCATAATGAACAGATGGTTCGAACCATCCGCTCCCCAGGATTCTTGGCTTTCAGTGATTCTACGGTTTCTTCCAGACCATCACTCTTCATACTCAAGTTCTTGGCTCACTCCCAATCTCACGGTTCTAGAATAATAGTAGTGCAGTCATTGAAATGAGCAGAATAGGTAGTGTTCTCCAAATAGTCATGCTCGGATTGGAGTTTTGTCAATCTAGCGAGTTTTGGGGCTATTTCTCAGATACACAGTCTGTAACTCAACCACAGATTATACCGCTCACATCGTAAACTAATCAATAGCTACAAAGATTTCCATATCGTCATAGTTGATTGAGCTTTGGGCCATTTCCTGATCTTGGCAAAATGAGTAACGTTCGATGCGACGACATATGACAGGGGAACTTGCCAGAACATCTTGCCCGGTGTCACCTGCGTGGTCAGCCAGCCCACTTGGCTGCTCCCCGCCCATCAGACTGATATGATTCCCTTTCTCTCCTACTTTGTCAGAATCTCGAAGTTGGGGGTTTTTCACCTCCGCATTCTTGCTTACGGCTGCCAGCTCAGGAAGGGATAGGTCGCGTCCTCAACGATATTCCAGATGTGGGAAGAGTCGCGCGTGCCGGGATCAGTGACTGCGATTATGTTCCAGCCCGCGCCTGAGAAGGTTGTGATTTCCTGCATTTCGATGCTGGTCTTGCCTATGCCCTCATCGCTTTCTTGCATGCCGGAGGTTACTCGGTCCCAGAAGGAGTCGCTCACCGTGCCTGTGTTGTGTCCCACCAGACCACCAACCTGCGAGGAACCGCTGACGCTGCCGGTGGAGTATGAGTTGCTCACGCCACCATAATAGTTCATTCCCACGAGACCGCCGACACGTGTAGAGCCAGTCACGCTACCGGTCGAATAAGAGTTGCTCACAGTGCCCCTATAATACCAGTTGTCCCCAGTGAGGCCGCCCACACGTGTAGACCCAGTCACACTGCAGCTGGAATAGGAGTTGCTCAGAGTAGCCTGATTCCATCCCACGAGACCACCGACGCGCGAATCGCCCTTCACGCTGCCGCTGGAATACGAGTCGCTCACGAGGCCGGCATTGTGCCCGACCAGAGCACCAACCTCTGCAGAGGCACTCACCTCGGCGTTGACCAACCCGACATCATCGACAACCCCGACGTTGTCGCTCTGACGTATCGAAGAAATATGGCCAAAAAGCCCCACATAATCTTCGTCAGGGCGGTTGATAAACAGGTCCCCTATCTCATATCCCTGACCGTCGAAACGCCCGATGAACGCGTCATCAGGGGTACCGATCGGCTGCCAGCCCCTTCCCCCATTGGCTGTCACGCTCGCCAGTTCTGTGTAACCGGCAGTAGTAGAATCGAGGTCGTTCATCAGGATGTAACTGCCACGCAGGTTGTTTCTGATGGCATGCAAATCATACCAATCCCGTATTTCAACACGACTAGGAGCGCAGCCGACCGTCCCGGCAATTAGTGTTACCGTAATCAGAAGGCTGCCAATTGTCTTCACGTATATTTTCTTCGTAGGCTTATTGTATCACTCCCGAAGTGTGTCTCAATAGTCCTCGGTTCAACTGGGCAGCAGTCCAGGTCAATCTGCCACAAGACAGTCTTCTGCGCGGTACCGATAACGTGTACCCACGCAATGGATCCAGGACACACCCCGTGAAAAAAATGGTACGAGTCTCGATCGCGCGAATCAGAGAGATGAGAGAGTGGCCTACGGCGACTTCCGCTCTACACCAGTCGTTGGCACGTCGCCTCCTTTTGCCTGTACTGCGAACCCCGAATGGCAATACATCGGGGATGACAGTTTGCCCAATTCACGGCAGTTACCAACC
>CAYFSE010000149.1:0-11526 GCA_964345725.1 uncultured Dehalococcoidales bacterium
TGTGACGTCTCACCTCAACGGAGATGACGCTACTTCGTCCGACAGGCCTGATACCGAGGACTATTGTGTGGACTCTGTTTATGATGGGCAACAGACACCGCACAGTAGCTACTAAGGGAGATGCCATATATCACTCCGCTAACTCATTCTCACCGCGTCATCACACCACCTCTCCCGTCACAGTTTCTTGGAGCACCCGGCAATCCGGTCATCAACAACCCGCGGCTCTTGCGCTGAATGATCTACGTTGGAGACGATGTTCTTCCACTTCCCCATATGACGGGAGCGGTCTTCCAACGCGGTGACCAATTCCACACGAATAGACGGGCGTTCGACGCCCAGGGTACCTAACTTCCGTGCCATCTGCTGCCGGACGCTACCAGCTACGTGTCCGTTCCCTTCGTTGAAGATCAATCGCAAACAGATGCCATCCCGTTCATGGACTACCTGGTACTGCCGTATATCTGCGTAGCTCTCCAGTACGTTCCAGAAATGGACGGGATGAACGGCAACCCGTTTTCCCCCTCGGCCGCGAAGATAAAGAACGTCATCATTCCTGCCATTGATGGCTAGAATACGGCGGAATGGTTGGCCGCACCGGCAGGGCTCGGGGGCGAGTACCATCATGTCAGATATCTCGTAACGGATGACGGGCTGAGTGAAACCAAATAGACTGGTGAACAGAATCTTGTGCCCCAGAGTCCCATCCGGCACGGGCTGATTGTTTTCATCCATCACCTCAACAATGCCCAGATCTTCGAAGATGTGCATCCCTCGGCCAGAGTTGCACTCCATGGCGCGGAGTCCCTCCTGAGTGCCATAAATGTCGAAGACTGAGCTTTTCGGCCAGGCAGCCTCGAGTTGCTTTCTCAATTCGCTGGTCAGCGGTTCGCCGCCACCGGCGATAATAGAAGGATTGATATGCAGGTACCCTTGCAGCTGCTCTGTAACAAGCAGCCCTAGCACGGACGGAAAACCCCGTAGCACGTGGGGTTGGAGGTAATTCAACCGCTGTACCAGCTCTTCGACGAGAGCAGTAGCCGGCAGCACATGGTAACGGTAAAGACCAGTATCCATACTCAGGGGCAGGCGATAGCTATCGTGTAAAGGACTATGGGAACCAATTGTAACGATGGTGGGCCGTCTCAATGAGAAGGGAATCACTCCCATCATGGCGGCAATCCGCATGCTTGTTGCTTCCTGAATACTCCATTCTTTCCGATTGAATACCACTACCGTTTTCAGCCCGGAGCTACCCGCCGTAGTAAGCACACGATACTCGCCCAGGTAATACTCGTCACCGCAAACGCGGGCCATGTGTTCCTGCAATTGCGAGAGGCGCAAGCGGGGGTCAGTGACGATTTCATCGAAGTTATTGGTGTAGGTCTTCTTGTCCAGGATAGGGAAGTCCTCAAGAATATAGGGCGGACCCAGCCGGTGAGTGCTGCAGAACTCGCGGTAAAAGGGAGACCGTTCAGTCACCCAATCAAGAAGATCGGCTAGCCGACGCTGCTGCAACTCTTCGAGCTTGGCGCGGGGCCAGCACTCATGCTTCATCAATGCCCGCCGATAAACGATGGCTCGGGCGAGGTCCCCCAAGCGACGCACCGTATACGGCTCTTTCATCCGGCATTATGCTCAAACTACCCTCAGGCCCATGTCCCTTCGGCCGCCTTCCAAGTCATTCATAGGCTCCAGGTAGTTCTCGGTTCAAAGGTACATCGTTATACTAGGTATTCTGAATTATAAACTGGTCCCTATTCGTTGTCAAGTGTGTCCGGATTTTTCGACAGATAGAAACTGCTACTGAGACAATGGCTTACTGGAGGAGCAGCCTGGGGAAACGCAATGAGTCTTCTCTACAACTCTCTTCATGATTGTCAAAAGTTCCTGAGCTGGAGCCTTGGGCGTACCGAAGGCACGGTGCCCGAAGAATTCGGTGGCGCTGACACTGATACCGCAGCAGTTTGGCTCGAAAGATAGAACCGTCAATTAATCTGTGGAGATCAGTTCAATCTCAAAGAGCTTAGGCCACAGCTTTCCCGTAACAAACAAGCGATCAGCCTCCGTGTCATACGCAATGCCGTTGAGAACGTCAACCGGCTCACTACGGTCTTCGGCGGTCAGGAGGCCTCCCAGCTCTACCCATCCAACCACTCGACCCGTATCAGGTGCAATCCTTGCGATTCGGTCCGTTTGCCAGACATTGGCATAGATTTCTCCTTGTATGTATTCCAATTCATTGAGCCTGGTTACGGGACCGTCGTTGTCAAATACCTCAAGTTGACCGGTTTTCTCAAAGGTCTGCGGATCCAATAAATGTAGTATTGACGTACCGTCGCTCATGATTAGGTGCTTCCCATCATGCGTAATGCCCCATCCTTCGGTTGAGTAGTTGAACTCCCGCAGTAACTCAAAACTGCTTTTGTCATAGACGAACCCCACATTGGATCGCCAGGTAAGCTGGATGATCTCGTTGCCATAAATGGTTATGCCTTCACCGAAGAACTGGTTTGGCAGTTCACGAATCTGTAGAATAGCTCCGGTCTCCAATTCCACTCTACGCAGTGTGGAGCGTTCCAGAAGCCCAGTTCCCTCATATAGAACGCCATCTTCGAAAACCAGGCCTTGGGTGAAAGCGTCGGGGTCATGGGGATAGGTATTGACTATGCTATAGGAATAGATTGGAATGACATCGGAATTGCCAGGGATTAAGCACCCCTCAAGACTTAGGCAAGAAAAAACAAGACCCGCTCCTGCCCATGCAAAGAGCACCACGATGAATACCCTGAAGAGACCCTTCATAAGCTTACCTTACTCGCACTCTCTCCAACATCACATAAGGCAGGGTTCCCGTCTAAGCAGCAGGCCGCAAATACCGCCCAGGCTAATCCTTCTTCTTAGCAGAGTCTGGCAAAGGATTGCCAAAATACACTTTGGTGTGAGGCCAGGGTATTTCTATACCTTCGGCATCAAAGGTCTTCTTGAGGCGGAGCCTCAACTCTCCCATCACTGCCCATTGCTGTATGGGCCTAACATCCCCGAGAATCTTAATATCTATTCCGGAGTCGCCCAGATTATCAACCCTCTCCACCTTGGGAGGGCTGATAATCTTCTCACGCCAGTTTTCGTCATCAGCGAGTTCCTTGCCTACCCGATTTATCACGCTTATGGCATGGTCGAGGTCGGTGCCATAGCCCACGGAGATGTTGAGATTGACCCTGGAGAATTGTCTGGTAAAGTTGCTGGCGGTCTTAATTTCGCCATTGGGCACATGATGGACTATGCCATCCAGGTCCCGGAGGACAGTCTTTCTCAAAGTCACGTCTTCCACCAGCCCGCCAATGTCGGCAACCCTGACTACATCACCCACCCTGTATTGGTTTTCCAGGATGATGAAGATGCCGGCTATGAGGTCTCTTATCAAATACTGAGCGCCGAAGCCGACGGCTACGCCGGCGATTCCGAAGCCAGCCAGGACAGGGGCCACGGCCACGCCCACTTCGTCCAGAACCATCATTACGGCAACTATGATAATGAGCACCCGTCCTATGCCCCTGAAGATGGACAGAAGGGTTTTCGTCCTTTTCTCTATCGCTTCTTTGCTCTCTTCATAACGGGTCCGGGCGACGACACGGCGCACAATGGGCGGGAGAAACTTATTCAAGGCAAACCACAGTATGGCTCCCACCACGACTATGATAAGGATGGGGATGCCATGCTCTATCAGCCAGTTGACTACAGTGGCCCAGCTTAATTCCGGCATTTCCTACCTCCGTTGTTCATACTCTCCGTATAGATTGACTCTGTATTATTTTAGACAGAATGGACCACGTTGTATAGCCGGGGTGCCTGTCCAGAGGCCCGCAAGTGAATCAGCTGCTTCTCTACCGCTCAACGACCTATTTGGTGCTGGGGACTCTGCCCAGGATGCGCCCGTCAATCCCAGTGACTGAGTCCGGGGCCGGGCATAGGGCTTTGGTGTTTTGTTACCAGTCTTCGATCTACACCCATAATGCCCCTGCAAATTATCTTTGCTTTTCCCCGGTGCCAATCTACATCTGCCTCCTCCCAACCTTGATGAGCGATCCCAATCTCTACCTCAGCCCGTTTTACCTCCCCTCTCGAAAGAGTGATATTTGCGCCATCAGCCCTGCCGAAGAGATAGGGAACTACTCTAGCTTTCGTTGGCCGGAGTACTCCATGTTCATAGGCATCTTCTATCTCCGCTCTCTCTTGTGCCGGGTGAAGTTCGGTGGCTTGCCGAACCAGACAATGTACGGAGCATGAGATATACCTGATGGGAGTATCGCTCTCAAGATTCCCTCAGATTGTATATTCACCAGTGGCCGACCATAATACCACAGTGTCTCCAGTCAGCGTGGAATCGAACAAGCCACAAAGCGTGGAGGCTCTAGTGATACATTGACAGTGAGACGTAACGACAATATACTCTCACAAATCAAAGCTAAAAGATCGCGAAATCAGGTCACTACGAGTTAACATGGGGAATCCCGGATGAGATAGTGGGACGCAGAAATGTGAGCCAGAAATGAAGCGAAGCAGGAAGTTCAAAGTTCTTGCGGTGCTAGGCACTTTGTTGATAGTCGTAATTGCTATCGGGCTAGTCGTTCTGCGTGCCACTGGACATAGAGAGCCCTTTCCAGAAACACAACCCGTAGTGAGAGATATCTCTTTGGTCGAAGATCGCATTACAAATGCCGTTGCCACATCTGAGCAACTCACTCTAACCACAATCGGTGACGTAGTCTACGGAGAATACAGAGCTCCAGTCTGGGCGGTCTCCTTCGCCCCATCGGAGGAACCGGAATACAACGTGCTGCTGACTGGTGGCGTTCATGGTGACGAGCCGGCCGGTGTTGAAAGCATGGTACAAACCATCGAGACGCTGGCCGAAAACCCTCAGAAATATGAGGATGTACATTTCGACATTGTCCCCGTAGTCAATCCGTGGGGCTGGAGTCATGATACACGTTTTGATCGAGACGGCAGGGATGTTAACCGTGATTTCGCTTCTTTTACATCTCAGGAAGCAGTAATTTTAAGAGAGTTCACGACTGGCAAGAAATATGACCTGATGGTCGACCATCACGAATGTGAGGATGGCACAGGCTTTTTCATGTATCAGTTAGGCAATCCAAGCCAATCGGTCAGCCGGAAGGTCATCAAGGCGGTGAGGGACCAGGGCCATCCCATTGAGCAGGATGTGAGAATGATTATTCTGAAGACGGAAGACGGCCTGATTGATGCGCCGATGTGGACACTGAGGTTCGTGAGACTGGTAAACCGGCTCAGCATGACCAACTACTTTCGTTTGAACGACAACGACATGGTGTATTTAACAGAGACACCTACCAGCCTATCGTGGGAGAGCCGGCTGATGATGCATAAGATAGCACTGGATATCTTTCTGAATAGCCTGATGAGCGATTTGGCATACGGCGGATGTTGGTTCTAGACCCTGTGCTAATGAGTCCAAGCCTCTGGAAGTCGGGCAAGATTTCTCACTGTGATGGCTGACGACACGGGAGACACCTATAAAGGCGTGTTAGCAAATCGGCGCTCAACATATTTTATAGGGACAAAATAGCCAAGGGATTGATGCGGACGGCTGGAATTATACCTGGGTTGCCAGAAAGTTCAGCTTGCGCACTCCCCTTCACGGTGACACTGAGTAACGTTCAGAGCCTATGTGCAATTCCACGCTCAGATATACGATGGTTTTGACCCAACCATTTGGCCTCTACTTGTGCTAAGAAACAGGCTCCCAGCTCAAAAAGGGATAGGTCTGGCCGTCAACGATATTCCATATGCAGTCAGGGCTGCACGTGTCAGGATTGACGACTGCGGTTATGTTCCAACCTGCACCTGAGAAGGTGTCCATGTCCTTCATTTCAGCGGTGATCCTGCCTGTCCCGCCAGCCGACTGGCTTTGTCCGCTGGTTTGGGTATCCCAGAAGGAGTCTCTCACTCCCCCCACACATCCCGCAAATCCGTAATTAACGCCCACCAGACCGCCTTCTGGTGGCACTTCGCATGTCACCGTAGTGCTGGAGTAGCAGTCGCTCACAGCGCCCCCAAAGTGGTTAGTCCCAATCAGACCACCAATATACTGAAAGCCCTCCACGCTGCCGCTGGAGTAGGAGTTGCTCACAATGCCCGTATTATATCCCACGAGACCGCCAACACTCCGGGCGTCGCCCACGCCAACAGTGGAATAGGACTTGCTCACGATGTGCCGATTCCATCCCACCAGACCGCCCACACGGATGTAACCGTTCACACTGCCCGTGGGCCCGGTCGAGTAAGACTTGCTGACAACGCCTTCCCAGTTCCTTCCCACCAGACCGCCCACACACTCATCCGCGGTAACAGTGGGGTTCACCAGCCCAACATCCTCGATGTCTCCGCCCTGACCAACAAAACCGAAAAGCCCCACATCCTTCCCATCGGGGCGGTCGATGAAGAGGTCCCTTATCTCGTGACCCCAACCGTAGAAACCCCCGGTAAACGGTTGGGCCTCGGTGCCGACTGGCTGCCAGCCGTGTCCTTCATTGGCTGTCGGACTCGCCAGCTGCTCGTAACCGGCAGTGGTAGAATCGAGGTCGTTCATTAGAACGTAACTTCCACCCAGGTTGCCTCTGGTGGCATTCAAACCATGCCAATCTCGTATTTCCTTGGCAAAGATTGCGCTGACTGAGTAGGTGGCGTTCATGGTGATGTTGGTTGAGGCAGCGTTGACATCATTGACGGTGCCCACATCGCCAGTCCACTTTATAAACTGGTAGCCATGATCAGGTTCAGCCACCAAATTGACCGCTGTTGTCCTGTTATAGGTAAAAGTCTCCTCGCCAGGTGCGGTTACCGACCCTCCTTCCGTGCTGGAGATGGAGAGATCGTAAAGACCGACGTCGTCACAGCTCATCGTCCCTGCAAGTAAGGCTAACATAATCAAAAAGATGCTAACTCTTTTCGCGTAATGGTGTTTCCTTGAACTTAGTATTGTCTTCATACTTCACCTCCGCATTCTTGCAGTTGCCTGATTCACCAAGTCCGATTGCCCAACACATTGGGCAACTACATTTTGAACAGCCTCCGTTTCATCTGTTCTTGCGCTCCACCCGACAAGCAATTGGGTGTCGCTCCCTACTCATAACCAAGCCCGTCTTCCCCTCTACAGAAGAGAAACCATGGGTAAGCTAATCGCTCTATTCGGTCACCCACCGCCAACCGCCTTCCCGTCATTTGCCGGCGCCACAGTCTGAGCAACAGCATGAATACATTCATGGCCAACCGACCATCCGTAAAATCAAAGAAGAGACCTGCGGCAACAGGTCTCTCCCTATTTCAGCCCAGATTCCCTCTCCTACCCTCCCCAATATCTGTAGTCTTTCTCAGCCACGCCTGGTCGAAACGGCGAGTATCGTCGCTCTCGGTGACTTTCCACACTGACAAAAGCCCCTGCCCATCCCAGGTCGGCAGCCGACTCTTACTCATAAACAAGTCTCTTCACCACCTGAGTCGTAGCCATCTGGCCCGTCACCCCATAGTCTAACTCGGTTATGATATAGCGATCTGCAAATATTTTACACAGTCCATCAAGAAAAGTCAACATTTTATTAATTAGGATAGACTGTTGCACCCCTTAAGGAGCCTGGAACTGAATCAGATATCCCTCTACCCCTCGATAACCTCTTTGGTGCTGGGAACGCGGCCCAGGATGCGGTCGTCGATGCGGGTGGCGGAATCCAAAGTGCGTGCCAGGGCTTTGAACAGGGCTTCGGCTTTGTGGTGGTCGTTGATGCCGCTGAGCACCTTGGCGTGGAGGTTAATCTTAGCTTCCGAGGCAAGAGACACCAGGAAGTGGCGGACCAAATCAGCGTTCAGGTCGCCTATGTTGGCTTCGTCGAAGTCTGCCTCGACTGTGCTGTAGACTCTGCCCCCGATATCCAGGGCTACCGCTGCCAGAGTTTCATCCATAGGCACGATAGCATGCGCCATGCGCACAATGCCCTGCTTCTTTCCCAATGCCTGGCTAAAAGCCTTGCCCAGCGAAATAGCTGTATCTTCAACTACATGGTGTTGGTCGGGGCCCGAGGCTGAGATTGTTATGTCAAATACTCCGTGCTGAGCCAGTTGGCTAAGGAGGTGGTCGAACATCCTTATCCCCGTGGTGATCTGAAATTGTCCGCTGCCGTCAATGTTGAGATCCATTGCTACGGTCGTCTCGGCAGTCTCACGAACGACTTTCGCTTTTCTTTCAGCCATGTTTGACCTCCAATGTTTTATTCGATCCTCACCCTAACCTTCTCCAGTCAAGGGAGAAGGAGCTGATTGAGATTGCTTCGCTTCGCTCGCAATGGTAGGCAAGGTTTTGAGTGTGTCAACCAAAGCATCTGTGTCTTCAGGTCTGCCCACACTGATTCGCAAGCAATCTTCTAGTCTAGGAGCCTCAAAATAGCGAACAAAGATGCCTTTCTTCCGCAGTTGTTGCCAGATCTTTTGGGTTTGCCCCTTCGGTAGAGAACAGAGGACAAAATTACCCTGGGAAGGGTAAGGTTTCAGCCAACCGAGTAACTCTAGCTTGCCGAATAGCCGCTCCCGTTCCTTAACTATCTTGGCAACATTAGCACGAAGATATTCTATGTCAGCCAGAGAAGCCAGTGCCGCAGCCTGGGCGGCGGCATTAGCATTATAGGGCTGCTTAATCTTCATCAGATACTCGGCAATGTTCACGGGGAAAAAGCCGTAGCCTATCCTTAGGCCGGCCAACCCGGCCCACTTGCTGAAGGTGCGTAAGACTATCAAGTTAGGATGAGCGGGCACTAGGTCGGCCACCGTCCCACTATTACTGAACTCAAAATAGGCTTCGTCCAGGACAACAACCTTCCCCGTATCAACAAGCTCCATAATTCCCTTCTGGGTGGCCGTATTGCCAGTGGGGTTATTGGGCGACGCGACAAAGATGACCTTTGTTCTCTTGGTCAAAGCCTTCTTTATACCGACCATATCGAGGGCAAAATCTTCGGTGCGGGACACTTCAACCAGCCGCCCTCCACAGACATCGGTGCTAAACGGATACATGCCGAATGTCGGCGGACAATTGATAACCCCGTCCCCGGGCTCCAGAAAAAGCCTGAGAACAAGGTCAATAAGGTCATCGCTGCCCATGCCGCAGACGATGTGCTGGCGTTCCAAACCGGTGTACTTCTCTAAAGCCCCCCGTAGCTCCCTCTGCTCTGGGTCGGGGTAATTATGATAGCAAGAACAGGTAGCCAGGGCCTGGTACACCTTGGGAGAGCAGCCATAGGGATTCTCGTTGCCATCGAGCTTTACTATTTTGCCCGCAGGCAACTCGGCTCGCCGGCTCAAGACCTCCGTCGGCTCAATAGGGGTGTAGCTCTTCATGGTCACGAGCTCAGGCCTGATAAGCTTCTTTACGTCCATCTCAACCTAAATCAAAAGTCTAAAGACAAGAATGACAAACCAAGAATCTACTAATTTTTGCCCTTCATCTCTACCTTTCGCAACACAATCTTCTACTTACCTCCTAGTCTCTTCTCCATAGCCTGGGCGTGGGCATCAAGCCCTTCAGCTTTGGCTATTTTCACAGCAGGCTCGCTCAGTTTTCGCATGGCGGGCTTATCCAAAGCGATGACATTGGTCACCTTCAAGAAGTCCGTAACGCCCAGAGGAGAACCGAAACGAGCACTGCCTCCGGTTGGCAAGACATGGCTGGGGCCAGCAACATAATCGCCGAGGACGATAGGTGAATTCTGGCCTACGAAGATACAGCCAGCATTGTGAATCTTGCGGACCAAAGCTGAACCGTTGGATGCCATAATGGAGAGGTGCTCGGGAGCGAAGAGGTTGACCAACTCCACTGCTTGAGCCATATCGTCAATGATCACAAGCATCCCTGCATCAATAGCTTTCTTGATGGCAGAGCGCCGCTTTAGTTTCCGTAGTTGCATCTCAATTTCCCTATTTACGTGGTCAGCCAGATCGGCCGACGTGGTGATCAGAATTACCGAAGCTAGGGGGTCGTGTTCAGCCTGAGCCAATAGATCGGCAGCGCAAAAAGAAGGGTTGGCTTTCTCGTCGGCGACAATTACTATCTCGCTGGGACCCTCCAGCCCATCTATGTCCACTATGCCGTAAACCATCTTCTTAGCCAGTGTCACGAAGATGTTCCCGGGACCGCAAATCTTATCAACTCTCGGTATTGATTCGGTACCAAGAGCCAGCGCGGCGATTGCCTGAGCACCTCCAACCTTGAAAATGCGGTTGACCTTGGCAATATCGGCGGCAACCAATGTTGGGGCCGGAACCCCGCCATCCTTACCAGGTGGCGAGACCATAATGATATCCTCAACACCAGCCAGTCTGGCTGGTATCCCCATCATCAAAACCGTAGATGGGTAGGCAGCACTGCCGCCGGGCACATACAGGCCAATCCTTTGTAAAGGCAGAATCTGTTGCTCTACGTGTCTGCCCATAGGAATTAGGCCAGTCTTATGTGTACAGGCAGCATGGAAGTCTCGTATTCTTCTGGCTGCGAACTGGAGAGCGGAGGTAACCTCCTTGTTTATTATGCTGTAAGCGGCGACAACTTCCCGTTTATCTACTTCCAGAGAGTCCAGTCGCACTCCATCCAGTTTTTCGGTGTAATCAAAGAGGGCTTCATCGCGTTTATCTCGAACATCGCCGATAATACGGTCAACCGCTTTTTGGACTGAAAGAAAGACTTGCTTTGTTTGCGGTGATAGCCCTTGTGAGGTGGTGAATGGTTCCCAGAAGTTCTCCCTGGCCAGCAACTGTCTTGCTCTGTTGAAACCTTTGACCGTTTTCATATCTACCAAAACCAAGAACCGAGATGTAGATTCCCCATCTTTGCCCTGTATTTCTGCCTCTTACATTTTGATTTCTTGTTTAGTCTAGCGCCGCTCGTAATTTCTGCGTCAGAAACCTGATTCTCTCTTTCTTGTTGGAAGATGCCAGATTATCTTTGTTGGCAATCAGGCAAGCCGAGGATTGAAAGAGCACATCGAGAATCCTCAATTTGTGCTGTTCCAAGGTCTTCCCTGTTTGAGTATTATCAATAAGCATATCGGCGTCCTCGGGTAGAAAAGCCTCACTTGCCCCCCAAGTTGGGATCAGCTTGTAAGGGGTAATGCGATTGTCTCTCATGTACCTGTCGGCAATATTTATGTATTCCGAGGCTACTTTCAGAGGGGCAACGTTGCCGCTGTGAACAAATGACCTCAATTCATCAATGCTATTCACGGGCATGCCCTGGCTCACGGCAGCGACGACCTTGACGGTGCCAAAGCCGAGAGCAAATAATCTCTTCACCGGGCTCGAGGGGAAGCGACAGAGGTGTTCCCGCAGCCAATCCTCACCGGTTATAGCCAAGTCGAAATTGCCGTTCGCCACCTGCAGAGGCATATCCTGGGGCCTGATTACTTTGATGCCCAGCCAATCCAGGTCAGCAAAAGGACGACG
>CAYFSE010000150.1:0-4623 GCA_964345725.1 uncultured Dehalococcoidales bacterium
GTCATGGGAGCACTCTTCACGGCCTTTTTATTCACAAAATATTTGCCCGTAATCCCATCAACCTCTGGGGAGGAAGCTAAATAGATAGAGGTTTCTGCCCCTTTCTCTGGAGGTTTAAAGAAAGGGCTAAAGAGTTTATACATAAGTTTCTTTGAAAACGAAACATCAGGATCTTTATAAATCGATCCAGTTCTCACTGCACCTGGATGAAGGCAGTTTACCGTCACCTTTGTGCCTGCTAATCTTTGTGCCAGTGCATACGTAAATAAGACATCTGCTAACTTGGCTTGATTATTTGCGCGCGAACCGCTATAATTCTGCTCTAAATTAATATCCTCAAAGTTAATCTCGCCTTTGGTATGGTACGCCCCAGCGACATTAATGATTCGAGCCGGAGCACTCTGTTTTAAGACATCCACTAATAAATGCGTCAGCAAGAATCGGGATAAGTAGTTGACAGCGAGAGTCATCTCTAAACCGTCTTCAGTCACTTGCCTTTTTGTAAGGAAGGTCCCAGCATTGTTGATTAGGACATGTAACTGGGAATATTGGCTTTTGAAGGTTTGAGCAAGGGATCTAACAGACTGTTGCGAAGAGAGATCGGCCAGAAGGAAGTCGACCGAGGGATTACCACTGGTGTCTTGAAGATCACGTTGAACAAGTTTCCCTCTTTCTTCATTGCGCCCAACGATTATGACAATTGCCCCCATTCTTGCCAGTTCTAATGCCGTAGCTTTACCTATACCTGAGGTCGCACCTGTGACCAAGCAAATTTTTCCATCGATTTGATTCATTGTTCATCCTCTAGTCTGTGTCCTAATTTAAGTTGCAGCTGATGCTTCTTTTCTCAGATAACCCGGCTATGGGACAGAGCCACCCACACCAAAATCGCCCAATAAGTAATGAGGAAAGGAACAAAACCGCAAACACCACAAAACTCCCATTTATGATTCCATGCGTTGCGGACTCAATTATGAGAATAGGTGAGAAATAGTTCATGACCACTGGAAAAAGCATGAAGGTCGTTAGTATACCAATTTTTCGACCTTTTTGGGATGCCATGATCTCACCAAATTAGGATCTGCAAATCATTTCATAATGCTTTATAAGTATATCGAAAGATTTGTCATGATTATATACCTTTTTTTCAATAAATAATAAGTTTTAAAAGAGATCATGAATCTTATTATGTGGAGACGATTTTAGAAGAGGGAATAGTTCTGTATTGTTTTTGTTAGCATCCTATCTTAGCCTCACTAGCTGTGTTGCCTTATATTGAGTCAATTGTTCTCCTACAGTGACTAAAGGAAAGATATTTATTATTGTGACTAGGTAGTCAAAAAATCTCGGCAAAAAGTGTTCGTAGGCTCATCGCAAACACATTTAGCGGATTTAAACAATCCAATTGGCCAATTCCAATAGGAGGGCTCTAGCAATGGAAAATACAAACCTAGATTCAAGACAAGCTACATCTACCATAACAACCAGTCGCTTGATTTTCGTTGACAATATCCGGATCTTTCTAACCATCCTAGTGATTCTGTTCCATCTGATGATTACCTATGCCGGAACGGGATCATGGTATTATATGGAGGGCCAGGAGGATCTCTTCACTAGTGCTATCGGCGCCTGGTTCCTTACGGTCACCCAGGCTTACTTCATGGGCTTGTTCCTGCTCATCTCGGCCTACTTTGTGCCAGGCTCCTATGATCGCAAAGGGGCAGGCCGCTTCCTGAAGGATCGTGTGATCCGTCTGGGCATTCCGCTTGCGCTTTATAGCTGGATTATCCGTCCGCTATTGGCGTATCTGGATCCGGTCAGGTTTCCAGCTAGGCGCCCTCCTTTTTGGGACTTCCTCACAGCCAACTACTTCAAGAATGAGGCAATATTTGGCAGCGGACCGCTGTGGTTCATCGAGACGTTGCTTATCTTCTCGGCGGTGTACGTACTGTGGCGGATCCTTGCACCGCGTCACCCGGTAGAACCAACCGCACAGATCGACTTTCCCCGCAACAGATCTATCGTCTTCTTTGCGTTACTGCTAGGAGCGGCTGCCTTTCTGATCCGACTGTGGCTGCCTGTGGGTTGGAACTTTATACCGTTGAACCTGCAGTTCCCTTTCTTCGCCCAGTATGTTGCTTTGTTCATTGTCGGGCTGATTGCCTACCGGCACGATTGGCTGCGGAACCTGCCCAAGAGGACTGGCCGCCTCTGGCTAAGAATTGCTTTTGTCTTGATTCTTTTGTTCTGGCCCATTATACTGGGTGGTGGCGTTTTGGAACAGGGCCTCGATCCTTTTCGCGGCGGCCTACACTGGCAAGCCCTTGTTTACGCTCTCTGGGAGTCTTTTCTTGGTCTTGCTATGTGTATTGGTTTGATCTACGCCTTCCAACGCTATGGAAATCGCCCGAGAAGAGTGACCAGTTACCTCTCGCGAAATGCATATACTGCCTACATCATTCATGAAGTGGTGATTATCGCCATTGTGTATGCGATGATTGATGTTACACTTTATCCATTGCTAAAGTTTGTTGTAGTGGGGCTGGTAGCTATTCCTTTGTGTTTTACACTCAGTACCCTGATCCGGAAGTTGCCTTATGCGGATCGCGTCCTTTGATTGCGCTGAGTCTTTGGTAAGTTAATTAGAAATGAACCCAGAGGTACTGAAAAGAATTCAAATTGGAGGGATGATTTGAATGAAGACAATAGGCGCGTCACACTGTGAAGAAATCGCTAGTTTACCTGTTGAACAAGCGATGGAAATGTCGGATGAAGCAGACTGTAGGTATTGTGGGACAAAACTAGAGAAACAAGACCGAATCTGCCCGGAGTGTGGAAGCCTTGTAGTTTCTGGCTCCCGTAATGGGAGCATGAATTAGATCGGTTAAACGAGGTGAGGTGGGAAGCTCCTTGAGGTGAATAAGATGAAGAAGTTTGGTTCAAAGAATTCATTGGTTCTGTTTTTTGTGTTGACAATCTCCCTAACCTGGATTTGGTGGATTCCAATGGCCCTAGGTCTTTGGCCGGCGGAGCTACGAATTGTTCCATCGAGTCTGGGTGGGATCTCTCCCATTCTCACCCTGTGGATTCTTCAGAAATGGTCAAACCATAAGGTTGACCTTAACCGGATAATTGCCTCCGTACACAATTGGAGAACCAATATCCCATGGTTACTTGCTGCGGTCTTTATCCTCCCTGTTCTTACAACTCTGGGGAATATTTTGAACTACATCTTAGGGTTTGAGGATCAATTCACACTTCTTGAACCAGGTCCTGCTGAACTGGGTCTAATTCTGATACCAGTGATTCCCATTACTTTTGTTGCTAATCTCATCACAAGTTCCCTATTTGAGGAACCAGGCTGGCGAGGATTTGCATTACCGAAACTACAAGAAAAGCTAGGTAGGGAACTGGGTAGCTTTGTTATAGGATCCTACTGGTGGTTGTGGCATCAGATGTCGAATATCGCTTTTGGGGAGTATCCAACTGTCCTAGGATACCTATTGATGCTGGGGCACTCTTTCACTATCGATTCTTTATTCAACCTCTCCAAACGGAATCTGTTAGCCGCGATGTTTGCCCACTCATCTCTCTTCGTGACAATCACCTACCTCTACAAGACTGCGAACATTTTGTCCTCAATAATCCTCCTGATCATCATATGGACAGTTATCTTCTGTCTGAGAGTTATTGAGAGAACGTATAGACTTCCTAAAAGCCTGACTACACAAGGACACCAATCTGAGACCTGACCAACAGCCATTACCGAGGGGATGATATGTCGTATGGCTCTCACCACGAAGCGAATAAGAATTATTCATCCCACGACGGATCGTCCCCCCCCGAGAGGACTGGAAGGTCCACTCGACTGGCCCACGAGGGCTGTCGAAGCAGGGGGGGAAACCAAGGCGCGAGTCCGCAACAGGAACAGTCCCCAATTGGCGACACTAAGCAATTGATTCCGAAGCTTCTCTGTCGGATATGCTTTGGACGTGGTTAACTGATTGAGCATCATCGACTGGTAGATCATCAAATAGAGGTATAGAGCAAGTAATGAGTAGCCTCTTTTAGCTGATGAGTGAGTTGTTGCGTATTGATCGGAATCAGCTTACAACGACATGTGAAAAGGGGAAGGAGCCGCGTAAAGCGTGAAATCCGGACATCCGCTTCTAACAAGAGCTGTAATTCGGGATCGTCTGGGTGTACCTTCGCAGTATGATACTGTGCACACAACTACTGCACATAGGGGTCTATAACAGCCACTCCGTCTAGTTCAAAGATTGACTGCATGTGGCATCGCTCAGATTATCGCTTAGTCTTGGACTCATCCTTAGGAATCTCATCTTTAGGAAGATCTCCAGGGATTACGATTTCATGACGTCGTATGGGACGGTGTGGTGGGTGTAAGGGCCTAGTGGGATCTTGACCAATTTCACCTGCGCGTTTTATTGCCAATTTCACACCAGATGGGCCAATGATTTGCACGATGAGGGTGGATACTGCTATGACGCTGATGATTAATTCCGCCAATTCTTGCCCGGTGGCTCCCAAAACTGGAAATTCGGAATAAATTACCATTGCGAGTCCTAATGTGACTCCCGCTTGGGACCAGAGACACAGTCC
>CAYFSE010000151.1:0-2698 GCA_964345725.1 uncultured Dehalococcoidales bacterium
AGGGTGAGCCGCACAACTGCAGAGACCTGCCCGCTCTCGCTCAATTTGGGCCTCGAAGGCCGTATTGAAGGAATCTGTAAGGAGTTGCTTCGACCACTGGAAGGAGTTAATTGAACCACTTGCCAATTCATGGGCCATCTGCGTGCCCTCTTCCACCGAACGCCCGTCCTCTACAACCCTCGTCGTGAGGCCCCAAGCCAGTGCCTGTTCTGAGGAAATGGGCCTGTCAAAGGCAATAATCTCTAGCGCCCGAGCCAGACCCACAAGCCTGGGCAGCGTGAAGGTGCCGCCTCCATCAATACACAGCCCATTTGAAGTATATGCCTGGCGTAGAACGGCAGACTTGTCCATAACGCGAAAATCGCACGCTAACGCCAGCGAAAACCCACCGCCGGCTGCTATCCCATTAACCGCCGCGATCACTGGTTTACTCATCCGTCGAATCTCGAGGATTGCCTGGTGAAAGCGGGCTGCCAATGTATGAAAAGCTGGCGAAGGGCCACGTGGAAAGCTATGGGCCCACCTCAAATCACCCCCCGCACAGAAACCCTTTCCAGCACCGGAGATCACTATTCCACGCACGGAATTGTCCACCGCAAGGGTGGTAAGCCGGCCCGCAAATAATTCGACCATATCAAGGTCAAAGGCGTTGAATGTCTCTGGCCGGTTTAACAACACTTTAGCTACCTGTCTATCCAATTCAACACATACGGTCTCTGCCATTCTCCTTACCTCCAAGATGAGAGCTATCCATTTCGTGGCATTGTACACCCTCCAAGCTAGCACCTACAAATGCTGTCACCTATGACATAGACTAGGGTAATCGGATGACCAGAGCACTCATGGGGTATTCCTTAGTACGGGCTGAGCCACTGGCGTTAATCCTACACACTCAACCCTGAGGTGAAACAAAGCGGGCGAGGATTTTAGCCACATCTTCGATGTCCTGCAGATAGACAAATTCTTCCTTGCCGTGTATGTTGCACTCTGGGCGTATCACCCCGAGGCCGAAAGCTTTGCATCCCCAGGCTGCAACAACATGGGATAAGTCCCCCGAGCCCATCTCGCCAAACTTGTTGGCTTGACCGCTAGCGTCGCACATAATACTTGCCAGAATGTCTACGACAGGGTCATCAGCGGGAGGCACAGTTGGGATGCCATGAACACGCTCAAGCTGCCACGTAACACCTGGAACAGAGGCAAGCGTATCCAGCAACTCTTTTCTGGCATCCTCCAGGTTCTCTTCGGGAATTAACCTCCGGTCTACGGATATGACACACTCATCAGGCACAATATTGACTTTGATGCCTCCCTTTATCATATTGATATTCAACCTGCCTTCCATCCGGCTGAGCTCGGTATCAGGGTGAGTGGGTACACTAGACTTTCTCTGTTCTACTTTGTGTTTCAGGTCCAGCAGTGCCTGAATCAAGGGGCTGGCCTTTTCGATGGCGTTCTCCCCGAGATGAGATAGTCCAGAATGTACGGATTTGCCGGTGACTTTGATATCAACGTGCAGTGCGCCGAGTCCAGCTATGGAAACAAATCCAAAGCTGGAATCAAGGTTGAGGAAGTAGGCGCCCGCAACGGGCTCCAGATATTGCCTCAGGTACTGGATCTGGCTGGCCTGGCTCGACTCTTCGTCGGTGGTAACCATCACTGAAACGTCAAAGTCAAGGCGCTTTCCCTTTACGGATTCCATAGCCGAAAGTAGCGCGACAATACTCCCCTTCATGTCGGCAGCGCCCCGACCATATACCTTCCCGTCTTCGACTCTAGGTTTGAAGGCGTCCCAACCTTCGGCTGGCACGACATCGATATGGCCATAGAGAATCAAGCGTGGCTTACCTTTCTCACGGCGGTGACAGACAAGATTTACCCTTCCTTCTCTTCCTTCTGCATGCTCCGCAGGGATTATGAGGCTTTTCGTGTCGAAGCCTTGGTCTTTGAACAAAGGCTCAAGATAGCCGATTGCCTTATCGTAGTTCAAACCCGGCGGTACAGTAGTGTCAATGGAAATCAGATCTTTTAGGACTTCAACGTTGTTCACTTTGGCCTCCCTCCAGCTTGTTTGCTGCGTCTATGGGTAGATTGTATCATACAGCCGCGCAGATATCGGGCTTGCCTGTGTTAGAATCTGGGAAAGGACCATACTGTTGAGATGTCTGACATCCATTTAACCATCAGAAACGAACAGCAAGAAGATTACAGAACTGTTGAGGAACTGGTACGCGGAGCATTTTGGAATCTCTACGTCCCGGGGTGCAACGAGCATTTTGTTCTACACAATCTCAGGAAAAGTAACGATTTCGTTCCTGAACTTGACTTTGTGGCTGAAAGGGAAGGGCAGATTGTGGGGCAGATTGCCTACAGCCGGGGGACTATTAAATGCGAGAAGGGCGGGGACAAAGAAGTCATAGGCTTCGGACCCGTTAGCGTACTACCTGCGTTTCAGAAACAGGGCATCGGTAGCGCTCTGATTGCTCACACAACTAACCTTGCACGGGACATGGGTTTTCCGGCCATTTGCATCTATGGAGACCCGAGATACTACAGCCGGTTCGGTTTTAGATGCGGTGAGAAATACGAAGTCAAGACTGCCGACGACAAATTTGCGGTTGCCCTGCAGGTACTGGAGTTGAAGCAGGGTGCACTAGACAATATGTCTGGAAGATTCATTGAGAGTGCTGCTTACGCA
>CAYFSE010000152.1:0-3571 GCA_964345725.1 uncultured Dehalococcoidales bacterium
CATCCTATGGGGAGTTAGGACTGCCCCGCGGGAGAGATAGCCTGCCGGCCCTGCAATGGCCCGATTCAGGGAATTGGGGAGCTCGAAATCTACCCCGCATCAAGCGCAAGGATGGGCAAAGGGACCGGCCGGATACTCCTCCCACGTCGCGAAACGGGAATCTGGGTTCTCTTGAATAGCGAGTAGTTACTCCCCACCCCTCGCAACTCCTAGAACAAATGCTCTGGGAAAACGGGCGATCCAAGACAATGACTTGTGATATAATAATGTTAAATCCCAGCTAGCACATTTAAAGGGAGGTGTCCTATGCCAAAGGGCACAATAAAACGGATTATGGACCGAGGTTTTGGCTTCATTGGAACAGCAGAGGGTACAGACCTTTTCTTCCATCGTAACGAGATTGAAGGAATGGAATTCGACAGTTTAAGAGAAGGTCAGGAAGTGGAATATGAGATGGGTCAAGGCCGTGACGGTCGTCCACAAGCAATTAAGGTAAGGCTTGCTCAGCCTACATAGATAATATTCGCCGTCTCAATAGTCGTAACTACATTCTGCATATCTGTCCTTGTGGCTGCAGGATTGGTCGCTTGCTGCGCAGGTGCACAATTGGGCTAGGTATAAATATCTTATTGTCATTACTACTGGTGAGTTAAGGGGCTTGAGTCCGAGAAGGGAACCCGGTGATGAAGAAAGTTTTTGACGCGACCCTTGGGAGGCATGGTGGCACTAGATACAGGAGCGAGGACGGCCGCTTCGCTCCCAACCCCAACAAGGAGAAACCATGGTACTGCCAGAAGTCACCCACGAGTGCGCATCACTGGATCATCATCGGGCATGGGGGTCGCTGTAAATATTGCCACGCACTGTGTGAGTTGCTGCTGTCGGCACCAACCTCCGCTCAGAAACGGAGTCGTGAATCGTAGCTTCTATCTGAGTTAGAGGTTTCGCTGTTCCCATATGCCAGCCGTAGATATATTGTGCGTGGGCGGGTGCAAGCTTGGCATAATTGACGAGCCTGACTACACCTTCTGGCTTTTTGTGCAATAACAGTCTCAATGAATAGGCAGCGATTTCGTAGAGAGTTATTTGTTTTGGCACTGCGGAACCTAGCAGTCGGTTTACAACGAGGGTTAGAAAGGTCTTGAACTGATATAGCTAGCGATCGCCAAAATTATCATTTAACCTCTGGACAACTGTTGTCCTTCCCGTGCTTATATGAATTCAATTTCTCCGTATTTCCAAGAGCCAGATTCTAAATAGCATTGACTCATACAGAAGCTATTTCGCCATCTGCTATTCCACATCCGAGCAGAGCCTTGCTGATAACGATCAACTACTTCTCTCACAGGCTGTGCTAAGTTCCTATGGATTTTTTTTGTTTTGGTTACAGGAGTGAGGACTATTCTGAAGCAGCCTAACAGAAGATCTGTAAGTTGTAACATTTGACAATCGTCATACTCTTGACATTCAGGTTTCTCATGGTTGCTAGACCTGTCATCAATTACGTTAGGTGCTGTCAAGATTGAGCAATAGTCACGCAGTCCTCCTTGCAGCTTCTTTATAATCCGATCATAACTTAAGCGTCTATGATAGTGCTTATGCCCATCAAAATGCATTCTTATAATATGAATTCTTTCGGATTGACTGCCAAGCAGATGAAGACCGCCCTTTAAACCTATCCTAAAAGTAGTTTCGACTTTACTTCCATAATCTAAATGACCTGTCATCTCTTCAAGATTGTCGAGGTATTTCAAAAGAATGAATTTGGCACCAATGACTTCTTTAAACTGAGAGTAATATTTCTGGCCTCCAATAATGCTGCCCAGGAATATTGGGTAAGATTGGTTTTTAATTCGTGACATTAAAGCTGCTACCCCGCTTTGAACCCAACAATCAGAGCAACTATAGATACAACCGTATTTCCTAACTTTCTTGATACCTAGCGGCTTCATGTGATGTGTGTTTTGCCTAGCTTGGGATAAGAGTTGAAATAGCACTTGCTTCTTTTCTATCGGAACAAGTAGCATGGCGTGCCAGAAGCCATCTACTTTCGACTCATCATGATATAGCTCATAATCCATGCTAAATGTGCTGACCTGCCTCAAATAATTTTACCACCTGTTCTTACATAACAAAATGACGGTTTGTTACGTTTGGCCCTGTTCAACACATTGATAGCTAGCGAGCCAAGGTGCAATATGATGCCCAACCCGCTCACCACCCCAAATAGCCTTGACAAGGGCTGCTGGTCTATCTAAAGTGTCTCTTAGGGAGGTCTTACCGATGTTACTAACGCCACGTGTATACCAGTTTGGCCGCCTGCGTGGCATGGGAATCTGGGGAGCGAATGTTTTTCTCATCGTGAACCGGAATCTAACACTCGTTGACACAGGATTCAAAGGACGCTCCGTACACATACTTAAAGAAGTGCAGCGAATCGGTTATTCGCCGGCTGACATCGACAATATCATAATCACCCATCACCATGCCGACCACACCGGCAGCTTGGCAGCACTGAAGGAAGTCACCAGTGCCACCGTCTTTGCTCATGCTGCCGATGCTCCGTACATTGATGGCCGTCGGCTACAGCCCGGGCCGACCAGACCGGAATGGCTCGGTAAGTCTCTGGCTCCTTTGCAAGGTCTGTGGGCTACCACACCGGTAGCCGTCGACGTAATGGTTGACGACGGTTATGAGCTTCCCATATCCGAGGGAGTCAAGATTCTGCATACGCCCGGACACACTCCGGGTAGCATCAGCCTGTATCTACCCGGCGAAGGTCTGGTCATGGTGGGCGATGTTCTCTCCAATACCTACGGTCTGAGCCTGCCTTCCAAAGCATTCACGGTTAACCTGGCCCAAGAAATAAATTCAATAAGAAGACTGGGAACCCTGGAGTTTGACATGGTTTGTTTCGGGCACGGTCTACCTTTGAAGCACAACCCCCGCCAGACTATCCTCGACTTTGCCAAGAGCCTAGCTTCCATCACCTAAAAATAGTGGGAGCCCGGTGCTGCCCGGAGTGGTAATAGTGGTACAACTCCAACGGTTTCGGTGGTGAAGGCGGGAAAAGGTGCGGCTCCTATGTTGGTTGCTCCCCTGCAACAAACATACATTGAAGCCTCCTTTGGTCAGTATTGACAAATACCAAAAAATGACTATAATAAAGCTTATTCTTGTGTGAGTCAGCCTTTATGTGGTTATACCCCGTGGGTTCCTTCGATGAAGTCAATAAAACCTTTCGCGATAATACGAGGCGTACTATATTTTAAGGCCACGCCAGTGTAGCCCCGACACTTCCCTAGTCGAAGGAGGAGCCAGAAATGACAACTTTATGTCAGTTTCTTCAGGATGCGGCCTCCCAGTTTGGCTCCAAGACTGCTTTGATGATGAAACGCGGTTACCGAACTGAGCGCTGGAGCTACCAGTACCTCTGGGAATTCAGCGAACGGATGGCAAACCATCTAAAAGGCAAAGGTCTCCAGCCTGGGGATCGAGTACTCCTATGGGCCCCCAATATGCCGGAATGGGTAGGTGTTTACTTTGGCTGCTTACGTGCGGGTATTATCCT
>CAYFSE010000153.1:0-5279 GCA_964345725.1 uncultured Dehalococcoidales bacterium
GTGGCGGTATCCTTTTTACTACTCTTCTAGTTCCTCTTGGCATTTGACATCCTTACTATTTTGGTGCCTTGGCCCCATATCTACTGCGACCCTGCTTGCGATTGGCTACTCCTTCAGTATCCAAGGTACCACGTATAATATGGTAGCGAATTCCAGGAACGTCCTTAACCCGACCACCACGAATCAAAACTACCGAGTGTTCCTGCAAATTGTGTCCTTCCCCTGGGATATACGCAGTCACTTCCATACCGTTGGTCAGCCTGACACGGGCAACTTTGCGCAATGCCGAGTTGGGCTTCTTAGGTGTAACCGTCTTGACCTGGATACAGACACCTCTCTTTTGTGGCGCCCCCTCGAGCCATCTGATTCTCCCTTTCATCGTATTTCGGGTGTAATGCAGCGCTGGGACTTTGCTTTTCTTTCCCAGCTTCTGCCGCCCTTTACGAATAAGCTGACTTACTGTAGGCATTGTTTTACTCCTCTATTTCAGACAATCAAAAAGCCGCCTGGTTACACGCCGGTCTACTCTAAGAAAACCTTGCTCGGCTTCACCCAGCCGGCTTTTACAACTCTATTGAATAAAGTCTTTACCTTCTAGTAGACGCCAACTTAGTAATTTAACACAAGGCAATGAGGCTGTCAACTGGTGAAATAGCGTGCTCAAAACAGAACTGCGAAATCAGGAAATGCAGGATATCACCTATCGACACTCGAATTGATGAAAACCCTGTAATATGTCGGCCCAAGTCATCCGCTCATATTGTCTTCCTTCGACTCAAGAAACACCGAGGCTGTAATTGGATAGACACGAGCTATCCTTGGAAAGCAAAACGGTTTCTGGTAGAGCCTTTCATAAGTGCTGGCTCACAATTCCACAATGGGAAAGGCATTTCCCTAGGACGGACTTATTTTGAGAGATTCGGATCGCTATGCCTGTTAAGGCAGGCTCTTTTTGACTCCTGCCTTGACTTTGAAGACTCTGCTACTGCTTAGCTTCTCCAAAGATGCAGTGAGCGCGGCTATGTATTCGTCAACTTCGTCACTATCGAATTCTATAACTCTATCGGCTATTCGTTGACAATAACCGCAATTGCTACACCCAGATGGACAGCTTTGCTTCTTGAAGAAATCCGTAAAACCTTCTAGAGCTTGGTTATCGATGTAGAATCTAGGTGGCGATGTCACAACATTGCTTTGTTCACCAAGCAGACCGGAGTTCACAAATCCAGTCTTCGGAGTGATGACGTTCATAATATCGTATAGATTACCTTGATATTGACGTGACGAATATGCTGTGGCAGCACGCAAAATTCGTTCAGTGGGCATCGATCTGCCACTGATCTTGAACATATCCATACCTATTTCTTCGTAAAGGTGAATATCCTCGGGCCTTGCCCAGCGGCATTTGATGATTTGAGAAATATCACGAAGCCTGTCCAAAGTGCAACGAAGTACGCAATAGTCTACGTAATGCCCCCTGAGCGGGTTATAATTCTGACTGGCATGCCCCAGCCCATCGTGGTGATAATATTCGTAGGGGCACTGGTACAGGCAAAGGTTGTTCATTAGCACAGTCAGCTCGCAACTCACCGCGTTCCTGATGGCCTTGAGCACCCCAAAGTCTCGATTCACGTTAATGTCCAAAGTAATAGAATCGGCGCCCAAGGATTCAAATAATTTGGCTCTGGCAACGCTGTTCACGTGAGCGATAGTCGATATCCTTACCTTAAGTCGCGGGAACTGACGTTTTACAAGTTCGACCAGATAAGGGATCGTCACTGTGACACTCTCTGCACCGATACTGGCAATCCAATTGAGATGTATCAGCAGTTTTTGATGGGTAGCCTCATCCCACTCCATATTACTCATGCTGGGAGCATTTAGGAGGTAGTCAAACTTCAACCCTGCTGAATTAGCGTGCTGGATGTATTCCTCTACCTGATTTGCCGTCATGCCGCTATTATCAGGACCGGAGCCACCACTCCCTATCATCGAGGTGGGCAATACACCATATAGCTGCACATCAGCTTCCAGCTTGCTTAACGGCAGTATCAGATCTGGATCCCAATTAGTCGGCACTAACAGTTGCATATTACTCCACTAAAACGAAAACAGTGCTGATACCAAGCCACACACCCACACCCCACCTTGTGTGTTTCTCCGTATCTAGCAAAACCATCATCTATATCGTGATGCGATGTATTATGACTACAAAAAAAAATCTTGTCAATACCTGCCAGTCAAACAACGCCCCTCCAGGGTTTCGTCAACACGCAGTTGCCATGCTGAATATCACTCTTCCGCGGAAACCGCGGTATTGAACAAGAAAGGGCAAGACCCGGTTCGTACCCTATATTTCTTTGTATCGTAATACGATGTATTATGAACATAAGGAACTTTTTTGTCAATACCCTCTTGCCATTGCTACGGGATTCCACTTCTTGCGCAACCGTAGCAGAACAAGATTATCATGCTGCAAAAACGATTGCGTAAGGACCTGCTCCATCTTCCCCTGCCAGTTCTCATTCATTAACGCGTCTAAGTACCAGGCAGCAGTTTTCCCCACCTAGCCCAAAACTATTCTTCAGGCATACATTCACCTGGACCTGCCGAGGTACGTTGGGGACATAATCCAGATCACAGGCGGGGTCAGGAGTCTCATAATTTATGGTTGGGTGGATAATCCCCTTGTTCATTATCAATATGGCAGCGATGGTCTCGATAGTCCCGGCTGCGGTAATGCAGTGCCCAATCATGGATTTAGTGGAGCTTATCGGAATCCTGTAAGCGTGCTCTCCAAGCACGATCTTAATAGCTTTGGTTTCAGTAACGTCATTCAGTTTCGTGCTGGTGCCGTGAGCGTTGACATAATCAACTTCTTCAATCTTCACCCTGGCGTTCTGCATAGCAGTACGCATAGCATAAGCTTCTGATTCGGGGGCAGGAGCAGTTGCATCGTGGGCATCAAAAGACCAGCCTGCGCCAGCGACTTCGGCCAGGATAGGTGCACCTCGCCTCTTGGCATGTTCATAGCTTTCCAACACAAGCAGGGCCGCCCCTTCACCGTAGACGAAACCATTGCGATTGAGGTCGAATGGGCGACAAGCCTTGGCCGGGTCCGGTTCATGGGTCAGGGCTCCCAAAATATCTATGCCAGCCATGCCCACTGGTTCCAGGCTGGCATCAGAACCTCCAGCTATCATCACATCGGCATACCCCAAGCGAATGAAATTGGCCGCTGTGCCGATGCTGTCAGTGCCGCTGGCGCAAAGGCTATTCACACTGTTGTTGGGACCCTTGGCTCCCAACATCATCCCTACTTGCATGGACGCGGCACTGGCAGTTGACTTGTTAATGAAAAGTGGGTCGGCACCTCTCCTCGGTCCAGTTTTCTGGTATTGTTCCCATCCCCAGACAACATAGCCTTGCTCTGTCATAGTAGAAATCGTAACACCCACTCTTTCAGAGTCTTCCTTAGCCATATCCAGGCCGGCTGATCGTATTGCCTCTTTCGTAGCGGCAATGGCAAATTGAATGGTCCTTGGGGTCCGATCAACTACCTTCAACTCCATATACTTCGTAGCATCAAAGCCACGCACCTCAGCATCCACTTTCACTCGAAAGTTGCTGGCATCAAAGTGGGTAATAGGACCGATGGCCGACTTTCCAGCAGCCAATCCTTCCCAGTACTCTTCCACACTTAATGCCAAAGGATTAATAGTACCCATGCCGGTAACTACAACCTTCGGTATGTTTATCGGCCTCTGCGAATTCATCGAGCTCTCGGGAACTCCGGTGGTGTTCATTGTTCTCCTTTTCCAGCCAGGGCTAAGATTCCCACAGAGGTCCCTCCGTCAACAATGATAGTCTGTCCTCTTATCATAAAGGCCTCTTCACTGCACAAGAAAGCCACCACATTGGCGACGTCTTCGGGAATTACCATTCTGCCCGCGGGTGTCACCTGACGACTGTCTTTTGCCAACCCTTCCTTGAAATAAAACTTCAAGGCCTCCGTTTCCACAGCAGAAGCAGCCACAGCATTAACGCAAATCCCTCGAGGTGCCAGCTCTATTGCCAGATAACGAGTCAAAGCTTCCAGGGCAGCTTTGGAGACTCCAACGACAGTATAGTTGGGCAAGACAAACCGTGACCCCAAGCTGGAGATGCTGACTATCTTGCCGCCCCTGCCCTCCATTAGTTTGGCTGCCCTCTGGGCACAGAGCAAAAGGGCCCTGACATTGATGTCCATAGTCCATTCCCACGCCTTGACATCTATATCCGCTAGGGGCGACCCACGCCTGAAGCAGCATTGTTGATCAAGATATCGAGGTGGCCGAATTTGTTGCCGACCGTGTCAAACAACTCATCTATCTTTGCTGCATCTCCCACGTTGGCTCGGATGACTTCAGCTTTCACGCCCAGAGCTTCAACATCCTTGGCTGTCTGTTCTGCGCTTTCGCGGTGGCGGAAGAAATCGACAACGATGTCGACACCTTGAGATGCGAGTTTCAAAGCGATCGCCCGGCCAATGCCTCGTCCACTGCCTGTAACTAAGGCCAGCTTCCCCTCAAGAGACATCCCTAGACCTTCTCCTTCTGTGGCACTCGACTCTCCACATAGGAGACAAAATCGCCGAAGTTCTGAAACTTCTGGGCATCTTCGTCAGGGATTTCAATACCAAACGTCTCTTCCACTGCCACCAATGCCTGTACTACATCCAGGGAATCCGCTTTGATCTCCTTGAATGTGCTTTCTCGAGTGATGATGTTCTTATCAATGCGCGTAATCCTGGCCAAGATGTCCTTTATCTGCTCTTCAACGTTCATGATTTACCTCCTTGGTTGAATCTTACTAATTCCGATTTCAGAGTTTCAACGACGCCGGTTTTCACCGCCTCCTTGGCGCTTTCTATGCCATTTGCTATTTGGGGAGCCCGGCTCGCTCCGTGAGCTATCTTAACGACCCCATCAACACCCCACAGAATGCCACCACCTTGCTTCTCACTTTCACCGGACATTCTGGTTGCCGGGAACAGTCCCTTGAACATCAATTTAGCCAAAGCACGCAGGGGTGGGTGCTTTCTCAGCTTTCGCTCCGTCCAAACCTGGGCATAAGGCCCAATGCTTTCAAAGAATTTAAGAAGAACATTGCCGACAAACCCGTCACAGACGATGACATTGGCTCTGCCGCTTAAGATATCACGACCTTCTATGTTGCCAACAAAGTTCAACCCGCTATTTTTCAGGAGTGCATAAGCTTCACGCACTGTTTCGCTCCCC
>CAYFSE010000154.1:0-1645 GCA_964345725.1 uncultured Dehalococcoidales bacterium
GGTGCGCGCGCTTGAAAGTGCCGAATTTTAAGCATCCGGATCGAACGAGAGCACTTGCAATCTAAGAACCTCTGCTTGCCACGATGATCCCGAATTTAACTGTTCACCAATACTCCAAAACGTGTGCGCATCGCTCCACTGTTTTCTGATGAACACGTAGGATTCTAGCTTATTGTCTGCGCGAAATGTTGTTCAGTATGGTTATTTGAATTAGAGGCGACAGTGGAGTGAAAAATTGAAGAAGAGATGATGGGCGCAACCAGAATACTGAGAGAACGTGTGAGGAAATTTGAAAAGGGCCCGTGACTTTCAGTATCTTAGGTTTTCTATAGTTTCATTCTGTATTTCGATTCTACTTGGATTTATGTTAAGAATTGCCTCAATTAGTTGCACAATTTTAGCCAACAGATAGGCAAACCTTTTATTTTTTTACAACAATAAGGAGTTTTTCTGAAGAAAATAAACAAAGGAGAGAAGAGAATGTCGAAATATAGGAAGAAGATCTTAGCGATATTCATTGCGTTTTCTTTTGTGCTTTCAATGGTTTCAGTGTTTGCTTTCAATGTGTATCAAGTTGAGATAGACGAGAACATTCCGTTAGAGGATGGCGGCGTTAATAGAGTTCTTGTCAAGGTTAAGTGGAATCCTGACTTGGAGCCGATAAAGTTCAATCATGATGCCGTCATCGCCGAACTGAAGGCGGAGGCTGCAGCAACCCAAGCCCCTATACTCGGTTACCTTAGGCAAAAAGCAGATGCTGAGGTTCTGAACACGTTTTGGCTCACCAATCTTATATTGGTTGAGGCAGACACGACCACCATAAGAGAAATGGCAACGTTTACAGGCGTTGACAAGATATTGGATGATTTCGAGGTGACGTTACTTGCTATCGAAACAGATTCAGCAGGAGACTTTGAAGTCGCAGAAACAGCAGCAGAAACAGCATCGGCAGAAGCAACATGGAACATAGAGAAGGTGAGAGCTCCGGAAGTATGGGAAGAACTAGGAATAACCGGGGAGGGCGTCAGATTCGCCACAAGCGACACTGGCATCCATTTGGGGCATCCAGACCTAGCTGATACTTTGTACACGGATGATCCTACAGACCCAACCTACCCAGGAGGTTGGATCGAGTTCGATTCCTGTGGCAACATAATTCCCGGGTCTGTGCCACACGACACTCACGGGCACGGGACAGCCACTTACGGGCTAATGGTAGGCGATGCCGCGGGACCCTACGGGGCTGTTGGAATGGCTCCTGGAGCCGCAGGCTTGGGGATGCATGCTCTAAACCTGCCCGCGGGTAGTGGAACCGCTGCACAAACGATAGCTGGCTTGCAGTGGATCATTGATCCATTCGATCAATATGGCAATCCTGCTGGTGAGTGGGCTCGAGTTAGCAGCCACAGCTGGGGATGGGTCGACGGCTACCAAGACATAATGATTGAACCTATAAATAACATGTACTATGCTGGACACTTCGTAGTTGCAGGCATGGGCAATGAGTATGAAGGCTCATGTAGGTCTCCAGCAGACGTCTACCGTTGTGTTGGAGCTGGAGCCACAGACATTAACGACTATGTTCCATCATGGAGCAGCGGCCGTGTGTATGACTGGCCTGAGTCATGGCCTGAACCCTACATTC
>CAYFSE010000155.1:0-15117 GCA_964345725.1 uncultured Dehalococcoidales bacterium
CACCACATCCACCGCTTGTTGTGTAGATTCATCCAATGCTATTTCCCTATTCAGTTGCCCTCCTTTCCTCATTCTTCTTGGCTTTTCTCCGTTCTCCTACACTCTGATGATTTACGCCGTTATCCACCTCCTTTTGGGATCAAGGCTCTCAAATTTCGGTTTGGGCACTTCGCAGGCCTTGTACCCCAGATTCCTGTAGTTGCCCGGTCTATTCGCTACCATAGTAAACGCGCCCAAGGCTGCCTGGAGCAGAATGTTTACGGGTGCCGCCTGAGGCGATTAGCACGAGTATCGTCGCAACATAGGGAATGGTGTTCAACAAAAACGGCGAGACCTGAACACCACTGGATTGCAGCCAGAGTTGAAAAGCAATGGCGCCACTGAATAACAGCGCTCCGGCAATCGCCTGCAAGGGCTGCCATCTTGAGAATATCACCAACGCCACCGCTATGAAGCCTCGACCGGCTGTCATGTGTTCGCCCCAGGTCATTGTATAAGCAATCGATAAATGAGCCGCGCCAAGGCCGGCTAAGAGTCCGCCAAAGAAAAGGGCTTGGTAGCGGATCAGACGTGGGTTGCGACCGGAAGCAAAAGCCGCGTCCATATTCTCACCCACGGCGCGCAAGCCAAGCCCCCAGCGTGTGCGAAAGAGCAGCCACGAGACTAGGAAAGCCACAGGAATAGCCAGATAAATCAAGATATCGAATTTAAACAGCGAGGTCCATACAGTCGGGAGGTGGGAAAGCCCTGGCAAGAGAATCCTGGGCAGACCATCAATCTTGGTACCCACATACGCATTGCCGATTAATGCACTTAAGCCGAAGCCAAAAAACATCATCGCCAGACCGCTGGCCAACTGGTTGGCCTGACGACTGATCACCAGATAGCCGAAAACCATATTGAACAATCCACCGACTAGCATGGCTGCCAGCACACCGCCGTATGGATTGCCAGACACAGAGGCCACTGCAAAGCCAGTTGAAGCACTGACAAGCAGCAAGCCTTCCAGCCCGAGATCGACTATTCCGGAGCGCTGATGAATGACTTCGCCGAGGGTGGTATAGAGGAGGGAAGTCCCAGCAAAGATAGCGCTGGAAAGAACACCAACAATGGACATTAGGCTCATGCTTTCTTCCTTTCGAAAAATGCGGGCCGGGCAAGAACTACAAACAGCGTGAATGCCAGCAGGATATTAATGACCGCATACGGTAAATCGATGGTCAGTTGCAGCAGGGTGCCTCCAGTGACGATGATCGCAACCACGAAGGACATCACGAGAATGCCGATGGGGTGAGCGCCTGCAAGCCAGGAGATCAAAAATCCCATGAAACCCACGTTCCGGGAGAAGTTGTATGATAGAAAATGGAAAAAACCGGAAGTCATTACCATGCCCGCGAGCCCTGCGATGGCACCGCCAATGCACATGATAATGATCACATAGCTTTTGAGGGGAATACCATTGCGTCGCGCAGCCTGGGAGTTGCCACCGATGGCTCGCATTTCTAGACCCCAGCGGGTATATTTCATCACAAACCAGTACAATGCCAGTATAACCAAACCAATGACTAAGCCTAGGTGAACCCTCGTGCCGAAAAAGGTCGGGAGGATCGCCGCAGGAACGAAAACGGCAGTCTTCGTGGCATCCATGGCTGAATGCCAGTAACTGAATATGAGAAAACCGACGATCATGTTGCCCACGGGATTCAGCAACAGCGTGACGATTGTTTCATTCACCAGACCAATTGCTCTAAGGTAACCGGGGATCAAAGCCCAAAGTGCTCCGCCAAGCATGCCCAAAAGCATCATTAAAGGTAACAAGATCCAGGCAGGCGAATCTTGGAAAGTGAGCGCACCCCAGGTCGCGAAGGCTGCACCCATGTATAGCTGCCCTTCACCACCAATATTGATCAACCCGACCCGCCAGGGTACAGCGACGGCCAGGGCAGTAATCAATATGGGGATCATTGTGACGATGACTTCGGAGAATCCGTAGTTACTGCCGAGCGTGAAAGTGAGCATGTCCCTATATGCCTGGAACGGATCCTTACCGGAGATCCTCACGATCAGCCCAAAGAGAAGAAGTGCCAGCAGAATCAGTAGCAAGTACCGAGTTACAACATTCAGTACCTTTCGGCGAGTATCAGCCCTTTGTGGCATGTTGAACCTCGTGTCCAGTCATCAGATGCCCTACTTCGTAGCTATCCGTTTCTTCGGGTTTGAACTCCCCTGCGATTTCCCCCCCATAGAGTACGATCAAGCGGTCACTGAGCGTGAACAGCTCGTCCAGGTCTTCCGAAATCAGCATAACGCCTGCGCCGCTCTCGCGCGCCTGGACAAGTACCTGCCGCGCCCCAATGGCGCTTTGCACGTCGAGCCCGCGCGTAAGATAGGACGCAATGATCAGTCGCGGGGCGTGAGTCATCTCGCGTACGATGACCATTCGCTGTAGCTGTCCACCAGAGAGTGATTTGGCCAGTGCGTACCAACTGACAGCGAATCCCAGCCTCCTTTCAGTCTCTTCACCATCTGCTTTTACCGCCTGCCAATCCATTGAGAAACCGCCCCGTTGCGCATAGCGCCTGGTGTTAGTCAGCGCCATATTCTCCAGCACCGTCATGAAGGGCACTGATGCCATACTCAGCGGATTCTCAGGGATAAAAGCAACACCGTTTTTCCGCATGGTCTGGATGGAGTGATTGGTGAGGTCGTTGCCATACAGAAACTTCTGGCCTTTTGAGCACAATTCCATGCCCAGTACAACGTCACACAGTTCTTTCTGGCCATTGCCTGAGACCCCAGCCACACCCACAATTTCACCGGGATAGATCTTGAGGTCAATCCCCTTCAGGCTGGTACCCGTGCCCTCGCCGTGTGTTTCCACACCCCGCAACTCCAACAGAGGGTCCAGCGGTTTGTCCGCACCATCCTTGGGGTTGATCTTCAACCCTGCCAGCGTCTTCTTGAACATCAAGGCTACCAGCTTGTCTTCGCTGGCTTCCGCTCGCAACATAGTCCCAACGATGCGGCCGCTGCGCATCACCGAAATACGGTCTGCGCATTCGAACACATCTTTCATTTTATGGGTGATCAGGATAATGGCGTAGCCATCCTTCCGTAGATTATCCAACACCCCGAACAAAGCCTCCACCTCGTGCGGAGCAAGCACGCGCGTTGGCTCATCGAGAATCAGCAAGCGCGCATCGGAAAGCAGCAGTTTCAGGATTTCGACCTTTTGCTGCTCGCCAATGGAAATCTGCGACACCAAGGCCTGCGGATCAACTTTCAGATTGTAGCGTTCCGACATTTCGATGATGCGCCGGTCAATCTCTTTCCGGTTCAACACCGTCTTCAGCTCTGGCAGAAACAGGGCGATGTTTTCTGCGACGCTGAAGACCGGGATCAGGTTAAGTTCCTGGAACACCATGCCAATGCCCACGTTTCGAGCGTCGTGCGGCGATCGGACGGAGATGGGCACTCCGTTAAGAAGAATCTGGCCTGCATCGGCGTGGTAGAAACCGTACAGAATCTTCATCAAGACGCTCTTACCTGCGCCGTTCTCCCCCAATAACGCATGCACCTCTCCGCCATGAATATCGAGGTCCACGTGATCATTGGCAATCACATTGGGGAATGACTTGGTAATTCCGCGCAGAGTGATCAAGGGTCCCTGGGCGCCTTGCGAATCCACTGATTTGGTCATCGGCTTGATTCCAGCAGAACCAAGTGTTCCGGGGACGAGAACGCCCCTATCTCATTTATACAAGATTGAGGAGGTCTACGTAAGCGTAGAAACTGGGGGGGCATCACAGGCGAATTACAGGCGGATAATACGCAAGCCGACCCCGTATTTTGTACGTGATCGGAGACAAAACAGAAACTTTGGTTTCTATTCGAGTAGGCCTCGCTCGCGGGCATAGCGCACCAGTTCCACACGACTGTGCAGCCCCAACTTTGCCACGAGATTGGCGCGATGGCCTTCTACTGTGCGCGTGCTGATGTTCAGCTCCTCACCAATCTGACGATTTGTGTATCCCTGCACGATCAATCTGAGAATCTCTTTTTCACGATTTGTGAGCGATTCGACCGACTCTGGCAAAGTGGCTGTGGGCTTTATTTCATCGCTTAGCAATACTCGCACCATAGATGGATCTACATACAAGTCACCACCTATGATGGCGCGGATAGCGGAGATCAATTCAGTCTCTGCGGCGCGTTTAAGAATATAACCTGCAGCGCCAACTCTGACGGCTTCTCGCAACAGGGCTTCATCCTCATGAACCGTCAGGATCAAAATGCGCAGGTCAGGGAATTGAGATTTGATCTTCTTGGTAACGGAAATACCGTCTAGATCAGGCATGCTTATATCAAGAACAAGAATATCCGCGTTGGATTTGCCTGCCAATTCAATAGCCTCGTAACCGCCCGTGGCTTCACCAACCAGTTTCATGGACGGCTCGGAATTAAGCAAAGCACGCAACCCAGTGCGTACGATCGCATGATCATCGGCAATCAGCACCTTAATCACTGCAGGGAACCTCGATTCTTACGGTTGTGCCCTTTCCTACCGAGCTTTCGATCGCGAACTCTCCACCCAGCATCTCGACTCGTTCTCTCATGCCGAACAAGCCGAGATGTTTTTCCATGGTGTAAGATATAGGAATGAACCCAACACCATTATCTTCAACAACCACAATCACACGGCCATTTTGCATACTTAGGAGCACGTCTACTCTGGTAGCCTGCGCATGAAGGACGACATTTGTTAGAGATTCCTGCACAATGCGAAACAGGGTAGTCTCTATCTCAATGGGCAGCCGTTTTTCATGCAATTCAACGGTCTCGAACTCAACTTGAATACTGTACCGTCGACTAAACTCACCTAGGAACTGCCGTAAGGCAGTGATCAAACCAAGATGATCGAGGCTAGCAGGCCGTAAGTTGACGGCCAACCGATGCAGATCGTCTTGTATCGCATTAACGGCGTGCTTCAATTCGACAACTCGAGTATGGACAGCTTCTGGCTTTTCGGCATCCCGCTCCAGCAGGCCAAGTTGCATCATCAGAGCAGCAAGCACTTGCCCCGATCCGTCATGGAGTTCGCGGGATAAGTACAACCTTTCTTCTTCTTGAGCTTTCATCAGGCGTTGGGAGAGCGCATGGAGCTGTCTACTGGCTTTGTTACGCTCGATCGTAGCGGCTGCCAGAATCAGTGATGTCAGGGAGACAACCGCCAGGAAAGTCTGTAATAAGATCAGGCTTTCATTTCTCGATCCCAAGGAGAATGGTCCCACTCCTTGGACTGTTCCCCAAATGGCAATTCCTGAAACCAGCAGGACGGCGATTGTGGCACCGTGCTGACCAAAACGCAAGGCAGCCCAAATCGTAAAGGGGAAAATAGTATAGATCAATGCGTTATGGAAGACCGCGACAGGAGGTAGGCTGCTGAAGACATAATAGGTTACCAGGATAATCAATACTAAGAGTACGGCTCCTTCAACATATGTGGATTTCTTGTACTGCGAAGGGGTAGTGGTGATCCAGACTAACAACAATGGTGCAATCACAAGCGCACCAAGCAGATCGCCAATCCACCACGTTAACCAAATTGCGCCTGATGCGTCCCATGCTACAGAGCCTGCCAGCATCAACACCACAGTTCCGATGGTAGCCCCAATTGCTGTGCCGAATACGGAAAAAACCGTTAGCGCGACTACATCACGGATGCGATCAATAGGATTGTTGAAACCGACAAAACGTTTCAAAAAATAAACCACAGCCAACGCTTCCAGCGTGTTGCCGAATGCTATCCCCAAAGCGATATTCAATTGACCGCCGTCGATCAAAAAGCCAGCCAATACCCCAAGGAAGATTCCGGGCCAGAGCTTGTACCCAAAGATCAATAAGGCGGCCAGGGCGATTCCTGTAGGGGGCCAGACCGGTGAAGTGTTTGCTTGCAGAAACGCCATCTCCAGTCCAAGCCGGGCAGCTAACTGATAGACCACAACTAGGATGGCGATTTTGAGTAAATACTTCACTGCAGTTTTAGTTTTTGAGAGAATGGGTTCTGGTATGTTGAAAGGCATCATATAATAGTGACCTTTTCCCAGTATATGATTGCTTCAGGAGCAGGCGGTCGGTATCCCGAAGCGCTATGCGGTCATACCTAATAATACTCCTTCCGCCATTTTTCAATCAATATCATCGCTACAATTCGAGTCGTGAATGTCTCCCTGTTGAGCAAATCAGCTCTCACCTTTGTATTGGATGATTCTATGTATCCATTCTCCCATGGGCTCCCCCGTTCAATGAAGAGCGCGTTAACGCCAAGTCTGTTTGGGCAATTTCGTATCGCCCTTGCCGTGAATCCTGGCCCGTTCCATTATCCGATCAGTTGTGTTCTGGTGTAAATCGTCAACATTTATGACACAACCTGGTAACGGACTCTTTGGTGGCTAAGTGGTCTTTATCAAACCAGCGAGACTGCACAGAAGCCTGTTTTGCTGGCTCATCACGCAAAGGGGGAATGTTCTATTGCTGCCATGTCACATTGAGCATGTGACCTAAACTGCAAAAGCCGAGTGTTGTTGTCCCTCAGGCAAGCATGATAGAATCAGTCAAGCAAGTAGAGGGAAATAATCCAACCTTCGGACTGTTGGGATTCCAGGTGAGTTTCCGACCCCCTTTTTTGAAGCCAAAAAGGGTATTGCGGAGGCCGGGAACACTGTACAGGCTCTTAATCAGCCGGTTCTGGTTTCGAGTCCCAGGCGGCTCACGTTGGATATCGCATCAGCATTGACAGTACATTACTTGGGTGCTTGACTTGCTCCGAACTCGGCCCGGGTGCGAAGAAAGCGGGCTATGTCTTCGCGGTTTAGCATTCCAATGACTTTGCCCCCTTCCGTCACCGCTATGTGATTGGCGCCTTCCCCGTTCATTTCCTGGATCACATCCAGCAGGTCTTGATCAGCATGAGCTACCTTGAGTTTGTTCGCTGGGGTCATGATATCCTGTACAGTCGTGGTCGCCCAACTAGAGCGTGGGACTTTCTTTATCTGCTGCAGCGTAGCCATGCCTTCCAGCCCAGCTCCCCAGCTTATCAAGAAGCAGCTTCGTCCTGTGGGCAATACATATTGGTCGACTAGGTCTGCTAGGTTCATGTGGGGAGGGACTAGGGGACTGGCATAGTCCGTCACCTGGCGTACCGTTATTCCCATAAGGGCATCCCGCAGCAATAGTTGCTGGTAACTGGCTCTGGCTGCATCGTTCAGGAACCAGCCAATGAATATTAGCCACATACCGTTAAGCCACAATTGGAGAGTGAAGATGAGGGCAATGCCTGCGGCGATAAAAGCATAAGCTATTCCTCGCCCCACCTTGGTAGCGATGACGGTCGCTCTGTGGTAATCCTGAGTTCTGTGCCAGACAATGGCACGAAATATCCGGCCTCCGTCCAAGGGAAAGCCAGGGACTAAGTTAAATACAGCTAAAAGCGCATTTATCCAGGCGAGCCACCACATCAAGCCAGCGGCCAGGACTTGATTGGCGCCGGCCAGTAAAAGATACAATCCGTAGAAAACACCAGCCAAGGCCAGGCTGGTTAAGGGACCCACTATGGCAACCGAGAGTTCCGTTCTGGGATGGGTTGCTTCCCTCGTTATCTGAGAAACACCGCCAAAAACAAAGAGGGTAATGTCCTTGACGGGAATATTATTACGAATAGCCAGGATGCTGTGAGCCAGTTCGTGGGTAACAATGGAGGCAAAGAAGAGCAGACTGGCTAATATACCCAGAATGACCCTCTGTGCCATGGGAGGATAAGGAGGCCCCACCAAGGGATTCAGCACGAGTGAAACCGTAACTAGGGCAAAGATAACAAACCATGTATAATGGAGTCGCAGGGGAATCCCGAAGATCCTGCCTAAACTTATGTTACCCTTCATCGTCGTTCTTGCGGCATGGTGTAGCCGACAAGCTTGTAGGCTAGCTTAGCTAATAGATAAGCGCAGGATCCCGGCCCTTCCCCGGGACAGAATTCCATTAGATCAAAGCCCACTACATGCTTACGAAGCGTGACCGATTCCATTATATCTAGGATTTGCCGCCATGACATGCCGTGAGGTTCAGGGGTGCCTACTGCCGGCATAATGGAAGGGTCGAGAACATCTACATCTATGGTGACATAGACGTCTTCGCTAAGCGAGTCCACTATCTGGTCTAGAGAAGCTGTACCAGACGTCAGATCAGACATGTAGAACGGCCTCAGCTTACGTTGTGTCAAGAATTGTTTTTCTTTCCAACTGAGGCTGCGCACTCCTACCTGGGAGATTGGGCAAAGCTCGAAGATGCGCCGCATAATACAAGCTTGACCATATTTGGTCCCCAGATATTCATCTCGCAGGTCAGCATGAGCATCCAGCTGCAATACAGAAAGCTCCGGAAACACGTCTTTGAAGGCTCGAACCGCTCCCAGAGAAAGGGAGTGTTCTCCACCAAGCAACACTACGAGTTTCTCCTTTTGTATCAAGCTTTTGACTACTTTGCAGACTCTATCAATCATATCTTGGGGACTGCTCAGCAATGGTTCTACTTGAGGCAGCGTGGAGATGCCAACTTTATATATCTCGCGGTCCAGCTCTAGATCGTAGAGCTCTAGGTACTGGGAAGCATCGATAATAGCCTGTGGGCCGCGGCGAGATCCACTTCGCCATTCGCTGGTGCTATCGTAGGGGACAGGCAGAATAACAGTCCTAGCTTGCTGTAGATCTGAATAAGGTGGTTCCAGTCCAGCAAAGACCTCGTGTGGCAGGAATGTCCCCTCATCCCAACCAGCAAAGCGCCTAGGGTGACAGTCACGGTCGTTCATGATAGATGAAACTTTGCGGGTTCGCCATTGCCGTCTCTGCTTTTGGCCACTCTCTGTCAATTAGACAAGTGCGCAGCTTAACGAGCTGGAATCCCTCTCGAAAATTCTCTATTGCTTTGTCCGTGTCAAAATCCTTGCAAGAAAAAACGTCTATGTTAACGTAGTTCTGCTCGACAAAGGTATGAATGCCAATATGACTTTCAGCTATGAAGACAAATCCTGATATTCCCCAATCCTCTAACACCGGCCCCATGTATCTAAGCACGTGTGGAGGTGAAATCCTGGTCATCCCTATCCTGCCCGGATAATCCTCTAACCACTTCCGAAGGAAACCTTCATCCCGGAGAAGTTTTCGGTTGCTGGAATAGCCATCTATGATTAGGTGCATTAGATCTCCTCGATCAGTGTTCTTCTTAAATCGAAAAGGGCGGCATAAACTGCTCTTTGTTTCATTCTTGAACGATTCCCACGGAGCTGATGGGTGAAGGTCTTCTCGAACTTGTCGCTGCTCAACCCTATGAATGTTTCGCCGGAATTTGTATCGGAATTCATATTACCTCCAACACCTATGCCAACATCGGTCTTCAGGTTTCTGCGCGCAGTCTCAGCCATCGCCTTAGCTACCTGAATGCTTTCCTTCTCATGTGCATCGATAATTGCAGCATCCACGCCGCAAGCCATCTTGGCCTCATCGCAGCAAGCTAGCACTCCTCCTTTGAAATAAGTGCAGCTTTCCCGGCCAGCGGCAATAGTGCTGCATAGAAGACCCTCGGTGCAAGACTCCATGGTTGCCAGGTTCCAGTTCTTGGCTCTGAGCAGTTGTCCAATGACGGAGCCCAGCGTATCATCGTCCACACCCCAAATATAGGGAGAAAGTATGTTGCGAATCTGTTCCTCGCTTTGGGCGAGCAGGTGTTGTGCCTCTGTTTTCTCCTTTGCCTTGGCCGTAATACGCAGATATACACCATCCGGATTGATATAAGTAGCCAGACTAGGGTTGGACAGCTTGGAAATGGAGGACACCATTTCATCCACCTTAGCTTCGGCTACCCGGAAGGTCTTGATTACCCTGGATAGGATCACCTCCGCGGTTGTCCTCTGCTCCAGTTTGGGCAGAATCCCTTCTTGCCACATCATTCTCATCTCATCAGACGGCCCGGGCAAAGCTATGATTATATGTTTGTCCTTCTCGACCCACCAGCCAGGTGCCGTGCCCATACGATTGGTAATTATCTGAGCCGAAGGGATGGTAGTTGCCTGTCTGATATTGCTTTGTGGAATTTCGCCAAGATAGCGGTGGAGCAAATCCTGCAATTCTTGCCACAACTTCTCATCGACTTTGAGTTGCTCGCCGACTAGCTCACTAATAGCCTCACGGGTAATATCATCTTGGGTAGGCCCCAATCCCCCTGTGGTGATAATAATATCCGCCCTCCTCCGGGCTCGCTCCAAGGTATCGACTAACCTCTTCTGATTGTCACCTGCCGTAGAGATGAAGTACAGGTCGATTCCCAGCAGTGGCAACTGGTTGGCCAAAAAGGAAGAGTTGGTATCAATTATATTGCCCAGTAGAATCTCTGTGCCAACGGGTATTATTTCTGCCTTCATTTTCCACTTACAACCTGTAGGGTGGCGGGTACTCTAGCATTTCGGTGCTGAGATGCGGAGGTATTTCTCTACTATCGCCATGGCGCAATATTTGCCGCACATGCTACAAGTCGCTCCGCTAGCTGGTACCTTGGCATGGATTTGGCGGGAAAGCTCTGGATCCAGGGATAGTTCAGCTTGAGTCTTCCAATCAAGTGCCTTGCGTGCGTTGGACATTTGCTCATCCCACTCACTGGCACCTTTCACCCCCTTAACAATATCGGCAGCATGGGCAGCTATGCGAGAGGCGATTACGCCTTCTTTGATGTCTTGTATGCCGGGAAGGGAAAGATGCTCCGTGGGAGTAACATAGCACAAGAAATCTGCCCCGGCGGCAGCGGCAATTGCTCCCCCAATAGCGCCAGTGATGTGGTCGTAGCCCGCACCTATATCGGTCACGAGAGGCCCGAGTACATAGAAAGGCGCCCCGCGACAAAGGCTCTTTTCCAGCTGAACATTGGTGACGATTTGGTCGAGTGGTAAATGACCAGGTCCTTCAACCAGAGATTGGACACCGGCTTGTCTGGCGCGTTCCACCAATTCGCCAAGGATAATCAACTCCTGAACTTGAGCTCTGTCCGTGGCATCGGCCAGACATCCAGGACGCAAACCATCGCCCAGGCTCAAAGCGAAGTCAAACTCAAGAGCCAGGTCCAGCAAGCGATCATAGTATTCATATAATGGGTTTTCTTTATCGTTATGGAGCATCCAGCCGATGAGGAAAGCCCCCCCCCGGGACACTATGTCAGTCTTCCTACTCTGCTTCTCGAGTCTGGCCAGAGCCGCTTGAGTCACACCGCAATGGACGGTCATGAAATCCACGCCGTCTCTGGCGTGTTCTTCTATCACCGAGAAAATCTCATCCACAGTCATGTTAACGATGGCTCCATGATTCTCAATGGCTTCAATACCAGCCTGATAAATGGGCACTGTCCCCACAGGTACGGCGCTGGCATGCATGATGGCCCTCCTGATAGCTGAAATATCACCTCCGGTGCTCAGATCCATCACAGTGTCAGCACCAAACTCGATAGCGGTCTGCAATTTCCTCAGTTCCGTGTTCAAATCGCAGAAATCTGAAGATGTGCCTATGTTAGCGTTGACTTTGGTTCTCAGCCCTCTGCCTATGCCACGAGGGATCAGATGTGCGTGATTAACGTTGGCTGGAATTATGATTTCACCGGCAGCTATGCCACGAGCGATAGAATCCGTCTCTACACATTCTTTCTCAGCTACCTGTCTTATCTGGGGCGAAAGAGTACCCTTTCGTGCTAATTCCAATTGGTTCATCTTCCCAAGAACCTCGCATGAGCTGCAACAAGACCAAAGTATAGAACAGGGTGATTGTCAATGCAAACGCAACCGCACTAATGACTAGACACATGAAAAGGGAAGGACACGAATACAGACTCAGGACAAAGCTCTTAAGGCTTCCTTCTGCATCTTGAACAACTTGACTATTCCCTGGCGTGCTAACGAGAGCAAGGCGTCAGCGGTTTCTTTAGTGAAAGGTTTGCCTTCAGCGGTTCCCTGAATTTCCACAAACTCATTCTTGTCAGTCATCACCACGTTGAAGTCAACTTCGGCTTGGTAATCCTCTTCGTAGCAAAGATCAAGCAGCATATTGCTGTCAACGATGCCCACGCTGGTAGCGGCTATCATTTTGTCCAATGGCATAAATGGCAAAACGCCTTGTTTTCTAAGGTTATGGAAAGCGTGATATAGAGCAACGTATCCGCCCGTGACTGCCGCTGTTCTGGTACCACCGTCTGCCTGCAACACATCGCAATCTACCATAAACGTCCGCTCTCCCAGGATGGCCAAGTTAGTCGCGGCTCTTAGGCTGCGGCCGATAATGCGTTGGATCTCCTGGCTTCTTGCCTCAGACTTGTCGCGCGGTGTACGGGTAACCGTAGAGCGAGGCAACATGGCATATTCCGCGGTAACCCAACCCTGGCCACCACCTTTAAGAAAGAGGGGCACCCTTTCGTCCATGCTCACAGAGCACAATACCCTTGTTTTGCCCAGTTCGATCAGCGCTGAACCCTCGGCGAAACTCTGATACCCCAGGACTATCCGCACGGGGCGAAGTTCATTGTCGGCGCGGTCATCTATTCTCGGCATATTAGAAGAAGTATAGCAGACTATTTCGCAATCTGGCTATCTATTCTGATTAGAGCTGTTGCTCACCCTCACCCTTTCTTCCGGTAGGTCTCAACAAATCTCTGTATGGAGCGATCGTAAGTCCTTTCCACGTCGTCCGGGAAAAAGCAGGCCGGCAGCTCGCCTGATTGCCAGTGATATCTTAGACATTCGCAGCAAATGCCTTTTCTGCTGCACGGCTCATATGTACAGTTGCAGTCTGACTTGTTTTGCTCCCAGGTGCACTCTCTCATATTCGCTCTCCTTCCCTAGCTGCTTAGATTAATGCTCTTTGCTGCCACCTCGAAACGGTACCGAGGGGTCAGCGTAAACGTAGCAAGCTGCCTCATTCTCACCGACATATGCTATCATATGACATAGTAGAAGTATTGGAAAGGCAGGAACAGCTTGAAGCTATCCTTTGATGCTTATCTTGATATTGAGACTACAGGCTTGTGTTCGTTTTACGACGATATAACCGTTGTCGGCATCTATTTGGCTGTTGACGGCACAAATAGCTTGGTTCAGCTAGTCGGGAATCAGGTAACGGGAAGTAACTTGATCAGGGCCTTGCGCTGTGTGGACACCATCTATACATACAATGGCAGCCGCTTTGACCTTCCCTTCATAGGCTTTCGTCTGAGGGTAAACCTGAGGGAGCACTTTCGTCACCATGACCTGATGCATGATTGCTGGAGGAACAATTTGTATGGTGGCTTCAAGGCAGTAGAGCAGCAGTTAGGGATTCCTCGACGGCTACAAGGTATCGGGGGCGCGCAGGCGGCCATGCTTTGGTGGAGGTACCAGATTGACCATGATAGAAGAGCACTGGATTTGCTACTGGAGTACAACAAAGAAGACGTGCTCAATCTGGCGGTCTTGAGGAGGAAGCTCGAAAGGCTTTCAGAACCAAGTTATTGATCTAAGGCATAGCATATCGTGTTGGTTCCAGTTCAACGAGAGCCCGAGCAGCGATCCTGAGAAACGGTGGCAATCGCTTCCGGAATGTCGCGCATGGCCGCCACCGACTCAGCAAAGTCCCAGAGTCTTCTTGCACTTCGTCGCAAGAAAGGGACTCATCGGATCAGTGATATGCGGTTTCCTTCGCAGGACTCGACTCGGCAGTATCATTTTCTTTTGACCACTGACTTCACGGATTCTTCAATAGCTCCGGAGGTCAATCCGTACCTTTGAAGTAGTTCTTCAGCTTTGCCTGATACGGCATACCTGTCACCGAGATTGACAAACTCCATAGGCACTGGCTTTCTTGTGGTTACTGTCTGAGCAACTCGGCTACCTAGACCACCCTGAGCCAAGTGCTCTTCAGCAACGACAATTGCGCCCGTCTCTGAGGCTGCTTTGACTACAGCTCCCTCGTCCAAAGGTTTGAGGGTATGCATGTTCACGACTCGGCAATCTATCCCCTGTCTCGCCAGAGTGTCTGATGCCTCCAGAGCCTTCGCCACCATGATGCCCGTCGCTATTATGGTTGCGTCCTTGCCTTGTCTCATGACTACTGCGTTGCCTAATGTGAAGTGATAGCCTTCGGGATAAACAACCGGTGTCTTGGGACGGCTTAGCCTGATGTAGAAAGGTCCGTATTCGCTCGCTGCCACTCTCACTGCTTCAGAAGCCTCTATAGCATCAGCAGGGACAACAACGGTGAAACCAGGGAGAGCGCAATACAAAGCCAAATCTTCGATGGCGTGATGAGAAGTGCCGTCTTCACCGACAGAAACGCCTCCGTGAGTGGCGACAATCTTGGCATTTAGTTTTGGCTGAGACAGGCAAAGTCTCAGCTGGTCAAAACAGCGACACGAAGCGAAAATTGCGAAAGTGCTGACAAAAACAACTTTGCCTGAGGCAGCCAATCCCGCAGCTATGCCAATCATGTTTTGTTCTTCCAGGCCGCAATCAAAAAAGCGATCAGGGAACTCCCGGGCAAAGAAGGTAGTCATCGTTGAGGGCGACAAATCGCCATCCAGAACAACGATATCTCTGTTCTGCCTGCCAAGCTCTACCAGAGTTTTTCCGTAGGTTTCTCGAGTGGATGCTTCGCCCATGGTTACTCTAGCTCCGTTAGTGCTTTTTCAGCTTCTTCGCGGGTAGGCGCTTTGCCGTGAAACGCCACATTGTTTTCCATGAAGCTAACCCCCTTGCCCTTGATGGTGTGGGCGATGATAAGAGTTGGTTTGTTTTTTGTCTTCTCGGCCGTTTGGCAAGCGGACAGGATTTGGTCAAAGTCATGTCCATCTATATCAATAGTTCGCCAGCCAAAGGCTTGCCATTTCCGGAAGAAAGGCTCAAGGTTCATGATATCGCAAGTCCATCCGCTGAGCTGTATGCCATTGTAATCGACTATGGCTGTCAGGTTATCTAATTTGAAGTGCGCCGCCGAAAGAGCTGCCTCCCAGGTTTGCCCTTCTTCACATTCTCCATCGCTCAGAAGAACATAGGTCCGGTAA
>CAYFSE010000156.1:0-3211 GCA_964345725.1 uncultured Dehalococcoidales bacterium
AATACGTAGAAGAGAAGGCTGCTTCATTATGCCGTCTTTATGGTTACCAGCCACTGAGCACACCAATATTCGAAGATGCTCAAATCTTCACCAAAACTGTGGCCGGGGGGACAGATATCGTCGACAAGGAAATGTACATATTTGAGGACAAGAGCGGGCAAGAATTGGCTCTAAGGGCGGAGGGGACAGCCCCGGTTTGCCGAGCCTATCTGGAGCACGGATTATTCAACTTGCCTCAGCCCGTCAAGCTTTATTACATCGGGCCAGCCTTCAGGTATGAGCGCCCGCAATCAGGCAGATATCGCCAGCATCACCAATTCGGGTTTGAGGCTTTAGGGGAGGCCGACCCTGCCCTTGACGCTGAAGTAATTGAGATGAGCAGACACTTCTTTTGTTCGCTCGGATTATCTCAATTCATTATTCAACTCAATAGCATTGGCTGCAAGCTCTGTCGCCCCGGATATTTAGAAGGCTTGAAGCAGCATTATTCAGGTTATACGGACTATCTTTGCCCTGACTGCAAAGTCAGGCTGGTCAAGAATCCGCTACGCCTGCTTGACTGCAAGAAAACCCCTTGCCAGGACGTAGCGGGAACCGCACCCAAAATTGCCGACTGTTTATGCCATGAGTGCCAGCTCCACTTCCAAAGTGTTCAGAAATACTTAGGGGCAATGGGCATCCCCTTTCAGTTGAACGCTAGACTGGTTCGTGGGTTGGATTATTACACACGGACGGTGTTCGAGGTTGAACCTCAATTGAATGGAGGCCAAAGCGCTCTGGGCGGTGGTGGTCGCTATGATAACCTCATCGAGGAATTAGGAGGGAAACCAACTCCGGCGGTGGGCTTTGCGACCGGTTTGGAAAGAATAATATTGAATCTGAAGAGGCAGAAACTGGACATTCCGGCGTTGCCCAGACCCGATGTTTTCATCGCCTACTTGGAAGGAGAAGCCAAGACCGAGGCGATCAAGCTTGCCTCGGAGCTACGCAAAGCCAGCATTGCTGTTATCATGGCCACAGGTGATAAGAGCCTCCGAGGGCAGATGAGACAAGCTGATTCCCTAGACATTGCCTACGCCCTAATCCTCGGCGAACAGGAAGTCAGCGAACGAAACGTGACGTTGCGGGATATGAGAAGTGGAGAACAGAAGACTGTCCCCTCGGCTGAAATAGCCGGGTTTCTCAAGCACCCCAAAATATGATAGAATATAATATGCTGGTAACCTCGAACGGAAACGTAATGGTTTCGTCTCATAATCTGATTCAGCACTTCAGCAAGTGTACTCGGAAACAAACTACCTATGCCGCAAAATGACGTAAACAACCAGGCGAAATCGGAATATACCGCCAAAGATATCCAGATTCTAGATGAAATCAAGGCCGTGCGCTTGCGCCCAGGCATGTATATTGGCGGCACCGATAAGCACGGATTGCACCAAATCCTCTACGAGATTGTGTATAACAGCATAGACGAAGCCATGGCCGGCTGTTGTGATCATATCGAAGTAACCATACACGAAGATAACAGCGTCACTGTGATTGATAACGGACGAGGTATCCCTACGGAAAGTATCCCGGGACAGGATATCACAGCGTTAGAAGCAGTGATGACTCGCCTGCACGCCGGGGCCAAGTTCAGCAATCATGTCTATGGTGTATCCAGTGGTCTCCACGGTGTTGGCGCTTCAGTGGTAAATGCCTTGTCTTCCTGGCTCAAAGCCGAGGTTAAACGCCAGGGAAGAATCTACTACCAAGAATACCACCAGGGAGTCCCCCAAGAGGCCATAGCAGTTGTTGGCGACACCCAGGACACAGGCACTTCCATTTCCTACCTGGCTGATAAAGAAATCTTCGAGAGCATTGACTACGATTTCGACATGGCCTGCCAGCGCCTGAGGGAACTGGCTTACCTGAACAAAGGAGTAGAAATAGCTATCAAAGACGAGAGAGCCGATCAAGAAAAAGCCTTCTACTTCGATGGGGGAATAGCTAGTTATATTCGCCGCCTCAACAAGAATAGAGGCCTTGTTCACCCCTACCCTATCTACACATCCACCATGACAGATAGCACCGTAATAGAAGTAGCGCTACAATATAACGATAGCTTCACCGAGTCCACTCTCTCTTTCGCTAACTGTGTCAACACTAGAGACGGAGGTAGCCATCTTACCGGCTTCCGCTCAGCACTGACTCGAGTTCTTAACGACTATGCCCGGAATTCAAAGTTCCTGAAGGATACAGACCCCAACCTAACCGGGGAAGATGTGCGCGAAGGGGCAATAGCTATCATCAGCGTAAAACTGCCACAGCCCCAATTTGAGGGACAAACCAAGGCCAGGCTGGGCAACCCCGAGGTAAAAAGTCATGTTGAATCTGCTGTGGCCAGCAGCTTGTCCCTTTACCTGGAGCAACACCACAACGAGGCTAAGGCAATCATAGACAAGTGCCTCACCGCTGCCAGAGCCAGAGAGGCAGCTCGCAAAGCTCGTGACCTTGTCCTAAAGAAGAGTGGATTCGAAACATCAACTCTGCCCGGAAAGCTAGCCGATTGCTCGGAGAAGGAGCCAGCAAAATGCGAGCTTTATTTGGTTGAAGGACCCTCAGCCGGCGGCTCAGCCAAACAAGGACGAGATCGCCGTTTTCAGGCCATCCTCCCTCTGAGAGGCAAAATACTCAACGTAGAGAAGGCTGCCAAGGATAAGATTCTGGAGCATGAAGAGCTAAGAGCCATTGTCACAGCGTTGAAAGCCAGTGCTGACGAACAATTTGACAGCTCTAAACTTCGCTATCACAAAGTAATCATCATGACCGATGCTGATGTTGATGGCTCCCACATTCGTACTTTGCTCCTCACCTTCTTCTACCGCCACATGGCAGAGTTAGTTAGCCAAGGTTATCTTTATATTGCCCAACCACCGCTTTACCGCATCAAGTCCGGCAAACAGGAGTCCTGGCTTTACTCTGAACAGGAAAAGGAAGACAGGCTCAAAGGACTAAGGGGAGACAAGACAGAGATTCAGCGATACAAAGGCCTAGGAGAGATGACTCCCGAGCAACTGTGGGAGACAACCATGAATCCCGCCAACAGGACGCTGCTCAAAGTAAATGTGGAAGATGCCATAGCCGCAGATGCGGCTTTTCGCATGCTCATGGGCGACGAAGTTCTGCCTCGCAAAAGATTCATCCAGGCCCACGCTCAAAGCGTAAGGAA
>CAYFSE010000157.1:0-2430 GCA_964345725.1 uncultured Dehalococcoidales bacterium
CCTTGATCTGTCGTCCTTCCTAAGGTTCTGCCGTCCCCGATTTCGTCTGCTTTGGGGTGCTGCCTATTTCTACTTTGGCATGATACCTGATTTGCAGTAGGCCTGATTGGTATGGCGTCTCTGGAATTCTGAAGTAACAAAACGCTGGATTGTTCAATCCCCAGCAATTGCATACTTCACCCACCAGAGGCTGGCCCCAGACGCATTAGTTAGGTTTATGGCTGGAATCAAAGCTTAAATGCAACCTTTTGAGGTGATGGTCAGTTACAATATTAGGAAAGATGAATGTAGAGCAGGAAAGGGAACTGGTCGAAAGAGCCAAGAACAATACCGAAGCTTTTGGCGAACTGTATGACCAATATTACTCTCAAATCTTTGGCTATGTTCTAAAAAGGACAGCCAGCATTGAAGTTGCTGAGGATGTGACCTCAGAGGCGTTCTTCAAGGCTCTTAAAAACCTGAGACAATTCCGCTGGCGCGGTGTCCGCTTTTCCTCGTGGCTTTACCGCATTGCCACTAACGAGATTGCCAACTATTTCACAAAACGTAAACCCTGGCATTCTTCTCTGGAAGAAGTCTCTAACTCAATGAGTTTCTCAGACCCATCGACTGATACTGAACTTCTCCAGGCTGAGGCAGAGTTAAGAAGACACGAAGAGTTTCTCACTCTGCACGAGAACATTTCCAAGCTCCAGCTCAAATATCAGGAAGTCATCGTTCTAAGGTTCTTCGAGGATAAACAGCTCAAAGAAATTGGAGAAATCCTGGGAAAGCGTGAGGGAACAGTAAAATCGCTCCTGCACCGAGGCCTAGAAAAACTAAGAAAGCTCACAGACTAAAATGCAACCTTACAGCAAGAAACCGGGTTATAGTGAATAGAAGGTAGTCATGAAGAAAGAAGAGTTAATCAGGAAGCTTAGAAGTGCCGAACTTCCCAAGATCGAGCTACAAAGCCATAGACGCCGGCTGAGAATAGCTTTGCTCAATGCTGACTACTCCGAGAGGCAGCCAGAGGTTACCATCTCGGACCTTATCAAATCCAAAGTAAGAGGAGGACTAGAGAGAATGCGAAAAGGTTTAGTTTCGCCACGGCCGGTCTGGAAAACAGCCCTCGTCACTACATTAGCCGTAGTGCTGGCTTTCGGACTTGCGATAGGATTACCATCGCTTATAGGACAATCGCCTGAAGTAATGGCAACGGAGATCGCTGAGAACAGTCCTGATGTCATAGCGGCTCTCGGCGGTGATGAAGTAGAGACAGTCAAGATATCAAATATCGAAGACAACATGGCAACAGTAATTGTTGAAGGCAAGAGCGGTGGAATCGTCAATGCGTTGGTAGACCTGTATACCAAAGTAGTGACAGAAGCGGTTGGCGGACCGCAGCTAACCGACGCGGAGAAAGAGAAGGCAATAGACATAGCTACGGCCGATCCCAGGGTGCAAGAAGTCCTCGACAGGGGAGCTGTTATCGACCTGGTATTACCCATGTATGTCACTTTTTCGAAGGTAAACCAGGAAACCGGAGAGATCGAGGAGGTCACGGAAACATGGGCACAGATGTGGATAAATCTAGGTAACAGACAGTGGGGAGTCCAGGTTGACCTTATCCGCGGCAAGGTGGTGAGTATGACCGGTTAGTTCGCTCTTGTTGGCACCGGTAGCTTGTACTGATGGTTCCATATTAGCGTGTAGGGAGGGTAAGATATGAGACTAGTGATTGGTCTAATAGTGTTAGGCGTGGCAATACTCGTTACGGGGATAGTACCGTTGGCAACACAAGGAGACGATCTATTGCCGGAAGAGGTAGCCATTCAGACAGATGGAGATGTTTACATACCTATTATGTCTTCGACCGTAGGGATCGGTTTAATCCCGGTGTATGAATTAGAGGGGCTGCCCGAAACCGTTCAACTTCATTGGCGTACCGATTATGGTTATTTTGTTGCTTGGGATTCCCCAGACTTCAAAGTCAACCTGCTGGGGACAGAGGTCATCAACAACGGAGAGAAAATCTACTGGTCATATGATCCTGGCGAAATGGGTGCAGAGAAGCCTATAGTTGAAATCTCGTTGCAGATGCAAGATGCTCGATCCAGACAGGTTCTGGCTGAGGCAAGACTCAAGATCGGGTGGGAAGACAAAGATACCGCAAGGGTAACAAGCGAGATTAGGACCCTACAAGAAGGATGATTGTCTGGTTAACTTCCTCGAATCCCGTGAGTTGGTCAAGCAAATGCTGGGCCATTTCACGAATTCTCTAAGTCTTGGCTCTTTGCCTTTGGGGTTTTCTGAGGCGGATTGCCAAAGGCGCAATTGAATTCATTACTTGGCGCTTGGAGGCGACTGGAAAACTACTGCACACCTCATCAGATTGTCACCTGATGTTGTCGCTTAGTTTGACAAGGAGGAGCTCTGGGCATTCAGCGG
>CAYFSE010000158.1:0-2512 GCA_964345725.1 uncultured Dehalococcoidales bacterium
CGGCACATACACCTATTGCCCAGCGATAGCTCAGGATAAAAGACTCCCGGACGGCGGTCTGGGCCACCCGGCGGGCAGATTCATCGAAACTGTCCGGGATAATTATTCCCCCCAGCCTGTCATACTGGCTCAGAATCTGGAGCTGCTCCGGCGGAGTAAGCCGGGAAGACTGAACTGCGCCCTCCAGCCCGGGAACGAAGGCGGCTAACATAACTGCGCCCAGCACCGCCACCGCCAGCAGCCCGGCGGTGCGGGCAATGGCATTATTCACCCCGGATGCCGAGCCGGAAAAGCGCGTCTCCACGGAAAGGGCCGATTTGGTCAGCGGGGCAATCACGAAAGCCATGCCAATACCCACGATTACGAGGCCAGGTAGGAAGTGTCTGAAGTAACCTGCGTCAGTGCCCCCCATGATTAGAAGTGATATGCCCACAGCCACCATAAAAGGGCCTCCAATCATTTGGATACGAGGACCGAAACGGTCTGCTAATGTACCGGCCGGGGCAGCTAGAAAGGTGATGATAACAATCGGCGGCAATAAACCTATACCGGCTTGAGTTGGGGAGTAACCCTGTATCTGCTGAAGGTTGAGGACACTGAATATGATTACCCCATTGAAGGCAAAATAGAGTAAAAGTGTGACAGCGTTAGCTCCGGATACAAGTGAGTTTTTAAATATGCTCAGGGGAATGAGGGGTTCAGTACTTCGGAATTCTATCAAGATGAAGATGGTAACAGTAACTATTCCTCCGATTAGACTCCCCAAAACCAAAGGTGTGTCCCAGCCATAAGTCGGGCCACTGATTAGCCCATATGCAATGCCAAAAAGCCCAAGGAAAATGAATAAGGTTCCCAGCCAATCAAGCTGGCCGGCTTCCACATCGCGGTTTTCTGGAACAAACAACGCAGTAACTACCAACGAAAGACCTATTACCGGCAGAGTCATCCAGAAAACTGCTGACCATCCGAAACTTTCAACAAGCCAACCTCCAACCCATGGGCCCAACGCAGCAATTCCTCCAGAAATGCCGGCCCAAATACCTATGGCTCGGCCACGTTCTTTATCTACAAAGCAGGCATTTATTATGGCCAGACTCTGCGGTACCATCAGGGCTGAACCAAGACCTTGGAGGGCCTGGAAGCCGATGAGAAAACCTATGGACCAGGCAAAGCCGGACAGGATAGCGCCTGCAACAAAGAGTGACATTCCGATGATGAAGATCTTTTTGCGGCCATAGTGGTCTCCCAACGAACCGCCAATGAGCAGGAAAGCGGATAGTGTAAGGAGATGGGAGTTGACCACCCACTGAATACCAGCAATGTTGGTATTGAAATAATCTTGTATAGACGGTAGGGCCACAGCCACGGCACTCCACATTATAAAAGATGCACCGCTTGCAAGAAGTGTGGCTGTTAGAACCCAGCGTCCAGCAGATGATCCTACAGAACAGGTTCCTGTCATGGATATCGATGCAGAAGCTTCGTTTATCACACTAATTACACTCTTATTCTCTGAAATGAGTGGAGCAAATTATCTGGCGTTTTAAGCCCTCTTTTACGGATTCAATTCAAACAGATTGTGATATGCTTTTTCAAATATGTTTTACGTCAGGTAAGGTAATTATAGTCCTCCTCATATGATTGTCAATACCTTGAATATCTCTGGTAAGACTTGTATGAAATAAAGGAAACTTTTCAGTACAGCCAGTTTGTTATTAAATGCCTATTTTGCTGGTTTTTTGGGTCTACGCTGATAAGGCTGAGGTCTGTGGTTCGAGACCACAATGGCCCACTTTAAAGCTAAAAACCAGGTGGGCCGGCCAGCGCCTGCTAGAGACAAACTAAACGGGACATGCTGTACGTTGGTGCCATTTTCTCACTTTCGGATCGACCTGTAGACTCTGACTAGAGTTTCAATGCAATATACGACAATCGTCAAGATTAAAGCTATTCTTAAACCCAACTCCGACCAATTTGCTGCGCCTGTACTGGGTAAGATAGAGAAATCGAAAGGAAATAAGCTTAATAGCGTTGCAGTAGATGCTACTCCCAAAAAGGCTAGGAAGATTAAAACGCTCTCTCTAAATTCATACCTCTCAAAGACTAGAGAAATGGTATGCCTTATTAAGAGTAGAACCAGTAAAGGATTGTGTATCCATAGCCACTTGGCGAACTCAGGTGTAATTAGGGGCTCTCTAATGCCATCGTAAAAAAAGGCTATATAATCGCGGAAAAAATTGAAGAATATCAGTGTGCCTATGCTCCACACAATGGCAATAATGTTGGTTGTGATTCTTTTAGTTCTTATACGAGGCGTTTTTGTCATCATCCAAGGCAAGCCATGGTGCTAGTAGAGGTAGCTGATTCTCTTCCCATTAACATCGGTGCCGCTGATTGTCAGGCCATCCAGCGCACTCCGGTATCGCCCACTACTTGCCAGACACCATCGATGCGCTCCACGATGTAAGTCAGGCCGCCAACAGCCATGCTGGCAATATAAATACTTGCCGAA
>CAYFSE010000159.1:0-4526 GCA_964345725.1 uncultured Dehalococcoidales bacterium
ACGGACTCCTCTCAAAGCAGCGTCGCGGACAAATTCCGCGGCTCCCCCGCCACTCTGAAAGAACCCACCCACCGGTCCACTTTCTCTGGGCAGTGCGTAGTTGAAAGACAAACCCAACTTGGGGTAATAGATTCCCATGCAATTTGGACCGAGGATTCTAATGCCCAGCCTTCTGGCTTTCTCCAGGATTTCACCTTGAAGCCTAGTCTCCTTGTCTCTTCCTGTCTCCTTCAGTCTGGCCGTAAACAAGTGGAGAAGCTTCACATTTTTCTTGCTGCAGTCATCGAGCAAAGGCAGGATGCCGTCGGCGCGTATGCAGGATATTACATAGTCCACGTCAGGCTCAGGAATCTCGGTCAGCCTGGCATAGGCTTTGAGTCCGAGAATCTCACCTGCTGTTGGGTTCACCAGATAGAATCTGCCCTGGAATCCGTTGTCAATTAAAAAACGGGCGAACTGGTGTCCCCCGACAAACGGGTTCGGAGAAGCCCCTACGATAGCAACACTGATGGGAGAAAAAAGGCGGCCTAGAGAAGACTTCTCAGCATAAGCGTCAGAAGATTCCCTTGCCGCTCTCCTCAGCCTCCTGTTTGCCAATTATGCTGTTTCGGGCAACCTTCATCGTCGCTCCCGACTCTATCCTCAGGATCGCAGTCTCCTCACTGAGACTTTCAATTTGTCCATAAATGCCGCCAGCTAGAATAACCCTGTCCCCCGGCCTAAGTTCCTGCATCATTTCCTCGTGTTGTTTTTGTTGCCTTTGCCTTGGCCTGATCATCAGGAAATACATAACGGCGAAAATTGCCACCAAGAAGATAAGCATTCCCCATGTTTCCATAATTTGACCTCCTTTAGCTATTTCTTGACCCGGCCTGTCAGCGACCAAGGGCTCGTTCTCTCAACCTGGACCATCGCCAGTTGGCCCTGGCAGTATCCAGCGTCTTCAAAGAATACCAGTTTGCTGCTCCGGGTGCGCCCAAACCATTTCCCTCCTTTCCTCCCTTCCACCAGTACCTCAACCTGCTCGCCTTGAAGTTGTGAGTTGATCTCGCTGGCTATCCTAGTCTGAAGTTCTTCAATCTTGCTGAGCCTTTCTTTCTTGACCTTCGCAGGAATGTCATCCCCATATTCTCGACAGGCAATCGTACCAGCGCGAGGGGAATAGGCTGCCACATGAACGACATCAACCCTCATCTCTTTGATCAGAGACAGACTGTGCTCGAATTGTTCCTCAGTTTCTCCAGGAAAACCCACGATTAAGTCCGTGCTCAGAGATAGTTGAGGGATCTTAGAGCGAATAGTGCGAACAAGCTCTCTATACCGTTCAACGGTGTAATCTCGCCTCATAGCCTTCAGTATATCATCATCCCCCGATTGGACCGGCAACTCTAGATGCTCGCAGACTTTGCTCAGGGAAGCCACAGCCTCAATCAGCTTCAGGCTTATATCCTTGGGATGATTGGTCAGAAAGCGAATCCTGACAAGGTCATCTATGCCATTTAACTCGCTCAGCAAATCGGCAAGGTCAGGATGCCCGGGCAAATCGTGTCCGTAGGAATCCACATTCTGCCCCACCAGAGTCACCTCTCTCGTACCTCTTTTCGCCAGTTCTCTCACTTCACAGACTATTTCCCCCTGAGGGCGGCTCACCTCTCTCCCCCTTCTGTAGGGCACAATGCAATATGAGCAAAAATTATCGCAGCCCTGGATGATGGGGATGAGAGCGCACGGCGAGGAAGCCAACTGACTGCCGTTGCCAGGGTAGTGAAGCATTCTCTGCTCAATGGGCATACCTTGCTTCTGTCCCCAAGCGATTAGCTCAGGGTAATCGCCAGGCTTGAATAGTAGATCAACGTGAGGAAACTGTCTTCGCAATTCCTGGGTGTGGGAGTTGACAAAGCATCCGGTGACAAGTATCTGGAGATTGGGGCGTTTGCCCTTCAAACCCTTCAACAAGCCTAAGGTTCCCAAGGTCTTATCCTCAGCGCTTTGTCTCACCACGCACGTGTTGAGCACCACCAGATCGGCACGGGAAAAAGAAGTTGTTGCCTGATAGCCGGCAGAATCTAGATATCCAGCTATTTGCCGGGATTCTGCCTTATTCATCTGGCAGCCGATGGTCCAAATAGAATAGCGTGGCATGGTGCTGCCTTCCGTTCCGTTTGTGTTTACCCGATGATTATAGCATCCAGAGGTCGCTTCGGCACGCGCTCAGTGGATCATATTTGGGTGAATCAAGTGAAAACCGCAACTGGCCACGAGGTTGTGTCCGGTCATAGCGCTGGAATCATCTGAAGCCAGAAACACAACACAAGCAGCTATTTCCGATGGTTCAGCTATCCTCTTCAGGGCATTGTTGTCTGTGATCTTGCTCATCATTTCCTCGTAGGAGATACCGGCATCGGCAGCCGAGACCTTCACCCAATCCTCAAATTCCTGAGTCCGGGTAGCGCCAGGGCTGATGCAGTTGACCCGAATACCGAATCTGCCAGCTTCGATGGCCAGCGTTTCAGTAAGGCCAATTACGCCCCATTTGCTGGCCGCATACGGGCTTTCTTTGGGGACTCCAGACATCCCCGCCACGCTGCTGATATTGATGACATTGCCCGTCTTGCGGGGAATCATGTATTTGAGTGCCTCTCGAGCGCAGAACATCATGCCGGTTAGATTTATCGCCAGACTATCATGCCATTCATCTAGCTTCATATCGACTACATCGGCGTTGTTAAAGGTGCCCCTGGCAGCATTATTTACCAATATGTCAATCTGTCCAAAGTCTTTGATGGTCTGAGCTATCATGCGCTCCACTTGCCCATGGTCAGAAATGTCGGCTTGTATTGCTTTTGCCTCACCGCCTCTAGATTTGATGTCTTCGGCTGCCTGTTCCAGTCTTGAGAGGTTACGGGCGGCTATGACCACGGCTGCTCCTTCGTTAGCCAAGGCCAGGCTGATGGCCTTCCCTATGCCGGTTCCCCCACCAGTAACGATACCTACTTTGTCGTTCAGTCTCATAAATTCCATCCTCCTCAGTTGTTTTCAATTTCAGTCTATTCATACCTGCCCCCAGGCCCGGTGATGAAGTGGAATATGGGTCTATCTACTCTCCTGATAATCAACGGGCAGTGGTTCATTCCCTTGGGGACAAAGACGAGACAGCTTTTGGTGAGTACGTGCCTTTCCTGCTCCAGCCATAATTCAACTTCCCCGCACAAGTCCTGCGGGTCTCCCCGTTTGGTGCCCAGAAATGCTATGACTTCGTCAAAAGCGTGGGTATGAGCTCCCACTATCGGCTGTTCAGACCCATGCCAGTACCAGACACATTCTACGTAGAAGGCCCCTTTTATCACCTCGTCATCCAAATACAGTAAACGAGTATGCTTACCGGCGGCTATCTCGCCAGCGTCGCGCCTATATGAAGCGAGCTTCAAATCTGCTTTTGCCCCCGTGATGATGTATTTTCCGTATTTGGCATCTGCCATTTTGTGCAATCCTCCTTCCTTGCTCAACACCAATACTCTAGTATTCCCGCCAATTCCAGTCCATTCCCCCTTTGAATACATTTGCGTTCATTTCGTTGCTGATGAAGAGATTAGCTTCCGGGAAGCGTTTAACCATGGCGTAATAGAAACTGGCTACGTCGTTTGTTCTTGCCAATTCTTCTTCAGTAGCGGCAAGATAGTCCTTGGTGAAATCGAATGAACTGGAGTCGAAGGGCATTCCCGGTTTCTGATGGCCAGGAATTACTACCTGAGCATTCATTTTCTCCAAGCGCTCAATATCCCCTATCCATTGCTGTCGTTCTTGGGCGGTAAGCTCGCAAGTAAAAGGATGTGCCTGATTGAAAAGAACGTCACTGCCGACCAGCGTCCGTATCGAAGGAATCCAGACCACCGTGTTGTATTTCATGTCCCCCATTACTTCGGGGATAATCTCGATACGTTCCCCTTCCAGTTCGAAGTGGTTGTCGGCAAGAGACTCAATTTCTGCTGTTTTTCTGGGTACGTTTACGAATCCTATCACTTTTTCCCAGTGCTCTATTTTGCCAAAAAACTGTTTATTGATGAGCCGGGCTACTGAAGGGACTGCTACCACCCGGGCTTCCGGGAAGGCTTCTGCAATAGTGCCTAATCCGAAGTAGTGATCGGGATGTGCATGGGTAATGTAAATCGTTTTAACATATTTGCCTGTCTCCAGTATTTCTGCGATTACCCGGTGGGCATTTGACAACGTCCACTGTGCATCAATGAGGACGGCGTCAGTTTTACCCGTCAAGATCACGGAGGCAACCTCGAATCCACTTTCGTCACTGAAGAAGACTTTTGTGGCTAGCGAGTTCCGCCCATGTGTACTAAGTCTAACCTCCATAAGCTATCTCCTTCCTGACAAAGCTTCCCTCGCTTCAAAAACAACTAGTGAAGACATCAGCTAACCGACGATTATTTCATCGAGTGGGCGCTTGGGCACATGATGCACTCCCTCACTATCCCGCCAGTATTTGGTATCTCCGCCGGGTCCCACCGTTTCTA
>CAYFSE010000160.1:0-28619 GCA_964345725.1 uncultured Dehalococcoidales bacterium
CGGCGAGGTGACCATACCTGGCGAGGGGGTCTTCAAGTATTATGAGGGAACAGTCGTTAACCTGACAGCAAAACCTGACGAGGGCTACCAATTTGTCAACTGGACCGGTCACGTCGGCAGTATTGCCGATGTCAACACCCCCTCGAGCACCATCATCATGAACGGCAACCGCCTCATCACCGCCTGCTTTGCCAAGGAAATATGGGATTGGTATGACCTGGATGCGATCAGGGACAACTTGGGCGGCAGCTACCTCCTCATGAACAACCTCGATTCCAACAGTGTCGGTTACGAGGAACTGGCTGGCCCCACGGCCAATGTCGCTAGGGGCTGGGAGCCGATTGGAACCTCGGAGCCCTTCAGCCCATTAGTAGGCAGCTTCGACGGTCAAGGGTATGAGATACGGGATCTATTTATCGATCGCCCTGATGAGGATAGTGTAGGACTCTTCGGCATTGTGGATGAAGGAGGGGTGATCAAGAATATCGGAGTCTTGAGCCTGAATGTGACTGGTCGTATTGGTGTTGGCGGTCTCCTGGGGAATAACTGGGGCGGCACCGTAATGAACTGCTACGGCAGTAGCAGTGTAACCGGTGATGAATTCGTCGGCGGTCTGATAGGGATGAATGACGATGGCACTGTGATCAATTCCGACTCCACCAGCAGCGTGACTGGCCATTTATACACGGGTGGCCTTGTAGGAGGGCTCTGGCGTGGTCTTGTGAGCAATTGCTACTCCATGGGCAACGTGACCGGTCAAGATGGAGTGGGCGGTCTGGTCGGGGAGAATCATGAAGGTGTCATAGACGGCTCATATGCTACCGGAAACATCACTGGCTCCTGGTCTGTCGGCGGTTTGCTGGGGGAGAATCATGGAGGACGTGTAGAAAACTCGTATGCTGTGGGCGGAGTGACTGGCGAGGTGTTTGTTGGCGGGCTTTTGGGATACAACGATGGCACAGTACTCAGCTCTTATGCTAGCGCTGGTGTAAACGGGGACAAGTATGTCGGAGGGCTGGCAGGATGGAATGGCTGGCAGGGCACCGTGCGCAACTCATTTTGGGATATCGTAACTTCGGGGATGGAGGAAGGCGCCGGAGGAACCGGTAAGACCACTGTGGAAATGCAGGCCTTCGCCACTTTCACAGACATAGAAACCGAAGGGCTCGACGAGTCGTGGCATATGGTGGCTGTGGCTGTTGGGGAGACCGATGAGGCTTTTGTGTGGAACATAGTGGACGGACTGACCTACCCCTTCTTGGGTTGGCAATCGCTTTCCTAATTGAACCGGGGTCCAGGCGACCGGGGAATACAATTGGACTCCTGCAAGTCCTCACCGTTTCTCCAGAACAGACGGGTGTCGCCAGGGGCAGCGACGCACTGCGCGCTAAACTACGCATCTGCGATGTCAGGTGAAGTCCGAACATGCTTGAATAATGGCAATGCTGTAGTGACCGTGCGAACCTTGACGGGCAAACATACCGGGGAAACAAGAACACAGAAACGCGATGGCGGAAAACGCGAATGGGAGGTGGCCGAGAAGCAGGCATGCCGTAGCCTAGCTTTCCTCAAAATGGATTTCAACATAGTCGGCACTGTGGCCTTTCAGGGCGTCAGAAAACAGGTCTCGCATGCCCTCTATTGTAGTCCCCAACACGCATAAAGGCAAAGACCCGTGCCCGTCATCATGATTAGTTATAGATGGCTTGCTTACTCTTCACAACCCCTTTTCTATAATAGCGAAGCAATCTCCAGAAACTTTGATTAGTGAAGCGAGACTTCTCTTCCCCAAATTGCTCCTCTAACTTGACGGGAGAGGATTTAGGTGATGGTGACAGCGAGAAGCATGTCCTAAAAACATCCCACCAGCACTCGGACGCGAGAGAGAATATCGGAATCCAAGTGTGAACCAGCGGACAATCCTTTCCCCACCCAGATGCAGCCTCCCTGAGCCTATGTTTGGACTGCAGCAAAAGCAAAGATGGAGTCCCCGCAGGGACTCCATCCCTTAGTGCTTCAGTATCCTAAAAGCTAGCTTGCGAACCAGACGGGAAGGGGGCAAGGCCTAGTTCATGCTGACCGTCACCAGTGCTGAACTTCCCCTTATGGCTTGTAAGGGCCGAAACCTGGCGATGCAGGCGACTTGTATAGAACCCCGTGATCGCCAGTGCCCTTGTCATTATACACTTGCTGAATGATGGCGAATGAGCCCCAGATCGCGGGCCCAATCTCAGTGCCGTCCGCGGCATACCACTTGCCGCCATCGACAGTTGCATCTGCAGGAGCAGCCACTATCTTCACGAAGTAAACCCACTTGGTGCCGTCGTCGTTGTATCCCCACTGATGGTTGGTCAGCCAGGCTCCGGAACCGATGTAGCTACCAAATCCGTAGTGCCTGTCTAGCGCGTCATCACCATCACAGTCCATATTGCTCAGCCACGCGTCATTCCACTTCATCACCAGCTTTACATCACAGTAGGGACCACCTGCTGCCCTATCGTAGTCGCAATACCTACCGTTAAACATGTGCGCCTGATAATTGTAGCCAAACTCGTCATAGCCTAGTACAAGCGGGTCGCCATTACTGGCCACAAGCGTCCCATCCTTTATTGTGGTACAGGTCTTACCCCCTTTGGCCATAATGGGCGTTGCTATCAGGGCCACGACCAGCACGAGAACTAACGATATCATGACAGTTCTTTTCATTGTGTCCTCCTCTCTCTATCAATAACGTTGCTGCCGTTTTGCTCGGAAACATCACGGCGTGTTCAGCACGGGATCTACACTTTCATACGCATCACCTCCTTCAGAACACGAGCCCCGGCTTCGACAGCTGCGCTTGGCCATTGGCTCCCCACGAGTCAAGTAATCGACTACGGGCGACCGTTCCTCAGCTTCTGGCTGACTGCCCGGCGCACCCCAGTGTCAACCCATCTTCGTCGTGCCATGAGCCATCGACAGAAACATCCCTATTCACTAGTCTGTACACTTGTCTGTCTTTGATGATGCATCACTGTAACATATACTCGCAGGGGCTGTCAACATCACTTTTCTTATCCTATCCTAACTTCACCTCTTGGCGCGAATGCTTGTGAATACTGCCAACGAAAGCGACTAGATAATTGAATAGCGTTTTGTGACTCCTTAACTCCGTACTCTATCTTGAGCACCGCAGTCTATTGATACTTCCTTCGCTAGTGACAGAATAATACTTGAAAGTGCTTAACTGGACGTGCGATGCCTGCACTGTTGGCAGTGCTAGCGCAGCTGTGACCAGTGTCAGAATAAACTACGAACGTTCAATCATGGCTAGCTTTGGGTGGTCTAACATGACCGAGATCGCCACGGGCAGGCGGCATACAGTTGGTCTTAGATCGGGCGGCACCGTGGTCGCCGTGGGAGACAACGGCGATAGGCAGTGCGAGGTTGGGAGTTGCCCGGATATTGTTCAGGTCACGGCAGGCAGCTTTCAAACAGTGACGGGTAAGGATGACAGCACGGTGGTCAGCGTGGGATTGAACGACGACGGGCAGTGCAATGTCGGCGGATGGATGTTAGAATGAGCTTTCTCCCTCACCTCCGCCCGGAAGGACAGATTGACCTCGTTCCTATTGTTGCCTACCTGCTAGGCTGATAGGGATGCAGAATGGGATGTTATGGTCATAATTGTGTCGCACCAATGACTATGGGATATGTCCCTGTTCTCTCCTGTATCTGGAAGATAAGATCAACAGGGTCAGCTTGGGTGGGGCAGTGACTACTACAGGCCATACAAGTGATACACTTGTTCAATATTTCGGCGTCTTCGCCCTCCATGAGCAGCTTGATCTCAGCGACAGCCCTATCCTTATCATAATCGACGTAACGACATTTCACCAGACAGTCGCCGCAAAGATTACATTTCGTGGCATCCCACGTTCTTGCCCTCCTCGGTAGTAATAGCTAGCTTTTGTAAGATGCTAACGCTGATTATACCATCATCTGAAGCTAAATCGACGACAAAACGGTGTCAGGAACTACTGGTTTCGACGCTCAGGGGCATACCTTGTATCTTCTAATCTGGGTGTCACAGGTTCGAATCTTGTATGGTCTACCAGCTGAATCATCGGAATTTGCCAACATTCCTGCTAACGAACTTTTCACCACTAGGAAAGGCAAGGTGGTACCGGATGGTACCACCTGACCTAAATATCATACTGTGCGGAGTGCTGAAACGGGTGCGCATCTCCTTGAGAATTGTTTTGTGGCACTGCTATTCTACAAAGACTTTGACCGTTTCTCCATTGCTGCTCACCACATCCACTTCAAGGTCATTCAAAGCTTCGATAATTTCGTCCAAGTCTTCTGGCTTCATATTACGCACATCGAAATCTATGCCTTTCTCATGCAGAGCCCCCGTAACTTTCTCTCTAGCCTCGGGTGGTAGCAGAGAAGTGAACTTCATACCGGCGCGTATTAGTGTCATGGGCACACGCACGTTGACATGGTCACCCTTGCCACCGAGTTCATCATCAGAGCCAGGCATAACGCATACGCGGAGGTATTTCGACTTCATTTTTGCCGCTGTCCTTGCCTCTGCAGTGTCGTGAGCCGCGCTCCCTTCAGATTCCAGCGCGCTGAGGAGCCGATAAGCTTCATCAGCGCTTATCTTGTTTTGGGCAAGCATCTCTAAGATCTTCTTCTTGTTGTCAGTCATTTTAGTGTCCTCCTTTACAGTTTATACCGCAGTAATACATATTTGTTGCTGGCCACTCTGAACATCGACCTTGAGGCCACGCATTGAGTTGAATACCTCGAAAGCAGCTCGGAAAATGTGCAGCGCCCTCTTCCGCCAGCCCCTCGGCCAGAAAACGAGGATTGCCATTAATATCAGTGGTGACACGATAGCAAACAATGCCAGCGCCAGCGGCAGCAGTAAGAAGACCGGTAGCCACAAGCCAAATCCCCTTCTCTCACCTCGAATTTTCACATGCATCAACACAGGTGGACGCTTCATTTCGCCAACCTCCTTATTGCTTCCTCGGCGGAGATTTTGCCGCGTTCTAGCTCGTCAAGCACTTCCTCTGAACCGGTAATCTTGACAATCTCGACGAACTCAAATTGCCTGGCGATGCGGTTAAGCCTGTTTTTCACTGTAGGATAGCTTATGCCAAACATTTCCTCCATCTCCTTAATGGAGCCGTGACAGCGGACAAATGCCATTATAAAGACCTGATCCTCCCACGGGAGACCAGCGAGAGGCGGTAATGCAAAGCTGCCCTCAACGGCAATTCCAGTATCGACCAGACGGACCCGTTCAACCGTTACGGGCTTACCCTGGGTCATTTTTGTTAGTTCGTTCCACTCTGTAGTCATTTCACCTGCCTTATTAGGATGAGCAGTCTGTCTTCATCCTATTACTTCAAATTATGCTTATCGAAATCTATGAAAGCCAGGCATTACACAGGCTGGCAGGTATTGGAATTGAGTTATTCCTGTTATCCTTGATTGCGGAGTGCCTTCCCGGGTACTTCCTTCCGGTTGCACAGCAGAGAGTAGTCGACAAGCTTCATCACCGCGTATCCTGTTACGGGCCGGCATCTCCAGTATTCTCTCCTGCTTTTGAGACATCTTGTTTTCCTCCTGCTGTTAACATTTTCAATCTCGATATTAAGATTTTCAACTAATTGTAGCCACAACAATTATTTTTGTCAAATCCTTGTGCGGATATCTTCAAAAAAATTCAAAGAAGAGATTGGAAGGCAGAACCCTGTGCCTCTGTCTTCTAATCGGGGTTTCACAGGTGCGAATCCTGCCCGGCCTACTTTCTGCTTCCTCCCTCCTTCTAACACTGAACAGAATCTAGCCAGTGCCTTTTCTTGTGAAAGAGGAGAAAAGCGCCAGAGGTTTTGGTAGCGAGGGCATAATGCTAAAATTGGTTATATGCCAGCAAATCTGCCACCACAGTATTTCGAGGCTGAAAAGAGACTCAGGGCAGCCAAGGAGCCGGAGGAAAAGATTGCTGCTCTGGAAGAAATGCTGGCCATTATGCCCCACCACAAGGGCACCGACAGGCTTCATGCCGTACTAAGACAGAAGATCGCGAAGCTTTCGCAGGAGGCAGAACGCAAGCTAGCGACGGCCCGCAGGGCGGGTTTCTACATCAGTCGGGAAGGGGCTGGGCAGGTAATGCTAGTAGGGCCAGCCAATACCGGAAAATCCCAGATACTGGCGGGAATAACCGAAGCCATCCCCGAGATAGCCGCATATCCCTTCACGACCAAAACGCCTGTTCCGGGAATGATGAAGTTCGAAGATATCCAGATACAACTGGTGGATACGCCGCCCATAGGCTACAAAGAAGTGAGATTACTGCTATCAAATGCCCTGAGGAACGCTGACCTGATCGCCATTGTAATAGACTTATCCCTGGAGCCCACAAACCAGGTAGAAGCAGCCCTTCAAGGGCTAAGAGATGCCAGAATAGAACCTTTAACAGACGATGAGACGCAAGTAACTCCAGGAAGCTATCCTCGTAAGATGCTAATCGTGGGAAACAAGAATGATATGGCAGATTCCAATGAGAACTGGGAGCGCTTACGTTCGCAATATGCCAAGCTGTTTCCCCTCGTTTCTATTTCGGCCAGGGAAGGTCGTGGCCTCGAGGAGTTCAGAAGAGCAATTTATCAGACCCTGAATATAATCCGGGTTTATACGAAGACCCCTGGCAGCAAGGCCGACCTGACTGACCCTATGATACTGCAGAAGGGTAGCACACTGGAAGAAGCTGCTGAAGCTCTCCATAAGGACTTCTATCAGAATTTAAAGTATGCAGTCGTCTGGGGCTCAGGCAAGTACGACGGGCAGAGGGTCAGCAAGGGACATATTCTTCAGGACGGTGACATAGTGGAGTTCCATATCTAAACAAGCCTTGAGAACCGGCTTAACCGCTGAGCAAAGTGAGAAGACCAGCTGTCTTCCATGTAGCCTGGCTAACTTATGCCAGAACGTTCTCAGGGACTTCCTTGAGGACGGTCTCTGCTTCTTTGACGTGTTCCTGCACCAGGTCATGGACCTTCGGCATATCTTTGATGCGCTGAGCGGCTTCACCGGCAGCCATGAGTGCTTTTTCCTTATGTCCTTCAAAGGTAGCTTTCATTGATTCGATCTCATACTCAGTCAGAGACATGTCGATTGTTGTGTAGTCATCGGGCGTACCCAGGAAGACGCCAGGCGATTTCCGGAGAGTATTTTTGGCGTGTTCTTGGCTGCGGGGTGTCTTCAGCCAGCGGGCAGGCCCGACAAAGCCGCGCGGCACAAGGGTTGCCCTATCGCCTGCATCGACAACAGCCTGTTTCCAAATCTGATGGGAATCACTGTCCTGTGTTGCTAGAAAACGAGTCCCCATCAGGAAACCATCTGCTCCCATGACCAGCGCAGCCGCCAGTGTCTTTCCGTCGCAGAACCCACCGGCACCGACAACCAGCGTTTCGTTGTCTGATACCGCCTCCAGCACGGCCGGAAGCAAAACCATTGAATGAACCGGCTCCCACGAGCTAGGGAAACCACCTTCGTGGCCGCAACCTACTATTATGTCCACGCCGACTTTCTTACAGCGCAAAGCTGCCCTAACAGAGGGGACAATATGTATCCATGTGAATCCTGCTCCCCTTATTCATGCTCCCCAGCCAAGAGGGTCACCGGCAGACGTACACATCACCTTGAAATGCTTCTTCATATCAGGATTCTGCTCACGCACCCTGATTGAGGTGTCAACCATGATTCGCGCAGCCGGGAGGACTTCCGTTGAAACCATCACATTGGTTCCGAAAACACCGCCTTTATCTCTGACCCACCTGTGTGTCCGTTTCAACACCTGTTCCAGTACCGTACCCATATCGTCTTCGGGATTAGCCTCTACGGTTCTCACAAAGTCGTTGTAAATCCATGGTTGCCTTTCCTTTTCAAAAAGGCCGCTCGTCGAAAGCAAGCCGAGGACGCCTGCGTTGGCTGTAGCAACACAAAGGTTGTTATTGCTGAAGGGACCGATCCCTGCCTGTACAATAGGATATTTGATTTCCAGCAGATCACACAGTCTTGATTTGATCATAGCATCGCCTCTGTATCCTGCCTCACGAGATTATAGACATGGGATTGCTATGGGTCAATACGATGCCTGAGTCATTTAGCTGGTTGGTCTGCCGGCCATCCTGAGAAGGGCACATCACTGATATTGTTATTGCTGTAATTGACCCCTTGAAGTCCACTAGTTGCAATTTTTCAAGTGCCTTATTATACTTAACCAGTGGTTATCAGTGTAGGTTACCACGTCTGTGTGAGAGCTCTTCCGGGGCCATTCGCGAACGTTGGATGACCGAGACTCGAGCCAATTATTAGGAGAAAGGAGGTCATCCAATGGGATTTGCGGACAAAACGCTGCAATGTGCTGACTGTGGTGCCCAATTCACCTTTACCGCTCAGGAGCAAGAGTTCTATGCCGGTAGGGGATATACTAATGAGCCCAAGCGTTGCCCTGCTTGCCGCGAGGCAAAAAGAGCCCAGTACAACAACTCCAGAGGCCCCAGAGCTGCTCGCCAGATGCATGCCGCGGTGTGTGTTGAGTGTGGCAAGGAATGTGAAGTGCCGTTTGAGCCTCGTGAGGGCCGGCCAGTGTATTGTAGTGATTGCTACACCAAGATTAGGCCAAGCATTCGAAGGTAATTGACTGTAGCTCAACAAAAAGGGGGCTGGAACGAAAGCCAGCCCCCGAAGGTCTAGAAATAGAAAGATTTAGTACGTTTTAGCAGTCTGCCTGCAGGCGGGGTAAGAAAACAAAATCTGAAAGGGGGGTTAATAGTTTGAACATATATGTGGGCAATATATCTCGCGAGGTTACCGAAGACGAACTGCGCAAGGCATTTGAAGCTTTTGGCCAGGTCACATCGGTAAACATCATCAAAGACAGGTACAGCGGCGAATCTCGGGGTTTCGGGTTTGTTGAGATGACAACGAGATCTGAGGCCCAGGCGGCCATTAACGGCCTTAATGGAACATCATTGAAAGAGCGCACGCTCAGTGTTAGTGAGGCACGTCCCCGCCCTGAAGGCGGCAGAAGACCCTTTGGCGGTGGCGGTTTTGGCGGGGGAGGCAGAGGAGGTGGTAGATTTGGTGGTGGAGGAGGTGGAAGGCGCAGGTACTAAGCTACTGATGCGCTGCGAATTGAGGCCTTCGTACCAGCGAATTGAAGGTCCAAGCTGAGACCGGGGCGTTTGTCGTGCCCGGGCATCTCAGAGGCAAACTTTCGTGTCACGTTGTTGAAATCGTTGCCTTCTTGATAGCAGTTGATGACATGCTTGTTTGAGCTTTGTCTTGTGTTCGAGCCCTTGCGCCGGATGTCTCTATTAGGGGTAGTGACATTCATCGCCTTCCGTGTGGAGAATATCTACAGTGGGTATGCGGGGGACAACCCCGTGTCAGCTTCGAATAGTGTAATTGGCGGCAAGACGATGGTTTGAGAAGCAATAATAGGCCATCGCAACGTACCGACAAGGAGGCGCAACTTGGAGTGGAAAGAACTGCTCGGATTCATCGGTGGAGCTTTGACCACGGTAGGATTTATCCCACAAGTATGGCGTCTGTTCAGGCTGAGGAGTGCGCATGAGATAAGCCTGCCGTTCACAGCATTCTTCATTGCTGGTATAGGGTTCTGGCTGTCCTATGGAATTTCAATGGGGCTGCCGTCACCAATCATATGGAACGCTATAACCTTTGCCCTAGGATGGGCCATGTTATATGCTAAGCTGAGATATGGCAGATAGTCCAGGCGATTATCGGATTGTCTCCGCCGACTCGGCCTCAGCCCTCTGCCGGGCTAGTTCACAGAAAAGACTCGCTGCCTACCTGTCAAACGTCTTGTCGAAATTTGCAACACGGCTACGCTGGAAACCGCGCCGCTCGAAGAGGAGCCTTAATTCTTTGTTACCCTTCGGAATGAGGGCGCGGACCGTGCCGATACCTTCGGTTTGGCAATGTTTCAGAAGCGCCTGAATCAGCTTGCCGCCAATGCCATGCTTCTGATAGTCTGGGTGAACGAGTATAGCGTGAATAATACACACTTCAGTAAGCGGTACCATTAGGTACATCGACCGATTGATGGAAAAGCCCACCAATCTACCGTCAATCTCAGCTACAAAACTCAGGTCAGGCGGTGTCCCAGGGTTGACGGAAGCTATGTCTTCATACTTGATAATGCCGCGCGTGGAGCCCCTGGTTATCCTGTCCAGGATCAGGACCTCATGAATATCGCTACGTACCATGCGTCGAATCTTTACCTTGACTGCCTTCTCTCTTCTCATTAAGCACCTCCAGCGTTACGGTTGCCTGAAACAGCCCTTCCTGCATCTGAAGCTGGTGGCAGGTAACCCATCATACTGTGCCGCCTATTATACTCCCCCTTCTAACTCCTCATCAAGGCCTTATCTACACAGCGTGATTATCGGGATGAATTGCTCTGGTAGCTCAGTTGCGAACTTTCGCACGTACTTTGTAGCTGGATCAGTGGTGGGTCACAGTGTGCAGCGACAAGGACTTCTGATCCTACCTTTACGCTGACCTTCTAGGAATCATGGCCAGAGCCTGCTTGGATGTCAAGATGGCTACAATACTAGACCTGAAGCCAGAATATACAAAACAGCGAATTGCAGATGAAATCGAGGAATATGCTAGGCGGTGCGGTTCAGATTCTATAGCTACGGCACGGAGCTATTGAAAACGAAGGTCACGAAGAAGCATGTGATAGAGCAGCTCCTAGAACTGCGTCATGTTGCGTTGGGCATGTGCGATCCTCTGTATACCAGTGAGGTCCGCGGCTCTCGTTTTATGGCGAGCTACGATGAGATCTGAAGTATCAAAGAATGTATTTGGCGCAAGGTAGGTACGATTCAGATAGGAAATAGACACGAGAGGGATACAAATCATAGACAATTATGGGTATTTCTGCTATAAATTGATCATCAAAATTCTGGAAGAAGGGAGGTAACTAGTATGGCCTATACATTAGCTTGTAAGGATGCTGGGGTAGCTTGCGACTTCGTGGCCAGGGGTGAAACAGAGGAAGAAGTGCTAGCAGAAGGCATCAAGCACGTGAAGGAAGTGCATGGCTATACGGATGACCAGGTTAATGACCCGAAGTTTCTAGAGGAATCCAAGAAGATAATCAAGAAGACATAGCTATTTGGTTTTGGATGCTGGAAGCACGGGCTAGGCCGCGGGTAGGACAATGTCCGTGGCTCAGATCGTGCCGTTTAGATCTAGTGAATTCACTAACTGTGTCTGCCTCACCCGACACTGTGCCACCTGCCCAGTCTCATAGCCATGATCCAGGCCACGAAATGACCGTTGCTCGCAGTTTCATAACAATCGATCTATGTTGTCTAGTAATATCCTGGTTATGACACTGGCAAAATGGATTTCCGGAATAATCCGTTCGAGCACACATCAGATGTTGGCAAGAGTAACCACAGTTCGGGGATCGCCAGAACGAATCGACGAGTCTATTCGGCTTTTTGAGGAGACTCTTGTCCCCGGAGCAAGTGAGATAAAGGGATTTAAGGGTCCACACTTCTTGGCAAACCGAAAGACAGGCAAGCAGATGGGTGTTGCTTTGTAGGAGACCGAGGCTGACCTTGATGCCAGTGCCGAAGTTGCCAATGGCCTCCGGGGATCATTTATCCAGACGCCTGCACAACCCGCGAAATTCGAGGAATATGAGATTGCCGCAAGATTTAGGCAGTCTCTCGTTAAGAAAGACGCAACCGCGTACTAACCGGTGGCAAGTAAATGCCATGCTATGCCACTAGTGTTGGATGATTCAATAGATCACGATTGCCGAATGATGGCTGCTCTGATTAGGATAGAGGCATTGGATGGAATTGGTGATACATCATGTTATTCTGTACGATGAAAGTCGGGGAGGCGGCCAGACAAAATGACAGAGGCTTCGGAAAGCCGCGTAGAATTGTGGACCGCGTTAAACAGGACAGCTGATTCAGAATGGACGTAGGCCACGGGAGCGAGACCTTCTGGCTACGCTTCTCGACTGCAATTTCTAGCGTTTTATGGCTTCTTGATCCCATAGTATGTCTCGAACAACGCAGGCTATCGCCATGGCCTTTACTGATACCTGTCTGACGCAATATCGTCGGAGGTAGAGAACCTGAACGCTACCTCCTCACGTGCGAGACAGCACTCTCACCGTTGAGTTAACGACCTGTGGCACAGTCTCAGTCAACGACATATCTTCTTGCGTCCGACTGCGGCTAGGGGGGCTACCGCTAGCCACAGCGTAATGTTTATCAGCATGGCTGTCACGTAGTTAATATCCGCACTGATATCCATTCTCGCAGCGATAGGATCCCAGAGAAGCATCAGGAAGAAGGCACTCAAGAAGAAACCCGGTATCGCCGCCAATATTCTGAAGTAACCCATGTTAGTCCTCCTTTGTCTTATTCTTCTAACACAGACTCGATTTCTTGATACGCCTGTGAAAGAATCCGACGAATCTGCTCCGCCTTGTCGGCATCTAGCCTGCGAAAGCTGTTGCCAAGTAGATCTTCGAGCGCGTGAAACTCCTTCATCACCATGATCATCCTGCCAATACTCTTGAAGCCCCACTTATATCTCATCTGCCTTCTCACGTCGTCGGCGATATGACTCTGATTCTCCAGGAACTTTAGGCCTTCTTCCCTAATCGAGTAGACCTTCTTGCCTTCCTGCTCAGTAGATCTCGCATAGCCCATCTCCTCCAGCATCTGGAGAGTAGGGTAGACCACTCCGGGGCTCGGCTTGTAGAAACCGTAAGACTGTTCCTCAAGCTCCCGGATGATATCGTACCCGTGCCTCGGCTTATCTTTCAGAAGGTCCAATATTACATATTTAAGATCACCTTTGTGAAACGAACTCCATCTCCGTGAACCTCGGAAGAATCGCGCCTCGTGAAATATCCGGTCTCTAAACATTCAAACCTCCTTTCAGACTAATGGATCTGCCTCTAATAATATCTAGATATATCTAGATATTATTATACACCCCATCCTTTCTTGTCAAGGCGTCTTCGAACGAGGAAGTGATGAGCTACAAAGGAAATTCGTTAGACTACTCATGCTGAATTAGGGGGACAATTGCTGGACTCTTATTTCGGAAGATAGGGCTCATACCTGCTTTGCGAGAGATTTTTGCATCATGTCCGTAAGACGGCAACACTTATCAGGATGTATAATACCCAAAGGCAAGTTCGGGAGCCGAAGCCATCACGTTTTATAGACCGGACTATTCGAGTTCTCCCGTACATACGGAGAGCCGGAGGGGTAACCATAGTGATTGAACTGCCGACGGGTAGACAGACGTTTGATTTTGACTGTGGGGCAAAAGCATTGCAGATTGTCATGGCCTATTATGGCATAGATATTTCCGAAGGTGACCTGATCAAGGAACTGAGATGCGACACCAGCGGAACCCCTGTGCAGAATATGATATCTGTAGCTGAAGCAAAAGGGTTTCATGTCGTCTGGAAATGTGGATTTTCTTTGGAAGAAGTGAAACAGCTTGTGGATGGAAAGCATCCGGTGATCGTGCTGGTCCAGGCGTGGGCAGAAAGGTATATGACACTTGAAGATTGGAAGGCAGACAACGATGATGGGCACTACGTCATCGTTATTGCCCACTCTGGTGGCATTATTGTGTTTGAAGACCCGTCGTCATTTCACAGAACATGGATGACGGAAGAGGAATTCCTGGCACGCTGGCATGACGTAGATCCCAGAACAAAACAGAAGCTGGAGAATTTTGGCATGGTCTTGCTTGGTAAAGAGCCTGTGCCTCCGCAAAAAACATTCGAACATATGGATTAAGGCATGCACCCCGCCCGCTGGAATGAGTTGCTAGCCTTTTCCAATAAGAAAACAGAAGAATCAAGTATGGCCCCGGGAGAGCTCCCAAACCATATTGGCTGGCAGAAGGCAACTGATTCCGCTGCTGCAGTGGTTGCTCATTGGTTACCAGAAATCACCCGAGTAGTAAGCTAGGGACACCGGCGTATCTGTGACGGCCGCAAGTGTGATTGCGCCCCCATCTTTAAGACTATCAGAAGACATAGGTCGTGCCCACAGTTGTCAGCACGAACTGGTTGGGCATCTCTTTGGCGAATTGACTGATGGCCTGCCAGCCAGTGCAGTGCATGGGCATGACAAAATCTGGGCCGATATTCTTCATCTCCTCAATTGTTGAACCGATTATGGGCTCAAAAAGCGGCCCCGTGAGGTGAAATCCACCCATGACTGCGTGGACCTTGCTCGTTTGTGCAGCCGCCTGGCAATCTTTGACCGTATTTATGATGCCGGCGTGGGAACATCCGCCAATAACTACCAGCCCTTTGCCTTTCACGTTAACTGCTACCCCCTGGTCATCATGAAAAGGATCCACGACCCATTTGCCATCAATTTTCGCTTCAGCCCAGGGAAAACCTTTCTCAAAATCGGTCAGTCGCGCCACCTCCCCTGAAATCAGGATAAGGTTCGAGGCCAACGTAGAAGGTTCCCGGACTTTTTGAAGCACGGCTGGCGCTTCCTTTAAGGCTACTTCGTCTAACCTGGGCAAGTCTACGCGTAGTCCAGTAATGGGGATATTCAGAGAACGCTGAAGAAAGGCATCTGGATGAAGGACAACCGGCATCCCCTTTGCAGCCTTGTTTAGAAACTCTATCAGAGCTCCAAAATGGTCAAAATGACCGTGGCTGAGAACCACCGCCTCAATTTGGCTCAAGTCCACATTCAGAACGCTCGCATTATTAAAGAAACACGTCGCTGACACACCCGCATCCAGCAGCACAACGTGCTGGTCAGCTCCTTGGTGAACTCTGAGAAGGCATGATAATCCATGTTCTGCCAGCGGCGCACTGGGAGGTAGCACCCTTGGACGCTTGACTATGTCTGTATCCTGAAGCATTAACGCGTCTACATAATTGTCTATCAAGACTGTGATTTCCAGTTTGTCCGCTTCGTGTAGATTCAGTCCACTCATTCTGCTACCCTCCTATATATTGATGTCGACTAATAGCCTGACTTGTTATGATCACATGCTGCCTGTCGTCGGTAACTACGCCAGAGCTTTGGAAGTTCCTTGCCAAGATTATACTCCCTGTAGAGCCAGAAACAGCAAACACTGTCTTTGGCTTGGAGAAGAATACTTCAATAATATGGCGGCAAAGAAATATGGAAATGGGGTGGGCGGGTGGGCAACTCAAGCCACGATTTTGGGAGAGAAAACATAGACGGTCGTTGTCCTAAACTTCTTTCTCAGTAGGGCTAGTTGTGGCTTGTGTATTCTAATCCTTCCTTCCTCGCGGGATACCGGCATATTCAGTGCTTTTGATACGATTTTCTCTACTACTTCTGCATCACCTACTATGGCCGCTTCACCCTGGTTTGCTCCTACCTCTATAAGCATAGGCAGTAGCAATCTTTTTTGCTCATCAGGATCCAGCATGCCTGCCAGATAGTTAAGTTCAGTTCTCTTGAAGAAATGCGTGCTGCCATCGTTGCATACGACATGCGGATGTTCCTGGTTCAGCAAATCCGTCAGCCGTTTCTGGCTCCGAGGTAACCCTGTATTTACTATTCTCAGTTCGCCTCTCAGGCATTCCTGGAGCATTCTTTCATAGGGAGGCTGTGCTGTTTCATTCTGTAACGGCTTGGGCATTCGTTTATCCTCGGGCAACAAGTACCTTCACACGTTTCAGCCGTGCCTTTTCTTCCCTGTCTCTTTCTTCAAACTTCATATTCAGGTAACTTATCGTCGCCTCCAGCCCTGGAATTACCACATATTCCAGAGCATTGGTTATCCTTTTTGTCCTATTTATTTCCATTGCCAGCAATTCAAAACTCCTTTGAAGCTCGGCTAATTCCACAATAGCGTCAAGCCATTCGCCGGATAATTGCGCGGCACGGTCCAACCACGACGAGGTATCAGCCAGACTATATCCTCTCGTTGGCTTTCCATCGCCTATTAGCTCAAAGGACGGAATTCGCACGCCTGCTATGTTTCTTGAGCCGGCAGCGACTTTTCGATCAGCCTCAGTGGCTGTCAATTCCTTTCCCATGGCTATATATCCATGATAGCCGGCGGCGACGGACACTGACTTGTAGAGTCTGGAAGATTCATCAAGTAGCTTTCTTTTGGCTTCCACTGTCTCTCTTGCCGTCTGCAGAAATTCCATAGTTAGTATGGAGAGCCTGTCCTTCACTATCTTCTGTACCCTTTGGGCCAGGGAAAGCCTGCGCTTTAGTTTCACCAGCTCGATTTTCGTCGGTCTGACTTTAACTAGTTGTGGCACTTGCCTGCACCTGCTCTTACTGTCGATACTTGGGAAGATACTTCTTGATTAGCTCTTCTTTAATCAGTTTCAAATCTTCTTGGGGCAGCGCTGAGAACAACCCCCAAGCTATATCCAGGGTGTCTTCCACCGTTCTTTTCTCCCATTCGCCTTGAGATATGAATCTTCTCTCGAACTCATCTGCGTTGGTCAGATATATTTTATCCCTGTCGCCCAGTGCCTCAGCACCGATAATGGTGGATATTTCTCTGAGATAAGAGCCTTCAGCATAGGCAGCGTAGGACTGCATGAAGACATTGTTGTGGTCTTCCCTGGTCTTGCCGGGTCCAATCCCCTCTTTCATCATGCGGGAAAGGGACAAGAACACATCTATTGGTGGGTATATCCCTTTCCTCTCTAGATTTCGGGAAAGGACGATCTGTCCCTCAGTTATATAGCCGGTAAGGTCAGGTATGGGATGTGTTATATCGTCGTCCGGCATGGTCAAAATAGGCATTATAGTCACCGAGCCCTCTTTACCAGAAATCCTGCCGGCTCTCTCGTACATCGTAGCCAAGTCAGTGTACATGTAGCCCGGATATCCTCTTCTTGAGGGAATTTCTTCACGCATGGAAGAGAGTTCACGAAGAGCTTCGCAGTAATTGGTCATGTCGGTGAGTATAACTAGCACATGCATGTTATGTGTCCATGCCAGATATTCGGCTGCAGTCAAAGCTAGTCTTGGTGTAGATATTCGCTCAATAACGGGGTCTGACGCAGTATTGATGAAGGCTACAGTTCTGTCCAGTGCACCTGTCCTCTCGAGATCTCTCATGAAGAAGGAGGCATCGTCGTAACTGATACCAAGGGCAGCAAACACTAGCGCAAATCTTTCTTCTTTGCCCTTCACAGTTGCCTGCCTGATTACTTGAGCGACAATTCGGTTATGTGGTAGGCCTGAGCCGCTAAATATGGGCAATTTCTGCCCTCTAACCAATGCGTTTAAGCCATCTATGGCCGAGATTCCCGTTTCGATGAACTCTGCGGGAGGCTGGCGGAGTGCTGGATTTACGGGTTCGCCGTTAATGTCTAGGTAGTCTTCAGGGATGACCCGCGGGCCTCCGTCTATTGGTTCTCCCGTCCCGTTGAAGATTCTCCCCAAGATATCGATGGATACTGGCAATTTCAGAGTCTCGCCTTTGCACCTTATCTTGCTGCCGATGAGGTCCACTTCGCTGACGCCGCCAAACACCTCGACTACGGCTGCATCTTCGCTGATATCTATTGCCTGACCACTTTTTACCTCACCATTGCCAAGCTGAACATCGACCATCTCGTTGAACTTTATGCCAGGTATGCTCTCGGCTATGAGCAGAGCCCCCTTGGCCTTGCTAATGGCCTTTCCTTCTCTAATGTAAAGTGAGGAGTAATCCATAGAAGCCCTCCTTTTCTCAGGTAGTACGTTTGCCAGTCACCAGACTTTCTTCCATCTCTGACCACAATTCCCTGATTCTCTGTTCAAAGACCTCATTGGGTATATCTTTCATCCTGGATATTCTGTACACCATGGGCGATGAGCGGATGCTGTCAATGCCTGCCCCCGAACTCAACATCTCTTGAGTCAGTTCATAGAACCTCATTATGGTTTTGAGCATGAGGCCGGCTTTGGCCGGCGTGCAGTAGGTATCGACTTCATTATAAGCGCTTTGCTGGAGGAAGTCCTCTCGTATCATTCTAGCGATAAGAAGCAACAATTTGTCTCCTTCAGGCAAAGCTTCTGGACCTACCAGTCTCACAATCTCTTCTAGTTCAGCTTCCTGCTGCAAAACTCTCAAAGCATTAGCTCTGGTGTCTTCCCATCCTGGATCGTGCCTGTTCCACCAGTCTTTGACTGCATCTATATAGAGGCTATAGCTGGTAAGCCAGTTTATTGTCGGGAAATGTCTCTTGTTTGCCAGCGCAACATCCAAAGCATAGAAGGCATCTATTATCCTAAGTGTGTTTTGGGTAACCGGCTCGCTGAAGTCAGCTCCCGGCGGACTCACAGCGCCAGCCACTGTCACTGAGCCGCTTCTTTGAGGATTACCCAGGCATTGAACCATTCCTGCCCTTTCATAAAAGGAGGAAAGGCGAGAGCCCATGTAGGAAGGGAAACCTTCCTCCCCGGGCATCTCCTCAAGTCTTCCACTCATCTCCCTCATGGCTTCAGCCCATCTCGAAGTCGAATCAGCAACCAGCAGGATGTCATAACCCATGTCCCGGTAGTACTCAGCCATAGTGATGCCAACAAAAATGCTTGCTTCCCTGGCCACCACCGGCATGTTGGAGGTATTAGCTATGAAGATCTCTTTCTCCTGCAACAGTCTCCCTGTGTTGGGGTCCTTGAGCTGCCGAAAGCTATAAAGCACATCTGCCATCTCGTTACCCCTCTCGCCGCAGCCAACGTAGATGTTCAGATGTGTCTGAGCCCATCTGGCCAGCTGCTGCAAGGCAACGGTTTTTCCGGTGCCAAATCCGCCGGGTATTGAAGCCTTGCCGCCAAGAGCCAAGGGAAACATGTAATCCAAAATGCGCATGCCAGTAGTGAGTAGGCCCGAAGGATCTGACCTCTTCTTGTAGGGCCTGGGCCTCCTTACCGGCCACTCTTGCATCAACGTGAGTTCTTTGACTTCACCATCGTGCCCTACGCAAGCTACAGGCTCTTCCACCGTATAGTCACCCTGGCGTATCTCCTTTATCGTCCCTTTGATTCCTACCGGCACCATTATCTGGTGTTCTATCAGATTAGTCTCGGGCACTATCCCTATAATATCACCCTGGCTAACTGCGTCTCCGACCTTTACTCTAGGTGTGAACTGCCATTTTTTGTCGCGCGGAAGAGCTGAAGCTTTGGAACCCCGTTTTATGAACGCGCCAGCATTCTCACCCAGAGTGAGCAAAGATTTTTGCAGCCCATCGTAAATAGAGCCCGCAAGCCCGGGGCCTAACTCTGCACTTAGCACTCTTCCTGTTCCCTTCACCACCTCGCCCACCTTTAGCCCCAGAGTATCCTCGTGTGCCTGGATTATCGCCTTGTCACCTTCCAGTCCTACTATCTCCCCGACAAGCCCTTCTTCACCTATCTCGACAACCTCATAAACCTGGGAACCTTTCATCTCATCAGCGATGACTAGAGGACCCGAAACTCTCCATATTTTGCCCATGTCTTTATCCTCCTACTTTTGCCATAGTTTCAAATTTCTACTTCAAACCCTATAGATTCTCGGATAAGAGCCCTGTAGTATTCCCTAGTATCCGGGTACTTTGTGCCAAATTTCGATGGGACTTCGACAATGACAGTGGTGGTTCCCTTCCTTTTTCTGTGCTCGGTTACCAGGTCCTCGACACATTGTGCATAGTCCTCTAGTATGATTACTATGCCGATATCAGGCTCGGCCAGCAACCCAGTTAGAGCTGTCCTAACATTTTCACGCGTATCGTGATTGCCCTTAACCATGTAGTACTTGCCAACGCCGGCGAGTCTCAGCGCGTTGACCAACTCTTCGTCTCCTATGGCAGCTATATCTAGATGCCTGATAGCCATGACGTCACAGCACCAAATAGTTCCTTATTTCCTGAACAGGAACACCATCGACTATTGTCTTCAGAACTAGCCGCAGGTTCCGTATTTCAACCTCTTTGAGGATTAAATACCAGGCCATCACTAGAGGGGACAACACTCTAGGTGACAGCATGTCCCTGAGAATCCTGAACTTGTGCTTGTCGATAGTCTCATCCACGACGGTTATATTCTTGTTCTTATCATAGTTAGTGGATACTTCACTTGCTATCTGCTGATATTCGGTATCCTCCAATCTGCCAGGCATGTCGGTCATTTTAAGGGCCAGTAATTCCCTTACGTCCTTGTCGGTAATCCTGTATCCTCCGGCAATGGCAAGTTCACTAGCATCAAGTCCTATGCCTTCAATTATAGCTCTGGAAGCGATTTGCAGATTTGTTAGGTCTATCACCAAGCCAAGGGCTTTGGCAAGTACGAAGCCGTCTTTTACTCTCCTGGCCGTGTTCAACACGTTCTTGTAATACTCGCCGTCCAGCTTGGCTTCAGCGACGAACTTGGACTTTGAGCTCTTATCTACTTTGTACTCTTCCAGGGCGGGCACATAGTCTCCCAGTTTGCACTTGGTGAGTATCTGGATGATGCTGTCCACATTGTCAGCGCTAGAAAGTTCATCTAGTAACCCACTATTATGGATAATCCCAACTGGTATCATGCTAGTTTTTTCGGCACCTGAAATGTCCTGCAGGACAGCTTTGATATTCCGGACATCATATTTGACGATGTATGCTCGGGATACCGCCAGCACGTCTTTGGGCAGGAAACTAAACGATTCGACATATCCAATGCGCTGCGCGAGATATCGCCACAAGTATTCATCCAAATCATCAAAAGTCTTGACAGGCGATTCCTCCAAATAGCTTCCTATATCCGTGTCTCTGATGATCGCCAGCGCATCCCCTAAGGTGGGCGCTGACATCATTCTATCTATGTGTTCGGAGTTGACAGTCTTGGGTTCCTCACCTTTCAGGCAAGCAGATATAAACGCGTATCTCGGATTGAGCATGGTATTCCCTACGGCGCCTTAAAGAGCTCGTTGCTTATCTTGGGCAGCAGCTTTGGCAACAGCATCTCGAGTCTCGTTTCGTAAGTGTTGTCTATCCGAAGTTTTCCCTCGGTATCCTCGGCTATGACCCCTCCCAGACAATCGGTCTCCTTGATCTCCAATATCTTGTCGGCCAACTCCTTATTCGTTTCAAGAAGCCTTTTCACGGTGCCCAAATCTCTGGCAGAAACGTAGATCCTGGCTTTGCCCGTGCCGAGCCCTGCTATAGCTTCCCTGGTTAAGCCTAGGAAGTACCTTTCATCGCTTGAAATCTGGGGAAGTTCCTTCCGCGCCGCGTCAATTATGCTAGCGATTGCGTCAGCTTTTGCACTCGATATCTGCTGTCGCGCTCTGATAGAGGCTTGAGCCAAGATTCTGGCAGCTTCTTCTTCTGCCTCTCCCAGCATTCTGGCCCTCTCTTGCTCATACCTCACTTCCCTCTGCTTCTTGGCCTTCTCTATCTCTTCTTGCGCCTTTTCTTCAGCTTCTCCTATTATGCTATGGGCGTCCAGCTTCACTTTGCTGACAACGGCTTCACTTATTCTTTCCATTTTCGCTGCCTTAGAAGAGTCCTAGCAAGGCCAAGGCCATTATGGCGAATACCAGTCCCAGCACGCCTATCAGTTCGACGAACACGGCTAACATCATAGAGTTGGTCAAAATCCGCCCCTTTGTCTTGGGCAACAATGAGATACCGGAAGCACAGACAGCGCCCTGGTACGCTCCTGAGAACGCTTCAGCAGCGGCAGTTATGACCCCAATGCCCAGTACCGCGAAACCCATGCCACCACCATTGGCCATTTCACTGATGTTGCCAATCACCGTTGTTAGAATAAGTATCAATGTTATGAGACCATAGAAGGTCTGAGTCATCGGCAGCGATGCCAGGAGGATGACATTTCTGAGTTGCCCTGGCTCCTCGGACAACGTAGCTGCTCCAGCCGAGCCGGCGATACCGATACCTATCGCTGAGCCAGCCAGACCTCCGGCTAGAGCTATCGCGCCTCCGATGACTGCCAGGGATTCGGGGCTGATTAGCATCTTACACCTCCGTCAATAGTGTATTTTTTAACTGCGTTCATACTTTGACAAATACAGGTCTACCCTTCAACCGAAACGGACTGTATGCCCTGCCGCCTCCTTCATAGAACTTGAAGAGGAACTCAACAAAACATAACCTGAGGGAGTGCACAAAACATGTTATGGCGCTGAGAGCCAGGTTAAGCACATGTCCAAGCAGCAGAACTAATATGAATAATAGGCCGCCAACGATAAGCTGCACAATTCCGGCAGGCATCATTTCGCGTAACAGCTCTGCAATCAAGTTAAAGCAGTATGCCAGGTAATATGTAGCCAAACCGACACCTGCCAACCTTGCATATGACATAACATCGCCCAGTATGCCGGTGACGTCAAAGAGCCAGAAGATACCGCCCAGAAAAGCGCCCTTCTCCATCAGGGAGGAGGCGACAATTAATACTAGCCCTACAATTGCAGCAGACATCAGTATGATCGGTATTTGCCCGGTTAACCATGGGATATCGAAACCAAGTATGAAAACCATGATCAGGGGTATGGCACCAATCTGAAGCATAAATAGCCCGACTTTGTTGGGCACTATCGCTTTTTGCCTCTCCTTTATTCCTCGGATAAGTGCAAGTGCGTGGGCTATGTTTACGTGAACCAGGCCCATTACTATTGAGAACTGTATGAATAACACGGGCTCCGAAAACATCTGATAAATTCCTTGAGCCAGTGCCGGGCTTTCGATTCCAAGGAACCGGTAGAAGTCGCCCAAGTAGCTTCCCGTAAGCAGACCAATAATCAGACCTACGCCACCACTTATGTAAATTATCCTCTGGAATAGCTTGAAACCTTCAGTTTTGGGGTCATCAACCAGAAGTCGCAGCCCAAGCCTGGCAAATAATATGAGGAGGGCAGAGTATACTACGTCCCCCAGCATAATACCGAAGAAGATGGCAAAGAAGTATGCTATTATCGGGGTGGGATCCCATTCCCTATACTTTGGAGTGCCAAACAAGTTCACAATGACCTCGAAGGGCCTAACTGGAGTGGCATTTCTAAACTTGGTGGGTGGCTCCTCTACAGGCTCGGGCTTCCGTTTGTCAACAAAGACATAGCCAACCTTATCTCTGAGTTTAGAAACTGCATCTTCAACGTTGCTTTCTGCAATCCACCCCTCGATTAATGTGACGTATTTCGCCTCGCTCGCTTTGGCCAATACTGCCAACCTTTCTGTTTCGGCTGATAATGCCTCGCGGAAAAGGATGAGCGTCTTCAGATTCTCTCTCGTCTTATCCTGAATCTCGCTCTGAAGCTTTGCCAGTTCTTCTTCAAAAGTCTGGATATTAGTGTTGGCTGTTTCAAGGAATTCTCTCAGAGTCAGGTCTTTTTCCGGTATGAGCAGGGTTTTTGCCCCGCCATCCCTGACAATAGTCTCTATGGTTTCCCGGTCTTCAGTTTTGGCGATGGCATACAAGACAGTCTCGTTTTCTATCGTGACCACGATGTTCTCGAGCACGTACTCTCTAAGTTTAGGGTATAGGGTCTCAAATAGCTCGTTGGGAAGCACGAATACCCGGGAAAAGAGGTAACTGCCGGAAAAACCTAGATCTCTTAACCTGATACCAGCCCGGTGCCCCAGAGAGCCAACATACTTGCCCAGTTCCGTGAGTTCGCTAACGTTGTCTTTGAGTTTGGCTGCTAATTCATGCATTTTGCCGAGCTTCGTGCATAGTGCCCTTACTCCGCTGTCAATCTCATCAAGAGGCCGGTCATAGGTGACTTCCACGTCCTCTCCCAGCGATACCTTTTCTCCCTTTGGTATGTAAGCCAAAACGTCGTTAATGCTGGTCAATAGTTCACCGATTTCTCTTCTTTCCCGTTCAATTGCCTCTTTGTCCACAGGCTTTAGCTCTTCGCTTTCCTCAACATGAAGCACGCCAGCGGTATGTAGTGTTTTGAGGGTCTCGGTGGAGTGGTCTTTGGTAGTCATTACCCTGACTCTTGCCATGGGGTCAGGGGTATTGACGATTACAGCCGGCATGTCAGCTCTTCCCCCTGACGATATCGACCACGAGCCCCGTAAGCTCTTTCACTTTCTTGTCGGCAGTGATGGTGATTTCGGCAGCACTCTTCTCAGCCTCTTTGATTCTTCTGTCGGCCTCTGCCTTGGCTTTGCTTACAATCTGCTCACACTCAGTTTTCACCTCATCTAACGGCAGCTGCGAAGAGAGCATCTTCCTGGCTTCCTCCTTGGCCTGGAGGACAATTTCACTGGCTCTGGTCTTTGCCTCTGCGAGTATCTTCTCGGCTTCCGCCTCGAGGGCTTCTACATTACTGGTGATTTCTTCAGGCATGTCGCTACTCCTTGATAGCTCCTTGGGCTGCCACTCGACAACGTCCGCACGTAAGCTATTCCCACAGCCGGCTGGATAATCCTTTGTGTAACTGAGATTCGTTATCGCCGTGATTATAACAGACCAGTTCACTTTCGCCAATACTGATACGGCTGACAGGAACTCACACTTCTTACGCATTGGCAGTTTCAGAGTTTGTTATTGAACTGGAATGCTTTATAATTTCAAGACATGAGAGTGCATGAATTGCACGGTTGGGGCGTGAGCCCTGGCGAGGCAAGGGAAATACAATCGAACCTGGCGAGAAGGGTGGTAACCGAAGAATCAGTCGTTGAGCCACGCCTTATTGCCGGCATTGACATTTCTTCTCCCGATGCCCAGGGCGTAGCCAGAGGAGCAGCGATAGTTCTCCGTTACCCCGAGTTCGGCATAATCGAGGTAAAGGAAGCTCAGAGTAAGATTAGATTTCCTTATGTTCCTGGCCTGCTGTCTTTTCGAGAAAGTCCCTTGATACTGGCTGCTTGTGAGAGACTGTGTAATGTTCCCGATCTTGTTCTGGTTGATGGCCAGGGGATGGCTCATCCTAGGAGATTTGGGCTTGCCTCACATGTGGGCCTCTTTCTTGATTTGCCTACCATAGGCTGTGCGAAATCTATCCTTTGTGGTCAACATCAGTGTGTGGGAGAAGAAGCTGGCTCTCATGCCGAATTGCTAGATAAAGGGGAGCTTGTTGGAGCAGCGCTGAGAACCAAGTCGGGAGTTAAACCAATATATGTTTCCGTGGGTCACAAAATCAGCTTGGCATCGGCTCTGCAGTGGGTTATGAAGTGCTGCCGTGGTTATAGACTTCCTGAACCCACCCGTCTGGCTCACCTCGCTGCCGGAGGAACGTTGACCTCCGAACCAAACTGCCAAGGGACATTGTTAAATTAGGAGTATTGCAAATGCAGGAAGAGAAGGAAAACCTGGAAGCTCTGCTTCGGCAAATCTCAGACATAATGGTGCATCTTTGACATCTCTGGCAAGGAACAGGAAATTGCCAGAATAGAAGCAGAGTCAGCGCAACCTGATTTCTGGAGTGACCCAGCCAAGGCTCAGACTACGATGCGCGAGCTCAGGCGCAAAACGGACTTGGTCAGTGTCTGGCGCGGGCTGGAAAAAAAGGCCAGCGATCTTCAGGAAATGATTGTTCTGGCTATTGGGGAAGACGACTACTCTCTCAAAGAAGAGATACAACTAGAACTAAGAAAGTTGAACTCCCAATTTGAACAACTGGAGAGCCAACAGCTCTTTACTGGTGATTACGATAGTCGAAATGCCATGGTCGCTCTTCATGCTGGGGCTGGTGGTACGGAGTCTCAGGATTGGGCCAATATGTTGCTCAGGATGTACTTGAGGTGGACAGAGCGGCATGATTATGAGGCTGAAGTCTTGGATGCCTCCCCGGGCGAAGAGGCAGGCATCAAAAGCGCGATCGTGGAGATTAGGGGGGATTTTGCCTTTGGCTATCTCAAGGGTGAGCACGGAGTGCACAGACTAGTGAGGCTGTCTCCTTTTGATGCTGACCATGCCCGCCACACATCTTTTGTTCTCGTGGAAGTCCTCCCTGAAGCTGAAGGGACGGTGGATATCAAAATAACCCCGGAAGACTTGAGGATAGACACGTTCAGGTCCAGTGGTCCCGGCGGGCAACATATGCAAAAGACAAGCAGCGCTGTCAGGATAACGCACTTGCCTACAGGTCTGGTGGCGACCTGTCAAGGGCAGAGATCTCAGCACCAAAACAAGGAAGCCGCCCTGAAAGTCCTTTATTCTCGCCTTCTGGAGCTTGACCGTAAGCAGAAAGAGGAGGAGAGAGCCAAACTAAAAGGCGAGCGTATTGAAGCGGCCTGGGGAAACCAAATTAGAAGTTATGTTCTCCATCCCTATAAAATGGTGAAGGACCACCGCACCGACCACGAGGTCCACGATGCCGAAGCTGTACTAGATGGAGAACTGGACGGATTTATTACGGCCTACCTTCGGTCCAAAGTGGGGAAATGATTAAGCGTGTCGCGTTAATGACTCTGGCTCTTCTCTGGCTTTTGGGTCCCTCAGTCGTCACAGCCGAGACCGCTATCGCAGTCATAGCCAGTGACGTGTATGTAGACTTCCCGGAACGGGCGGTGTTCAGTCTGGAAGCTGAAAGCAATGTTGACATCGTTGACGCTCGTCTTTGTTACCGGGTGAACAGAATGAACTACGCTGAAGTTGTCAGTGAAGGTTGGGCTGATTTCACTCCGGCAAACAGGGTAGAGACTAACTGGATGTGGGATATGACGAACGCAAGCTTGCCCCCTGGTGCTGAGGTTACATATTGGTGGATGATTGAGGATGATGACGGGAATACGGTTGAGACCTCTCCCAAGATAGTGCATTTCGATGACAATCGCTTTACTTGGCAGAGTTTGACTAGCAGTGTAGGCGAGGGTGGCGGAATGACCCTTTTTTGGTACAGTGGCGGCGATTCCTTCGCTCGGGAGTTGATGGATGCTTGTGAGGAGGGACTCACCAGGCTAACCCAGGATATTGGGACCTACCCGGAGGGGCCTATCAAGATATATGTTTATGCCTCCGCTGGTGATTTAAGGGGGGCTATGGTTTATTCTCAGGAATGGACTGGCGGCGTTGCCTTCACCGATTTTGGCATCATCGCTATTAGTATCTCACCTAGCCAACTTGAGTGGGGTGAGAGAGCGCTGACTCATGAGTTGACGCATCTTGTTGTTCACCAGGCAACCTTCAGCCCTTATGGACAGCTTCCTGTCTGGCTTGACGAAGGGCTAGCTACACACAGTGAGGGCGAGCTTGACTATGATCTTCGCTCCAGCCTAAATAGGGCTATTTCGGAAGGCACACTTATTTCGGTGCGCAGCCTGTGCAGTCCGTTCTCCGCCTACGCTGACAAAGCTCGCCTTTCCTATGCACAGAGCTATAGCCTTGTGGAGTATCTCCTGAACAATTATGGGCAGGACAAGATGCTCGATTTATTGACTATTCTAAAGCAGGGCAGTACCTATGATGAAGCTTTGACTGAAGTATATGGTTTCGATATAGACGCCCTTGATGTTGGTTGGCGAGCAACGCTGACAAATCCTGTAGCTCTAGCTCGGAAGGCCGGGTTACAGCCCGTCTGGGTGGGCATGTTGACGGCCCTCGGTGTGGGACTTGTTGTATGGGGGTCTGTGGCTCTGAGGAGGCGGACCAGGCGGGGGTCATCTGGCACATCAACTATGTAGGATAAGCTGTGAAGGACTCCTTTACTGTTCGTGATTTGCCCCCCGGCGAACGCCCCAGGGAGAGGCTGTTGAGACTGGGCAGTGAAGCGCTTTCTGCCCAGGAAATCCTAGCCTTAATCCTGGGTCGAGGAATCAAGGGTGAGTCTGTTATGATGGCCAGCCAGAAGTTGGTGAGCCGGTTTGGTAATCTCAAAGGCGTTGCCAATGCCTCTGTAGAGGAATTGATGCAGACGAAAGGCATCGGACCAGCCAAGGCAACGCAGATTAAAGCTGCTCTTGAATTCAGCAGGCGGTTGGAAGCAGATGCCTGTGAGAAACCCGAACGGATCCTCAAATCCCCCGAGCTTGTAGCTGCCGAGGTGAGGAGCCAGCTGAAAGGTAAGAAGAAGGAACATTTTCTGGTGCTCTGCGTGGATACCAGAAACAGGTTGATGGATCGCAAGCTCGTCTCTATGGGCAGCCTAGATACGAGCATTGTTCATCCTCGCGAGGTGTTCAAGGAGGCAATATCTGCTTGCGCCGCCTCAGTAATATTTGCCCATAATCATCCTTCGGGTGACCCCGAGCCGTCCAAAGAAGATGTTGAGCTGACCAAGCGGCTATGCAAGGCCGGCGAGATTCTGGGCATTGACGTTCTTGACCACATCATCGTATGCGATAAGAGTTACGTAAGTCTGAAGGCCAGGAATCTGTTCTGAATCAATTTACTGCAGCCTAATTCCTGGGCTATACTATTGGGCAGGCGAACATCGTCATGACAAGCGACAACAGCCAGGTTTTCTTCTTCCCTTATGACAAAGGCAGGGCCTTTCTCAGAGGATTGAAGACTCTTTTCTCACAAGTAGCCGATGTTGTCTCCTCTGGTGATTCCGTAGCAGTGAAGGTCCACATGGGAGAATATGGCGGTAGTGCCTATCTACACCCGCCGATAGTGCGCCGTGCATGTGATCTAATC
>CAYFSE010000161.1:0-3789 GCA_964345725.1 uncultured Dehalococcoidales bacterium
AACTCTGCTGAAGCTTACGTGGGTTGTATTGCCGGAGCCAGCAAGAAAAGCGACTATCTTGAAGCTATCAAGGCAGCGGGGTTTGCGCAAGTCAAAGTAGTTGACGAAACTGTCTTCCCGACTGACGACATGGCTAATGACCCGACTGTCAAGGCGGTCATTGAAGAAGCTCATGTCACTGCCACGCAGGTCAAAAAGGTGGCATCGTCTATCATGAGCATCAAGGTTTCCGCTTTGAAGGAATGAAGCGCGAACTCCTCAGCAAGGCTCAGCCTTGCTGAGAAGCTTAGAAGAAACTGCCAGCAGTGACGTTTTGTTGTTAGTAGTAATCGGCTCATCTTGCCAGGCTGGACGAAGCGGGGCACCGAAAATCAACTGGGTTGTTATCGGTGTTGGCCGTCCTATCCACAAGGCAGATGGATGGCAATTGCAGCCTATCGAGATGACATAATAGTCCACAAGGTCACATTGACTCACTTTGTTCACTGCCATACACACAGGCTGACTTCGAAGCAAATGCGAGCATATTCTGGCGCGGACTCCCTCGCTCCGTGAACGTTGCCCTGTCCGATTGCTTAGCATAATCAAGAAGCAAGGCTTTGACTCGGTACCGTTAGAACAGTACTCGACACTCGATGCCTTGTTCTGCAAAAGCACTGGCGAGCTCTTTGCCTTTTGAGAGGAAGAAATCATAGGTCATGGCATTCTCTAGATTGTGTTTCCTGTAGACCGAATCGCCATAGTGGTAGTTCATTCTGTCGATCAGTACGCAATCCACTTTACCGCTGAGTTGGGCAGCAAGTGCTTCTGCCCTAGGGAGCAATGGTGCAATCATGGCATAGGTTCTGATCCCTTCATGATGCAGTTCGCCTACCGCCTCGATCCTTTCTTTAATCGACGGCGCGTTTGGTTCGAACAATTCTCTTATATCATCGTCTGAGGTGGTAACTGACAGTCCTACTTCTATGTTGGCACTTCTTCTGAATAGGTCTACGTCGCGCAGCACAAGCGGAGATTTCGTCTGAACTGTAATTGGCCAGCCACACCCGACCACTATTTCCAAACACTTCCTTGTCAATTCGTATTTCTTCTCTATTGGCTGATACGGGTCGCATACTCCGCTTATCCATACCCTGCCTGGCGGCTTTTTGTTTATGTCCTTGCGCAGCAGGTCTGGGGCGTTAATCTTCACGTCAACAAATTCGCCCCACGGCTCTTTATGTCCGGTGAATCTCTTCATGAAGCGGGCGTAGCAATAGGTGCAACGGTGCTGGCACCCGACATACGGATTGACCGCATAATCGGAGACTTGCGATTTGACCAGTATACTGCGCGCGCAGATTTCCCTGAGAATCATTGAAGGATCACCTCACCAACGATGATTATACTCTCAGAGAACTAAGCGAGGAATGCTATCCAAGGTAGGCTCAAGAGACGAGCACTACTACATATAGCACAGCTTGGATAGCAGAAGCTCCAATATTGCTGCGCCAAGGGACGGGTTGTCACGTCTTGACTCTATGGTACGCTTCAACCTGGTACGGAAGTACGACGGGGCGTAGTACAAGAAGCCTATTGACTGTCCCCTGAATAACGGTATAATAGTTCCCATGGGACCCATTACGTCTAGAACCCAAAATCAAAGAGACTACTACGAAGTGTTGGGTGTTTCGCTGGATGCCAGTGCGGAGGAAATAAAGAAGGCGTATCACAGACTGGCTTTTCAATGCCATCCTGACAGGAACTGGGACAGTGAGGAAGCCCACGAAGAAATGGAGAAGATAAACGAGGCTTACGCCGTTCTGTCTGACCCGATAAGGCGCAGGGAGTATGATCTTCCCCGAGGGTATGGAAGGATGATGCCGAAGTTTAAGAGGGGCAGTACAGTGAGAATCAAGGCCGATTCCCCTTCAGCATATAGAGGGCAAACCGGTGTCGTAGACCGAGAACCGTCTAGGGATGCCTTTCGCTTCTGGTACATGGCGAGGATCGAGTCCAGAGGTTTGACCACAGTCAGGCGCTTCGCTGAAGAAGAACTTGAGGCAGTGGGCAACTAGCACTGAACCAACTAGCCACCGTTCGGGAGGAGTAGCTGCTACCACCGTGTTCTTTGGCTTGCCTATTCGTTGGTAACATTAGGTACGCCGTCTCCCACCAATAAGGCAGCCACTCAACACACTATCCATGACACAATAGTATTCGTGCTCGCCTTGTAGCTGATTTCACCGGAACCGGCTGCAAAATGGTAAACTAGCCAGAAGTACTGAAAAAGATAGTCGTGATCATAGGACTAATCGCTTTCATGATCTTCCTGGCTTTTTTGCTTGCCTTGTGGGAAATTCAAATCGAAGGCAAGGATGGCTGGGCAGCGAAGCTACCCTGCTGGCGAATTGAGAAGGGGTGGCTTGTCAAATTGGCAGGTGGACGTCCGATAACAGGCTACCACCTCTTTATGACGCTGTTCTTGATTGCCATAATTCACCTACCGCTGTTTTTTGTTCCGTGGAGCTGGCGGTTAGAAAGTCTGCTGCTGGGCTTCTACGTGGGTATGGTCTTTCTGGAAGATTTCTTCTGGTTTGTTCTGAATCCACATTATGGCATTAAGAACTTCGGCAAGGGAAAGATCTGGTGGCACAAGCAATGGTGGGGGCCGGTTCCGGCGTTATACTGGTTTCTGCTGATCATCGTCATCGCACTAATCTATTTTGGACGAACCGCCCTCTGACCAGGAATCAGGAATTGTTCAGAACATTAACTAAGCCCGCCTAGGCATGATCTGCAGGATGTATTTGAAGGATGGCCTTCTTCCAATTTTCGGCACGAACTGTTGACCCTAACTGTGAAAAAGCGACCCCGAGGGGATTTGAACCCCTGATCTCCACCGTGACAGGGTGGCATGTTAAACCGCTACACCACGGGGCCCCGGATCAATTCACTGCAAAATATAATAGAAAGTCTCCTTGATGTCAAACTTGCTTTGGCACCGAGGACTAGCGCATTGTTTTGCCTTCGGGCCGAGGGAAGAAGTTGACAGAGAAGGAAGCACTTTTGTAGAATATTGGCGTGCTGGTACTTTAACAATTGAATAGTGGAAGGAAGGTTTTTAGTGGAGAGCTTGATCCTGGCTCAGAATAAACGTTGGCGGTGCGCCTTATGCATGCAAGTCGAACGGGGTTATGATTTTCGGATTGTAACCTAGTGGCGGACGGCTGAGTAGTACGTAAGTAACCCGCCTTGGAGTGGGAAATAACCTGCCGAAAGGCGAGCTAATGTCCCATGTGGTAACGAAGCGTAAGCTTCGCTATCAAAGCTTTCGGGTGCTCCAAGAGGGGCTTGCGTCTGATTAGCTAGTTGGTAAGGTAATGGCCTACCAAGGCGATGATCAGTAGCTGGTCTGAGAGGATGGCCAGCCAGATGGGGACTGAGACACGGCCCCAACTCCTACGGGAGGCAGCAGCAAGGAATTTTGGGCAATGAGCGAAAGCTTGACCCAGCGACACCGCGTGAGGGAGTAAGGCCTTCGGGTTGTAAACCTCTTTTCTTGGGGAAGAATTCTGACGGTACCCAAGGAATAAGCCTCGGCTAACTACGTGCCAGCAGCCGCGGTAATACGTAGGAGGCAAACGTTATTCGGATTTACTGGGCGTAAAGGGAGCGTAGGCGGTTCCTTAAGTCGGATGTGAAATCTTCTGGCTCAATCAGAAGGGGCCATTTGATACTGAGGGACTTGAGAACAGCAGATTGAATTGGAATCACCAGTGTAGCGGTGAAATGCGTAGATATTGGGGA
>CAYFSE010000162.1:0-3696 GCA_964345725.1 uncultured Dehalococcoidales bacterium
TGAGCGCTAACATAAGCCGGCAGCGCTACGCCACCGATCAGAGCCAGGGCCAGCAGGAGCCCCAGGGCTCCCGCCAGCCGGCTGGCCCTTCGTCTCCTTAAGCAATTTCCGCTTGTCTGCCCAATCATTATACAAACACCTTAAACATTACGGAACGTAGATGAACCCGTCCGCCGGGAATGCGCCCCAATAACCTTGGCCCGGATCCAGACTGTCGGTGGCGAAGGTTTTCAGAACCCATCCCTGGACCATCCAGTCACCTTGCTGCCATCCGTAGACCACGGGATCGACGGCAGCATCCCAGTTCCAGAGGTAGCCACCGGCGGGAACATTATCCATATGCAGGCTAGTCATGGAAGTGAAGCCAAACATGTTCCACCCTAGGCACACCGGATATTGTGCCGGACCGGCAGGAGGCATGGGCTTCTCGGTGCCAAATACCCACAGGGTGTAAGTACCAGCCAGGGGGTATTTCATGCGGAACCAGTAGCCCTTGCCGTCTTCCAGTGTCGTCAGGCTGGTCTGCCCATTGCCGTGAACGAACCAGTCGTCTGTACAGCCGTCGTAGTACCAGATGCTGACAAGGTCGTCATGGCCTGCAGCGGGTAGAGCCGCCAATATAGCATCGATGTCTGTGTCGAAGGGAACAAGAGGCAGCGAGATGAGGTTCCATTTCTCATCAAGTGTTATCTTATCGGCGTCCTTCCACTGGTGAACCTTAAAGTCGTAGCACTTCTGAACGAGCAAATTAGCCTGCGGATCACAGCCCGTGGCACAACTCGGCTGCCCTGCAGGGCAGGTTACGTTGAAGCAGATTGTGTAGTCGCCGACCGTGTCGAAGTGGAGCAATGAGTACAAGCTCTCCGTCATGTTCGCGGACAGCGCGATCGGGTTCCCTATGTCGATCCATGTGCTAACGGTCGGGTAGTAGAAAGTGCCGTTAATGGAAATGGAGACGTTGGAGCCCGCCGGAGCCTGTGCCAGATGCATCGAGAGTGTCACATTGTCGCAGGGTGTGTTGCAGCCCACGACCGTGGTCACGATGCTCAAATTGAATCCCGTGTACCATTTGCTACCAATCAACGTGGTGTTGAAATCTGCGCCCGTGTCGTTCTGCCCGCAGGCCTTGAACGGCGGTACAAAGTCATCCGCTATGCCGGGATACGTCTCGCCGAAGTCCACCACCAAATCGTAGGTGGAAATCGCTGGCTTGATGGTGTACTCCCCGCAGTCGAATACCACGGCGTCACAGCAGACGAGCTTGTAGTCGAGATCCAGGGTCTTCGCCCCGGCGTCTGGGGGATTAATAACATCCTCTATGAGGATCTCAACCGAGCTGCCGGCAAAGATCGTCGCTGCTCCCGAGACCGGGAACTCTATGTGGGTGCCGCTTATCGTAACACTGCTTACCACGTTGCCGTCGACCTTAACGTCGGCAGCAGCAACGCCCGCTAATGAGGTACCATCCGCGAAGTCTACCGAGAGCAGATCGTTGCCCGGCTGCAGCGTGACGGGGGTGGTGAAGGTGATGTTATACGTTGCCTCGGCGCCCGCGCAGTCATTGGTGAGTACAACAGTGGCGTTGCAGGCTGCCCCTGTTGCCGGCGCAGCCGCTGCGCTCAGAGCCAGTACCAGGCCCAGAGCTACCAGAATACTGATTATCTTTCTCACTTCTTTCCTCCTTTCATGTTATCAGGCTTTTCCTGATTTTGAGGCTGCTTTATCTTGTTTTTGTAGTTGCCCCGATTTGGTGGCCCCTTCGCCCCTCGACAACCTCAGGGCGAAGCCACCCTTTGTGCTCGGTTGCCCGGTTCGGTAACAACTACGCAATCTAAACAGCCCCTTTCTTAATTGGTTTTTCTATAGTTTGTTTGCTTTGTCTATTCTCACTCCACCCCAGAGATATTTGGGGTGTTGTTCATCGCCCGCGACCGACCGGCACCTTCCCGGTGGAGAATGCCCCGTGGGCAGAAATAGTCGTTTTGCTGATCAGCCCCATCCGTTTCTTTGCCGCGCCAGCGGGATGAATCGAGCGGCAAGAGAAGGCTGGCAACGGTTCCCTGATCGGGGCTGAAAACTAATGAAGAGACCGTCATCTGCAGGTCTCTTCTCCAGCTTTTTGCAGCTGCCTCTTTCGTCCAGCACCATGCGCCTGCGGTTGCCCGAGTCACGCGGCCTCCCGAGCACAACCGCCCACCGTGGCAAGAATTCGTCATGGCCGGGACCTCTTTCCTCCCGCCGCCTGGCCAATTCCGACATATGCTATATGGGCTTGCCACCTGAGTTGTCGTCAACTCCCTTCCTCCTCTTAGTCCAGCCATCTTATCTAACTGGCACTGCCCGTCGGCCATTTCTGTGGCCGGCCTCGTCAATGCCTTGAACTGCATCCTTCGGCTTTCTCTAGTCTTGTCGTGATTCCTAGGGATTAAGGTGAATTAAGGTGGTGCTAAAAGCGTGCAAAATCGTCGAATTCTAACCCTTGACCAGGGACTCCTTTCCTTTACGCGCCTTTTCGCAGTCGTTCGTCGGATTCTGCCCACTCGTATAACGACCCGGTCTCGCCAGAACGGCGGTCAATACTACATTGTTGCTCCCGCACTGTCAAGACTTCTTTGCGAGATCCTTACGAAAAGCACGCCTGTTAACCTTTCCCTGTGGCGGGTGGCCCGTCACATTCCCCTCAGATCATGGCTAAGCACCCGCTCCACTATCACCTCCTTACTTTGGCTTGCCATAAAACCCCTATCACAAGCGCTAACCTAAACCTCAATTAACAGGATACCACTCCTGCCGTAGCTTGTCAAGTACTGGTCGAATCTATCTACACGGAACTTTTTCAAAGGCCTCGCGGTGGTAGGAACCCCTGAGCGGGAAAGGAACAGGTTTCCCCATAACTCTCTACAAATCCTTCGTAGGAAGGCCTGAATCCCGGGCGCGCAATGTCTTTGACGGGCTCGGGACAGGCCCACACAATATCAAAAGATGAAATAGTCAAAACATGCGATACTAATGTAGAAAACGTTCAGGATTTATAGAATAGCCTCCCCGGTGGGGATGATTTGGGCAGGTACAAGCCCCGCCCCTACGACATTCATAAGAAATTCTGAATCCCGAGCACGAGACTCCTTTGACAAGGCTTGGGCCTGAGCTGCGTCGAAGGCTCAGGACAGGGTTAAACAATATCAGAACTTGAAACAGTCAAGAGATGAAATAATCAAAGCTTGAGACACAAATGCCCAAAAGTTTCAAGGTTTATGGAACAGCCTCGCTGGTGGGGATGATCTGGGCGGGCACAAGTCCCACCTCTACGCAATTGAATTGTGGCTAAGACGCCGCATACATAGTCTATGTAGGGGCGGGGTTTATCCCCGCCTTGAGGGCGGGGACCACCCCTGCCCCTAGGACATTCCTAACAAATCCTGAAGCCCAGGCACGGGATCCCTTGGGCAAGGCTTTGAGCTCAGTCGAAGGCTCAGGACAGGTACAAACAACATCAAGACATGAAACAATCAAAATATGAAATAATGAAAGCATGAGTTACCCATGCTCAAAGCGTTTGGGCTTCTGTGCCAATTCAATAGGGACCGGTGCTCAGATTCGTCTCGACTTTCTCGCGACAACCGATGAGCGGCCACGAGACCGGCGCCTTGAGCGTCAAGCCTGAATGTATTGCGACTTCTTGAGTTCGGCCCGCGC
>CAYFSE010000163.1:0-6912 GCA_964345725.1 uncultured Dehalococcoidales bacterium
AATGCAACACTGCCATGAGCACGGCTGACAGTAATCGTTCTGTCCTCTATTGGTTGGCGCAGCGATTCTAGAGTGATGTGGCCGAATTCAGGGAATTCGTCCAGAAAAAGCACCCCGTGATGTGCCAGGCTTATCTCCCCGGGCCTCGGCCATTGCCCTCCTCCGACCAAACCAGCGTGGGAGATAGTATAGTGAGGAGAGCGGAAAGGACGCTCTACCATAATAGGTGTGTCTTGCGGCAGCAATCCACAAACGCTGTAGATCTGGGTCACCTCGATAGCTTCCTCCATAGTCAACAAAGGAAGTATCGAAGGCAAAGAGCGAGCCAGCATAGTCTTGCCGCTCCCAGGCGGGCCACACGTCAGAATATTGTGTCTTCCTGCCGCCGCTATCTCCAGAGCTCTCTTGGCATGCTCTTGACCCTTTATGTAACTGAGGTCAGAGGCGTAACTGGGCCGAAATTCGTGCTCCCAATTTAGCTCGCCATGATACTCAGCGATGACTGCCTCACCTTGAAGGTGAACAACCAGCTGGGCCAACGATTCCGCAGGGAATATGCGTATATTGTCTATGAGGGAAGCCTCTTTAGCATCATCGCAAGGCACAAATACGGTAGATAAGCCTCTGTCACAGGCCAAAGCTACCATGGGCAATATCCCATGAGTATGGCGTACCTTGCCATCCAGAGAGAGTTCTCCCAAGAAGATACTGTCGGAGACTTCGGCGTTGAGTTGCCCTGAGCTCAGTAGTACACCTATGGCTATCGGTAAGTCGTAAGCAGGACCTTCCTTCTTCAAATCGGCTGGAGCCAAATTGACGGTGATACGTCTGTTGGGGAATCTGTAGTAAGAGTTTCTTATGGCCGATCTGACTCTCTCTCTGGCCTCCTGGACAGCCTTGTCTCCCAGCCCAACTATGGTGAAGGAAGGCAAGCCTGGTGACAAGTCCACTTCTACTTCAACTATGGCTCCCTCCAGACCCACCACAGCAGCGCTTTTTACTTTGGCCAGCATTTCGACAAACCTGCCTTCGCCTAAGCGAGGCTCAGCCTCCTTCCCTTAGAAAGTCCTCAATCTTCTTAACTAGCTCGCCATTCTCTTGTTCAGAGAGCATCAGATTGCTTTCCAGCCTGTTAATATAGTCGTCAATTTGAGGGAAATGAGACCTAGCCCGGGCTAGTTGCTCATTCTGTCTTTTGATTTCTTGGTCCAAATCATAGAAGTCGATTTCCAGCCCTAATCTCTCGTCGAAAAAGCTCAGCACCTTCTTTTGAGCCTGAGCATCTTCCATCGCTGCCAGGTAAAAAGGTATGGGCACCCACAGACTCGCCGCGGGAATATTTCTGTCCTTGGCTAACCACAACAGAAAAGAATTCAGTGTTGGCCTTTCACCAGGTTGAGTTTGATAATCCATATCGCTGTTCAAATCGTATTGGCTCAGTGTCTCTTTCATCTCTACTGAATTAGCTATGCCAAGCAACTGGCGGGGGGCGGTATGAGCACTAAAGCTGATCATGGCTCCAAAAACATAGACCTCTCTTACGCGGCAATGCCGCCCAGCCACATCAAGAGCTGAGTTTAGGAATTTGTACCACTCAGCTGAGGGAGAGTCAGTCTGAAAGACCACCAAGTCGCGATCTGGACAAGCATAGAACTTGCTCTCAGGAAATTGGGCTACATTGTCTTTGATGGCAACTCCACCCATAGGAAAGAAAGCCTCGGGTTCAATCTCGGCAAATTCCTGCCCTTTCAGCTTCAAATTCAGGTAATCCGTGACTTTTCGTCCCAAATCTCCCGCGTCTTCGCTCCAACCCAGCACCAAAGAGGATTGATGAAGGTCTGGTTCCTGATGGACCGTAATAGGATATCCCTGATTCAACCTCCCTTCCCCCGCTTTTTGAAGAAATTCTCAACATCTTCCAGAATTCTTTTCCCTTCTTCTTCGGTGATCGGTCCAGGCTCCGCCGGCTGGGCATAGCTCACCTGTTTTAACCTGTCCAACTGGCCCCTTATTTCCAATGGGATTTGCTGATAGAACTCTTCAATTCTCTGCTGCACCTTTTGGTCTAATTCATCCAAGCTGTCCAGGTTGGCCTCTACTCCTAGGCTATGGCTGAGAACTTCCAGTACGGACTTCGAAGCTTTCGGGTAGGACAACGGCAATCCTTGAAGATAGACGGGTATCTCACCCATCAGGCAAATAGCCTCAACTCCCCTTTTCTTGGCAACTCCCAACAGAAGCCCATTCAACCCGGTGATATTTCCATGCCCTCCCCTTCCTTCGATATCAGCCATGAGTACAGTGTTCTGGTACTTCTTCAGCTCGGAGACCAGACGCCGTCCATTAGGCACAGCCCAGACTCTGGGTTTCGTAGTATGGTGAATCAAAGCCACAGCCGCTCCCGAAGTATAAATTCTGCGACATTTGAATTTCTCAGCCACATCTAAAACCAGGTTGGCCATGTGATAAGCTTTTTTCCCCTCAGCATAAATCCTCCCTCCTTCGGTGGGCTGTTCTTCCCCGATGAAAAATACTATAGCTCCTCCACGTATTCGCTTGAAATAGAATTTGCTGCTGGGAAATTCCAGGGACTCCAAGACTCCCTTCCTGATCAAGACCCTCTTGGGATAGAAGAATTCCCAGGGCTCGATCTCTCCCAATTCCTCTGCCCCCAACGTTCCTTTCAGAGTATCAACAGCGATTATCCCGATATTGCCTATGCCCGGCCAACTAGCTACCAGAATCGGATTCTCAAGCTGTGGCTCTTGACAAAGTCGGATTCCCATCGCACTCCCCAAATCTGATTCTATATTATATACTATCCTCACGTATGGCGTTGTGCCAAATAGCTGTCGCTTGATCGTGGGAGATTAGTCAATGAGAAACTGGGAGCAAGACCTTTCACCAATCGCTAGAGAGAGACTAGCCAAGATCGGGGAGTTGACCAGAGAAGAAAAAGAGCTAATGATAGATTCTGAGAAGGTGAATTCCCTGTTGTCAGAATTCTACCAAGGTCAGATCAACCCTGAAAGCTTGTGGAAGAGATTGAAGGAAGAAGGAAAGCCATCCCTTCTGAGGGAAGCCCAGGTCAGACTGGTTGATTCGCTCAGTTTCAGGATTCCTTCTGTTGAGCTGCAAAGGAAAAGGGAAGGAATTCTGGCCATAGAGACTCTAAAGGAGCAAGAGAATACATCCGTGATTGAGTTGAATCTGAACCGACTGGAGGAATTGCAGAAGAGGTACAAAGCAGAAATAGAACAGACCTACGATGGAATGAGATCCGAGGTGGAAAGAAATCCCCGATTAAGGGTGAAACAAGTTCAACAAGGACAAAACACGATGATTGTACAACTGACTGTCGATGAGGCGATAAAACAGCTTCCCCAATGGCGGGATTTCCTTTCCAGCCAGGAAGAAACATACAGCCAAGAGTTTGCGCGAACAATGGAGAGGCTAAGAAGAGACTTGAAGTAGAGAACTTTATATACCTACAGCTACAACGATGGCATATTCCGTACTATGGGAAAGGCCAACAGAGACCTCTCCTAAGTTCGGTGCGGCAGCTCTATTCGGAGCTTGACCGATGGCGTACCGTCGCCATCAATGAGAATCCCAACTTCCCGTCGACTAGCACCTTCCGCGTCTAGTGTCTATTATATGTCGCTATATAGCTCAAACTCATAGGGATGCGGTCTAGCTCGTAGTGAATTGACTTCCTTGTTCAGTTTATATTCAATCCAGGCATCTATCAGGTCCTCAGTAAAGACTTTGCCCTTCAGCAAGAAGTCATGGTCGTCCCTCAGGGCATTCAAGGCATCCTGTAGAGAACTGGGTAAAGCCTTAATGCTAGCTCGCTCCTCCTCAGGCATCTCAGCAACCTCAATTTCAAAGGGACCAAAACCTTCAGCGGTTGGGTCTATCTGATTCTCAATTCCGTCAAGACCTGCCATAAGCATAGCTGACAGAGCTAGGTAGGGATTACAGGTAGCGTCCGGCGGGCGGAATTCTATTCTGGCCCTTTGTCTATTTGTATCATACATTGGTATACGAACAGCCGCTGTTCTGTTTCCCGCAGCAAAGAAAAGATTCACCGGGGCTTCATAACCTGGGATAAGTCTTTTGTAAGAGTTGGTACTAGGACTAGTAAATGCTAGGAGTGCCGGGCCATGTTTCAATAAGCCGCCAACGTAATTTAATGCCAGTTGGCTCATGCCAGCATAGCCGTTTTTGTGATAGAAGAGTGAAATCTTGCCATCAGATAGATACTGGTGGACATGCATACCATTACCAGCTTCTTGATAAAGCGGCTTGGGCATAAATGTCGCCACCTTGCGACTCTGGCAGGCAATATTCTTGATTAGATACTTCATTAGCATCACTGCATCTGCTGAGGCCAATAGGGTATCGTGTAGCACCTCTATCTCCACCTGTGCTGCGCCAACCTCGTGGTGGTGATACTTCACTGATATGCCAGACTCTCCTATTAGCTTTATCAACTTTGACCTTAAGTTAAACGTGCTGTCGGCGGGTGGGATGCCGTGATATCCGGCCTGCGAAGGAATCTTATACCCCAAATTTGGGTTCTCTGGCCTTCCCGTATTCCAAAAGGCTTCAGCGGAATCCAGATAATAAGATGCTTGATTTACATCTGAAGAATATCTGATCTCATCAAACACATGAAACTCGAGTTCCGGGCTGAACAGAGCGACGCCTTTCTGGATTGAAGCCATATACCGCTCTGCCCTCCTAGCCACGTTGCGTGGATATCTAAAGTAGGGTTTCCCGTCAGGTTCGATGACATCGCACAGTATGCTGAGTGTCCTAAGGTCGGGAAAACGGTCGATGATGCAAGTAGTATTGTCTGGTATTATTCTCATGTCTCCAGCGGCAACTTTCTTGTAACCAGGATAGCTGGAGGCGTCTATCCCGATACCATCTGTGAATGTAGACTTACTCAGCTGGCTTGCCGGTATCGTCACATGGTGCCAGCGACCGATCAGATCAACTACCTTGAAATCCACCATTTCAACACTCTGATCCTTGACAAACCTGAGTATTTGTTCATTCGTAAAAACCATGACTGCCTCCTATCAGTGCTATCTACATAGCCTTTACCACTGGCCACAACATACCGTGGTTTGGGGTCTGACAAGTATCGATTTTCCTGCTGCCTTGCGTAAGCGGCTGCTATCAAACCATAACCTATAGCGGAAGTCAACTGAGTTTCAATTAGGTCGCTCAGTAGCGGGATTTCCTCTCCAGCCAGGAAGAAAGATACAGCCAAGAGTTTGCGCCAGCGATATAGAGGCCAAAAAGAGAGTTGGTGAAGAACTTTATATGCCGATAGCTACAGCAATGGCATATTCCCTACTATCGGAAAGGCTAACAGAGACCTCTTTCAAGTTCAATCTTGTGGCCTTGTTCAAAGCTTGCCCATAGAGTCTAACCGATGGCCTGCCATCATCGTTAGTGAGAATCTCAATTTCAGGCCAAGCGATATCTGTGCCTCCTTCTCCCAGGACTTTCATCACCGCCTCTTTTGCGGCGAATCTCGATGCTAGGGACGAAAGTCTATCCTGGCAAGTTTTGAGCTCCGTTTCGGTGTAGACACGTCGCAAGAAACGCTCTCTTCCCCGCTTGACTGCTGACTCAATACGCTTTATCTCGACGATATCGACACCGACGGATGCCACTTAGTCCCCCTCTTTGGCGCACCTCCGACAAGTTGATCAATGGAACCCATATACCAGCAAGCTATAAGATTGGCAGGTACTTGGCAAGCTCATAGTCAGTGACATGGATGCGATAGCGGTCCCACTCTATTTTCTTATTCTCGATGAAAGCATTGAAAACATGCTCCCCGAGGGCTTGCCGCACAAGTTCGCTCTTTTCAGTGAGTTGAATTGCTTCAAAGAGACTTGCCGGAAGACTGCCGATTCCTCGCTTTCTTCTTTCTCCATCATGCATATGATAGACATTGGCTTCCACGGGCTCCGGGACCTGCAATCCTTCTTCAATTCCTGCCAGTCCAGCGGCCAGCGTCACACTGAAGCAAAGGTAGGGGTTACAGGCGGGATCAGGAGAACGAAGCTCGAATCTGGTTTCGTCTTCTTTGCCTGGCTTGTATTCTGGCACTCTGATCAAATCAGAGCGGTTGCGCGTTGCCCAGGAGATGTAGACTGGCGCTTCCCAGCCTGGCACCAGCCGTTTGTACGAATTAACCCACTGGTTAGCAACGGTGGTGAACTCGGGGGCATATTTCAGAAGTCCAGCAAGGAAGCTCAAAGCTATCTTAGAGAGGTGATACTTGCCACTCTTATCAAAAAAGGCGTTGCGGCTACCTTTGAATAGCGACTGGTGCACATGCATGCCACTACCATTCATACCGAAGACCGGCTTGGGCATAAAAGTCGCATAGACGCCATGCCTGAGTGCAATTTCTTTAACCACAATACGGTAGGTCATCACATTATCAGCCATCGTCAGAGCATCAGTGTAGCGCATGTCTATTTCATGTTGACTGGTAGCCGCCTCGTGATGAGACTTGTCAATGCCAATGCCCATTGCCTCTAGCGCTAGCACTGTCTCGCGTTTGAGATCGTGAGCCGCATCCGGTGGCGTCATGTCGAAGTATCCTCCCGCATCCAGGCCCTCACAGCATTTTGAGTCCTTAAAATAAAAGTACTCCAGTTCGGGCCCGATATAGTAGGTGAAGCCGAGATTTGCAGCTCGCTCCAGATTCTTTCTCAAGACAAATCTGGGGTCCCCTTCAAAAGGCTCGCCTCCTGGCCTCAGGATATCGCAAAACATGCGGGCCACTGCCGTGTGCTCCCTGGGCATCCAGGGGAGCAGCTGAAAAGTGTCAGGGTCGGGCATAGCAACCATGTCGCTCTCATCAATACGGGCGAAGCC
>CAYFSE010000164.1:0-18030 GCA_964345725.1 uncultured Dehalococcoidales bacterium
GCTACGGTCGTAACATTACCATGATCGGCTCCACAGCCAATATCGTGGCTCTTTGTATGCTGAAAAAGCGGACAGGTCATCGTATGACGTTCCGTAAGCGGATTCTAATTGGCGTAACCGGCGGTCTCTTGCCCCTGGTTGTTGCCCAAGCACTGTTACTCCTTCAATTACCCCTCATCCCCTGAATCCGACTTTGAATTGGCACCCTTCAAAGGGAGGAAGTCCTACCAAAGATAAAATTTCTTGACAATGTTGTCCGCTGAAGTGTAAAGTTATTATACAATGCGTAACCTAGATATCCAGCAAACGGAATCCCTGCAAACGCGGCAAGAGTTCAGAATGATCGTCCGACTTCAACAGGCTAGTTTGCTGGAGATGCCCGAAGAGGAATTCAACAAGCTTATCGTTGAGGCAGAAGCCAGCCCATTGTTCAGAAGGTTATGTACGAAGGAGGGAATAATCCGCTATCAAAGATATCCGAGGACGGACATTTCACCTCGCTTTTATCAGCTTAATGAAGAGATTGCTGGCGGCACCGGTACTCTCGACATCGAATCCCTCTTAGCTGATAAAGAAGACACAGTACACCGGATACAGAAAATGGGGCTGGAGAATTTCAAGCGGTATTTCCTATTTCCTGAACCGGGCATAAGCAGAGAGGAGGTCGCTCAGGAGTGCAATTTGGGGCTGGCAGATGTTGAAAAAATAAATAGCCTCATTAACGAATTCTCTATTTCGAGCGAGTTCTACAATCCCTCGACGCTTGGTCCAGAGCACGGGGTTCGCTACTCCAAAATCGCGTCGGTAGGAAGGAAGGTTGAGGGTTTTGTTATCGAGTATCTTTCCCCTTCTCATGCTCGGGGAAGGTATTCAATTGACTACGAAAGATTCGAGGAACTAAAAGGTAGCGGAGCTATCACTGGGGCTGAGATGAAAGAAATCAGGCAGCTATTTAAGAGGCTAGAACTAATCAACAGCCGTAAGGACACAGTAAATCGGATATTACAAGGAATTGTGGAGAAGCAAGCGGCTTATCTTGAATCTGGCGATCCCAGGGCTCTCTTGCCGTCAAGCCAGAAGGAATTAGCGAAAAGATTAGGCTTGGTTCCGAGCTCAGTTAGCCGCGCTATCTGCGGGAGAAGCTTGCAGACACCGTGGGGCGAAGACAAAGCCCTTAAGGATTTCTTTCCCCGCGCGAGAAGGTTTAGAAAGCAGCTGGTCAGGCAGCTCCTTGAGACAGGGGAAGCGTTCAGCTCCGACGAAGCGATTAAAGCTAGGCTCGAGCAGAGATTTGGCGTTTATATTTCCCGTCGCTCAGTAGCAAGCCTGAGGAAGGAGCTAAGGATAGCGCCGGCTCGGAAAACTAAGAAAGCAGCTATGCAATGAATAACTGGAGGACAAGCATGGGTTTTATCTTTACAGTAGAAGAGAAATGCCAAGGGTGTTATGCCTGCGTCCGTAGTTGTCCGGTTAAGGCAATCAAAGTTAAAGAGGGAAGAGCGAAGGTGATGGATGAGTTCTGTGTTGCTTGTGGCTACTGTACTAACATATGCGCCAGAGAAGCAGAACGAGCCAGGAGCGACGTAGATGTCGTGTGGCAGTTATTGGGACAGCCTTCCCCGGTGACTGCTATCCTTTCTTCTACGCTGCCGGCCGCTTTCCCTGGTATCAGGCCAAAACAAGTGGTTTCCGCCTTGAAGAAGCTGGGATTCAGTGAGGTGATGGAAACTGCCTTTGGTGCCGAATTGGTCTGCCTTGAATACGAACGATTGTTAACGGAGAATAGGCCGAATCCGGTTTTCTCCTCCACTTGCCCAGCTATGGTTTCCTTTATTGAGAAGTTCTATCCTCAGCTTATAGATAACTTGGCTCCCATCGTCTCACCTACAGTGGCCATGGGCAGAGTTATTAAATGGCAATACAATCCTGAGGCCAAAGTCGTCTTCATTGGTCCCTGTATCGCCAAGAAAGCTGAAAGCGAGGATGAAATGGTCGAGGGCGTCATCGATGCTGTTCTAACTTTTCCAGAACTTAGCGAGATGTTGGCGACGAAAGCAATTGATCCACTGCTTGAGGAGGACGGCGAATTATCTGGTCCCAAGCCAAGCCTCGGTCGCTTGTGGCCTGTCCCTGGAGGTTTGCCCAAGATAACCGGGATTTCGTCAGATATTCTATCAAGCGAAATCGTTATAGCCGAAGGTATTGACCGTTCCATAAGCTGCCTTCGAGAGTTTGTTGAGGGTAAGACCAAGACCAAGTTTTTGGACGTATTCTTCTGTCAGGGTTGCGTAGATGGACCTGCTATAGATAACGATCTAAGCCTTTTCGAGCGGAGAAGGTTGGTAGTTGATTATGCTCTAGAAGAAGCCGACACCGATCGAACACAGAGAGATATCGAGAAATATGGTGGTATCGACCTCAGTCGCAAATTCACCAACCGGTATATTGCATTACCGAGCCCTAATGAAGATGAGATTGACAACATTCTGGTTCAAATCAACAAGCTAGGAATCGAAGACCAAGTCAACTGCGGAGCCTGTGGCTACAACTCTTGCCGTGAGCTGGCTATAGCTGTCTATCGCGGGGTGGCTGAAACTGAGATGTGCTGGCCGTACCTTGTCGAGAGACTACAGGGTACTCAGGATGAACTCATCAGGATTGAAAAGATAACCTCGCTAGGACAAATGGCTGCATCCATCGCTCACGAAATCAATAATCCCTTGGCCGGAGTCCTGACGTACACAAAGCTGCTGTCAAAGAAGATAGCTGGTGGCACGTTCAGGAAGGAAGAGTCTATAGATTACCTTTCCAGGATGGAATCGGAGGTAAGCCGTTGCTCAAGGATAATCCGAAACCTCCTTGACTTTGCACGACAAACCGAGCCGATGTTGAGGCTCGTTGATGTCAACCAGGTTATAGAACAGGTCTTGGCCATGGTAGGCCATCAGGCTCGACTTCAGAACGTTGAAGTTGTGAAAGAGTTTAGCACGTCCTTGCCCAAGGTCATGGCTGATTTCGATCAGCTTCAGCAGGTATTTACCAATCTCACGCTAAATGCGATTCAGGCGATGCCTGAAGGGGGTAAACTAAGTCTCCGCACATCAGTGGTGGACGGCCGAGTTAGGGTTGATGTCGAGGACACAGGTTGTGGCATTCCCAAAGAAAACATAGGGAAGCTCGGCACCCCCTTCTTCACAACCAAAGAAAAGGGCAAGGGGGTAGGGTTGGGGGTAGCTGTGGTTTACGGAATCGTCGAGCGCCACAAAGGGCAGGTCACGGTGCAAAGCGAGGTCGGAAAGGGAACCACTTTTGCCGTATATCTAGGAGCCCACGATGATGCAAAAGATCAGAATACTTGTGGTCGATGATGAGGCTATTGTCCGCGAATCGCTAGGCGATTGGCTCAGGGATGCTGGCTATCAGGTCTTCACCGCTGAAAACGGTCACAAGGCGTTAGAGGTGATTGAGAAAGAAAAGCTGGGCATCATGATTGCTGATCTGGTAATGCCAGGCATGGACGGTATTGAATTGATGAAAAGGGCTAAAGCAAGGCAGCCCGGGATTGAAGTTATTATCATCACAGCCTATGCTAGTATTCCAACCGCCATAACCGCTATGAAGGAAGGAGCTTACGATTACATTGAGAAACCCTTTTGCCCTGAGAGGGCTGAATTGCTGGTCAAGAAATTAGCTGCACACCAGGAGCTGGTTGAGGAGAACTTGTCCCTGCGTCAGAGATTGGAGGACCGTTACCGCTTTGAGAATATCATAGCGAAAAGCTCTAAGATGCAGCGGGTGATCGAAGTAATAAAAGTCGTAGCTAAGAGCAACGCCACTGTATTGATCACAGGCGAGAGCGGGACAGGCAAGGAATTGGTGGCACGCGCCATTCACTCTCAGAGCCATCGCCGAAACAAACCCTTTGTAGCTGTCAGCTGTGCTGCTCTACCTGAAAGTCTTCTAGAAAGTGAGTTGTTTGGCCATGAGAAAGGTTCATTCACAGGAGCTTATGCTCAAAAGAAAGGAAAATTTGAATTCACCAATGGCGGAACACTTTTTCTGGACGAAGTCGGTGAGATGAGTGCCAATATCCAGGTTCACCTCCTAAGAGTCCTAGAAGAAAAAGAATTTACTCGTGTCGGGGGCAATGAACCAATCAGGGTTGATGTAAGAGTTATCTCGGCGACTAACAAAGACCTAAGAAAGGCCATAGAAAAGCAAGAATTCCGGGAGGACCTTTATTATCGGCTCAATGTAGTCAACATAGAATTGCCTCCCTTAAGGGAAAGAAAAGAGGATATCCCGCTGCTAGCTGAACATTTCTTGCGCAAGTTTGCAGAGGAGAATCAGAAAGAGATCGCCGGCTTCTCTCCCGAGGCAATGGAGCTAGTCCTTAGTTATGACTGGCCAGGGAATGTCCGCGAGCTCGAGAACGCCGTTGAAAGGGCAGTCATCCTGGCCAGGGACAGCATTATCACTATTGCTGACCTGCCTCAGGAAAACGCGTCGCTGGCTTGTTCAGCTGGGCCGAAGAAGAACCTTAAAGAAGTGGAGAAAGACCATATCTTGAATGTTCTCCGCGAAACCGGCGAGAACTACAGTGAAGCAGCTAGAATTTTGGGAATCAGTAGAATGACACTCTACAACAAGGCAAAGGAGTATGGTTTCAATGCCAGAAAAATAGACGCCGAGTAACTGATTTCTCTACAAAGCTAGGGAAATAGTAGGTTTTGAGCGTTAGTGAAAAGGTTGCCCGAATTTTCGGACAATCTTTTTTGTTTTGGCAATGAAATTGCAACACAAAAGGGTGAAGGAGAAGAAAATGAATAAACAGACAATCCCACCAAAACAACAGAAGGAGGTGAAAGAGATGAAACCAGTATTAATCGTTGAAGACGAAGCTATCATGCGTGAGTCGCTCAGGGACTGGCTTAAGGACGGAGGCTATGAAGTAGACACCGCTGAGGAAGGTGAAGAGGCGCTCCAGAAAATCGAAAGAAAAGAGTTCAGCGTCGCAGTTCTCGATCTGAGGCTACCGGGAAAGGACGGGTTAGAGGTATTGAAGGAAGCTACGAAGAAAGATCCGAAGATAAAGGGCATAGTCATTACCGCCTATCCTTCCGTGGAAACAGCAGTAGAAGCAATGAAGATGGGCGCAGTTGACTACATAGTGAAGCCATTTGCCCCCGATGCACTGGAGAGGGCAATTCAGGAAGTTCTCGGCCATGTTCAGGTGAAGGTAGAACGGAAGGAGAGTAAGGTTCAGGCAGCCACAGCGGAACTCCCTGTGGTTAAGGAGGTCGAGGAGACTATAGTAATAGCTGAGGAGGAAATTCCGGCCCACTTGAAGCAAGGCCAGGCTTACTTTGAAGCAGGAAGCTACAAGAAGGCGCTAAGAGAATTTCAGTCCATTTTGCAGAGTGCTCCAGGACATGTAGAAACTCGAATCTGGGTCCGAAAGGCGAAGGAAGCACTGGTGCAGCCTGAGGTTGAGGCGCCCGAAGGTGAGGGTTCTGCTGAAGAAGTGGTGAAGGCCAAGCAGTGTATCTGGGCAAAGATGGGAATGGTATCTTATAGAGTCTGTACCCGGGACTACGACTGCATCACGTGCGAATTTGACCAGACGATGCAGGAGAAAATAGTCACAGGTGAAGCGTCGGAGCTTGATGAGGCGCTGGAGAGACTCAAGGAACTGCCGGCACCTCAGAGAATTTGCCGTTATGCCCTTAAGGGTGATATCTCCTACCGGCTTTGTACCCGGCTGTTTCAATGCACAGTCTGCGAGTTCGATCAACTCATGCAGGATGCCCTAGAGCGGAAGTTAGCCAAGCTATCTGCTCGCAGGGAAGCCCTGCATAAGAAAGGAAGCAAGCGCCAAAGGCTAGGTTAATCAGAATTGAGGTAGAGCTGTGGTACAGGTTTGACTTTTATGAAGGGGTCAGACGTCCCGCAAGGTAGCTGACCCCTTTCTTTTACCAGACTCAGGGCTTGTATTACATCTAGCTCAACTGACAAGCCGGTCATAGAATAGTGACATTATGAGGAATTCTCTCCTGTGCTGCCGGACTTGATTCTGAAGATTCCTAGAACGTAACTCATCAGCCATTTTGTTTGCCGAAAAGCCAGTACGCAACCTTGCTTTTTTCCCCGGGGTTTGTTATACTCGCAGTCCCGTGCTTCAATTCATCTTACGGAAGAAAAGGGTGGCTACAATGTTTTTGTGAGCCACTTTTTTAAGGCCGATTCTGATAGTGGAGCGAATGTTAGAATGGAAGTACTAAGTCCTTACAAGGAAGCTGCGGATGTGATACTGGAGGCTGGCGGTGAACCTCTCAAATTGTGTTACCAATGTGGTCTTTGCACAGGTATCTGCCCCTGGAATTTGGTTCGAAGTTTTCTCGTTCGCCGCATCATGCATGAAGCCCAGCTAGGGGCAACGAATTTTGGCAGCGAGGATATCTGGACTTGTGTCGCTTGTCGAGCTTGTGTTCAACGCTGTCCCCGTGGTGTTGAGATAATAGATGTCATGCGGGCAATCCGTCGAGCTGTGGCTAGCCTAGGTCTAGGTATCGTCCCGGACGCCTTGAGGATTTCAGCTAAGAACATCACTGGCGTAGGTAATCCACTGGGTGAAGCGCCAGAAAGACGAAATGACTGGGCGAAAGACCTCAACGTGAAGAATTTTGCTTCCGGTACCAAGATACTTTATTTCCCTTGCTGTGTCCCTTCATACGATCCTGATGTGAGAACAATAGCTCGGTCCACCGTCGCAATCTTCAATAAGCTTGGAATTGATTACGGGCTTATAGGCACTGAAGCAAAATGCTGTGGCGAATCAATTAGAAAAGCCGGCCATGAAGACACATTTCAAAGTCTGGCTCAAAACAATGTCAATCTCTTTACCAGTAGTGGTGTCAAAACTGTCGTAGTTTCCTCACCGCACTGCTATCACAGCTTCAAGAATGAGTATCCTGAGCTTGGAGGCAAATTTGAGGTGATTCATACCACTCAATACCTGGCTTCACTTATCGAACAAGGGAAACTGAAGCTGTCTAGAGAGGTAAACAAGAGAGTAATCTATTCCGATCCCTGCTATTTGGGAAGACATAATGATGTCTATGATGAACCTAGGAAGGTATTGCAGAGCATCCGCGGCTTGGAATTAATAGATTTCCCCGATGCTCGTGAGGATGGTCTTTGTTGTGGTGGTGGTGGCGGTAGGATCTGGATGGATACGCCGAAGGGGGAAAGATTCTCTGATATAAGGGTGGAGCAAGCTGTTGCAAAGGGCGCCGACACAATAGCTCTGGCCTGCCCTTATTGTTTCCTCAACTATAGGGACAGTGTTCTCTCTATGGGCAAGGCAGAGACTGTGCTGGTTAGAGATATCGCTGAACTTATTGCTGAAGCAATGTAGTTGGCTAGGAGCTAGCATGGAAGATGTAAAGATTGGTGTTTATATCTGTCACTGCGGTTTGAATATCGCTGACACTGTGGACGTAGAAGAAGTAACCGGGTTTGCCAGAACGTTACCTGCGGTGGTAGTCTCTCGCAATTACAGATTCATGTGTTCTGACCCAGGACAGAATATGATTAAGGAGGATATTAAGGAACTTGGTCTTAATCGGGTTGTGGTTGCCTCATGTTCCCCACTGATGCACGAACCAACCTTCCGCCGCGCTATTCAAGAGGCTGGAGTTAACCCTTACCTCTTTGAGATGGCTAACATTCGAGAACATTGTTCTTGGATTACTGAAGACCATAAGGAAGCTACCGAAAAGGCTAAAGCCCTGGTAAGTGCTGCCGTAAGACGCGTCTATTATCACCAGCCCTTGCAGCTGCGGGAAGTTCCAGTTGGTCCCGATACTTTGATTATTGGTGGTGGTATTGCTGGCATCCAGGCTGCGCTAGAGATTGCTGATTCTGAGCACAGGGTTTATCTGGTGGAGAGGGATCCTAGCATCGGCGGGCATATGATTCAGTTCGACAAAACCTTCCCTACTTTAGACTGTTCTGCCTGCATTCTAACTCCCAAGATGACTTCGGTAGGTATGCATCCTCATATCGAATTAATGACTTACTCTGAGGTGGAGGAAATCTCCGGCTTTGTCGGCAGTTTTAAAGCAAAGATTCGGAAAAAAGCTCGTTATGTGGACGAAGATAAATGCAATGGTTGTGGTGTATGTGTAACTAAATGTCCTTGGAAAGCGGAAAGTGAGTTTGACCTGGGCTTGGGTCAGAGAAAGGCTATCTATACTCCTTTCGCTCAAGCAGTGCCAAACATTCCGGTTATCGATACTGAGCACTGTGCCTATTTTTTGAAGGGTACCTGCCGTGCCTGCGAAAAATTCTGCGAGCTAGGAGCCATTGATTTCGAGCAAGTGGACCAGATTATCGAGGTAGAAGTGGGCAACATCATTATTGCTACCGGTTACGATGCCTTTGATCCCTCTGCCATTACGCATTATGGCTATGGGAAGTTTGATAGTGTTTGCACCGGACTTGAGTTCGAGAGGATATGTAATGCTGTGGGACCCACCGGTGGCAAAATAGTCCTTAAAGACGGCTCGGAGCCCAAGAGCGTGGCTATTGTCCATTGTGTAGGTAGCCGTGACAAGAATTACCACGAATATTGTTCCAGAGTTTGTTGCATGTATGCGCTGAAGTATTCTCACCTCATAAAGGAAAGAACAGCTGCTGAGGTCTATCAGATGTATATAGATGTGCGTTGTTTCGGCAAGGGCTACGAAGAGTTTTACAACCGCATTTCGGATGAGGGTGTCAATTTCATTCGGGGGAAGGTAGCCAAAGTCACTGATGAAGCCATAGCTGACGAGGAGAAGGGGAAGCTCATTGTCCTTGTCGAGGATACCCTGCTGGGAAGCATGCTCCGCGTCCCGGTGGACATGGTGATCTTGGCGACGGCCTTGGAACCGAGGGCAGATGCCGCAGGAGTGGCGAAGCTCTTCGGTATTACCAGGAGTGCCGATGGTTTCTTCTTGGAGAGACATCCTAAACTTGACCCGGTGGCAACCATGACCGATGGTGTTTTTATCGCTGGTTGCTGCCAGGGTCCTAAAGACATACCTGATGCCGTAGCCCAGGCTTCAGCGGCTGCCGCACGGGTTTTGGCCTTGATTAGCAAAGGGAGGGTAGAGCTCGAAGCAGCTACTGCTGTTATTGATGAAGAGAAGTGCTCGGGCTGCCGCATCTGTAATCTGCTCTGCCCCTACAGTGCTATTTCTTTCGTCGAGGATGAGAAGGTATCCCGAATTAACGAGGCTCTGTGTAAGGGCTGCGGCACCTGTGTCGCCGCTTGTCCCAGCGCAGCAATCACCCATAAACAGTTCACCGCAGAGGAGATTGCAGCAGAAATTGAGGGGGTATTAGTATGAATTTCGAACCTAGAATTGTTGGATTTCTCTGCAATTGGTGCTCTTACCGTGGTGCCGACTTGGCGGGCACAGCTAGGATGAAATGCGCTCCCAATGTGCGAATTATCAGGGTAATGTGCAGTGGCCGGGTAGAGCCAGCCTTTATTCTCAAGGCCTTTCAGCTAGGTGCCGACGGTGTTTTGGTCTTGGGCTGCCATCCCGGGGATTGTCACTATGCTGAGGGAAACTACAAGACAATACGCCGTATGGCATTACTGGACAAGATGCTACCTCAGCTAGGAATTGAAGCTGATCGAGTACGCCTCGATTGGGTTTCGGCTTCTGAAGGCGACCGCTTTGTCTCAATAGTCGGTGACATGACGGAAAAAGTTAGAGCCTTAGGTCCTTTTGTGAAGAATTCCAAGGAATAGAAACATGGTTGACCTTAGTGTACCGTGAGCTACGGAGAAGGGAAGTAGAACTTGCCTGTGATATCCTTGTTTTGACTACTCATCTTATCCCCACAGGGGATAGCCAAGATGTCTCCAAAATGCTTAAAGTCTCCTTAGATGAGTTTGGCTTTCTCTTGGAAGCGCCGCTAAAGCTCCGCCCTGTGGAGTTTGCCATGGACGGAATTCATATCTGTGGCTCAGCACGCTGGCCTACAGATGTAACTGAAGGAGTTTCTCAAGCCTGTGCTGCTGCTTCAAGAGCCGCCGGTCCCTTAAGAATAGGATATGTTAAGGCTGAGGCGATAAATGCATTTGTCAATGAAGATGAATGCTCAGGCTATGGGGCTTGCCAAGCCTTGTGCCCCTTTGAGGTTATTGAGCTTCAGCCCAGAGATGGGAAGAGGGTGTCCTATATTAATGAAGCATTATTCGAGGGTCGTGGCACCTGCGGTGCTGCCTCTCCTTCAGGACCTATTGCCATTCACCACTACAGCGATGAGCAAATCCCAGGGCAGGCTGAAGCTTTGTTTAGCTAAATGAATTGGAAAGGAGTTCAGCAATGTTTCGCATTACTCATAAGGAGACTCTAGCGACGAAGATTCATCTATTCGAAATCGAAGCACCTGCAGTTGCTGCAAAGGCGCAGGCGGGGCAGTTTGTTGTCGTCCGGATTGATGAAAGAGGCGAGCGTATTCCGCTTACTCTTGCTGACTGGGATGGGAAGGAAGGCGGTGTTACCGTGGTATTTATGGAGGTGGGAGCGACGACCTTCAGGCTGGCGCTGCTGAAAGCGGGTGACTTCATTGCTGACTTTGTTGGTCCCCTTGGTGTACCAGCGCACATTGACAACTTCGGTACTGTAGTCTGTGTGGCGGGAGGGGTTGGTGCTGCACCAATAGCGCCTATTGCCAAGGCGCTGAAGGAGAAGGGGAACAAGATTGTCTCCATCCTGGGGGCACGGAGCAAAGACTTACTCTTCTGGGAAGATAAGCTGCGCAGTGTTAGCCATCAGCTAATAGTCACTACTGATGATGGCACGTATGGTCGCAAAGGGGTAGTGACCCAGCCACTGAAGGAACTGCTTGACAGCGGGGAGAAGGTTGACCGGGTTATTGCCATCGGGCCGAGCATCATGATGAAGTTCTGTGCCCTGACCACCCGGCCTTTCGGGGTGAAGACTATTGTCAGCCTGAATCCAATAATGGTTGATGGCACCGGGATGTGCGGCTGTTGCCGGGTATTGGTTGGCGGCGTAACGAAGTTTGCCTGCGTGGATGGGCCTGATTTTGATGGACATCAGGTAGACTGGGATCTGCTCTCGGCCCGGCAGCGTACTTATCTTGATGAAGAAAAGCGCTCTTTCGAGGAGTGGCAGGCTCGGATGAGCAAGCATTCTTGAAGGGAGGACTGGCAACATATATGGCTAAGCTGAATCTCAACAGAGAACCAATGACAAAGCAGGATCCCAAGACACGGGGTAAGAACTTTGACGAGGTTGCCCTGGGTTATAGTGCCGAGCAGGCTAAAGCGGAGGCAAGCCGTTGTATCCAGTGTCCCAAGCATCCCTGTACTGATGGCTGCCCAGTGGAGATAAATATTCCCGGTTTTGTCAAGGCTGTCCTTGATGACAATATGCCCGAAGCAGTAAGGATACTAAAGGACAAGAACAGCCTGCCCGGCATCTGTGGGCGGGTTTGTCCACAGGAGACGCAATGTGAGCAATCGTGCTCGCTAGCTAAGAAAGGAGCGCCTATCGCCATCGGACGCTTGGAGCGCTACGTGGCTGACTGGGAACGGGCTAATATGGGGGCGCTGGACCCTAGGGCAGAGCCGCCCACCCCAACTGGTAAACAGGTGGCGGTGGTCGGCTCAGGACCAGCCGGACTGGTTGCGGCTGCCGATTTAGCCAAGCTCGGTCATAGCGTTACTCTTTTTGAGGCATTGCATGTGGCTGGTGGGGTGCTGATGTATGGCATCCCCGAGTTCAGGCTACCCAAAGAAATTGTGCAGGCTGAGGTTGCCTACGTCGCTTCCCTGGGGGTGAAGATTGGCCTAGATTCCGTAGTGGGGAAGGTGGTGACGCTGGATGAACTACTGGATAGCGGCTACCATGCTGTCTTCCTGGGTACTGGTGCCGGAGCGCCCATGTTTATGGACATTCCTGGCGAGAACTTGAATGGCATCTATTCAGCGAATGAGTTCCTGACCCGGGTCAATCTGATGAAGGCGTACCAGTTTCCTGAATATGATACGCCGGTGTTGGTGGGCAGAAGAGTGGCGGTGATTGGTGGTGGTAATGTGGCCATGGACTCAGCCCGCTGTGCCCTCCGGCTCGGTGCTGACGAGGTTTACATTATTTACCGCCGCTCAGAGGTAGAGATGCCTGCCCGCCGTGAGGAGGTTGAAAATGCCAAGGAGGAGGGAATCCAGTTCAAGCTGCTGACTAACCCGAAGAGATATGTCGGCAATGAATCGAACTGGATCGTCGGCATAGAGTGTTATGAGATGGAACTGGGTGAGCCTGACGAGAGCGGTCGGCGGCGCCCCATTGCCAAGGAGGGAAGTGAGTTTGTCCTGGAGCTGGATATGGTGGTAGCTGCCTTGGGCACCCGCCCCAACCCGCTCATCGCTGGAACTACGCCTGATTTGAAGACAACCAAGTGGGGTACGGTAGTGGCTGATGACACCACTGGCAAGACGATGAAGGACAGAGTCTGGGCTGGTGGCGATATAGTTACCGGCGCTGCTACGGTAATAAGTGCTATGGGCGCTGCTCGACGTGCGGCCAAGGCCATGGATGAGTATTTGAAGGGGTAGTGTCAAATAGTCTATCATATAGATTGTCTATTGTAGTTATTCTCAAGAACCAGTATAATGGTGCGGCTGTCCGTGCTATCGAGCGGGCAAGCAAGGGTGAGTTGGAACTACCCTTTTTCTTTGATCTTTAAGGATAGATGGACAACTTCGAACCAAGAATAGTAGCTTTTTGTTGTAATTGGTGCTCCTATGCCGGTGCTGACCTGGCAGGCACTTCTAGAATCGAATGCCCTCCTACCATCAGGATAATTAGGGTCATGTGCAGCGGCAGGGTGAATCCCCTCTTCGTCATTAAGGCACTCAGCATCGGTGCTGATGGCGTGTTGATTCTTGGTTGCCATCCTGGTGATTGCCATTATATCGAAGGAAATTACAAGACATTGCGCCGCATCCCGCTGCTGAAGAAGATGTTGAAGCAGCTTGGTATAGAGGAGGAAAGGGTCCGGCTGGAGTGGGTTTCCGCGTCCGAAGGAGCAAAATTCGCTGAGGTCACTAGCAGTTTCACGCAATCCATAAAGAAACTTGGACCAAATTCGCCGGGCAATTCGAAGCAGAGTTCTAAGGAGGCAAAACATGGCTAAACTCAAGATAGCGCTCTATTGGGCGGCTAGCTGTGGTGGATGTGAGATTGCGACTTTGGCTATACACGAAAAGATACTGAAGCTGGCTGAAGTTGCCGACATCGTGTTCTGGCCGGTGGGCATCGATTCTAAGTACGCTGACGTGGAGAAGATGGCAGATAACAGTGTAGATGTCTGCCTTTTCAACGGAGCTATTCGAAATGAAGAGAACGAACACATGGCTAAGCTGTTGCGAGCCAAATCCAAGATAATGATAGCGTATGGCTCTTGCGCTCATGAGGGCTGTATACCAGGGCTGTCCAATCTCTACAACCGGCAGATGACAATGGATCGTGCCTACATTGAAACACCATCAACTGATAATCCTAAGAAGATCTTCCCTCAGACAAAAGTCAAAGTTCCTGAGGGTGAGCTTGAGCTTCCCGAGCTTTATGATGTGGTTAGGACTCTAGGCCAGACTGTGGATGTTGATTATTTCGTCCCCGGCTGTCCCCCTGAAGAGAAGACTACCTGGCTTGCCCTCGAAGCTTTGATTTCGGGCAAGTTACCACCGAAAGGGACTGTCATAAGCCACTCGGTAAAGGCTCTTTGCGAAGAGTGTCCCCGTAAGAAAGAAGAAAAGAAAATCAAGAAATTCTATCGACCTTACGAAATGATACCGGAGCCGGAGAAGTGTTTACTGGAACAGGGATTGTTGTGCTACGGTGTAGCTACTAGGGGTGGCTGTGGTGCTCTCTGCCCTCAAGCTAATATGCCTTGCACTGGTTGTTACGGACCGGTGGAAGGAGTGATTGACCAGGGAGCTCATTTTTTGAGTGCTCTCTCTTCTATCATTGACTCAAATGACCCCGAGGAAATTCAAAAGATAGTTGATGATATTCCTGACCCCGCAGGTACTTTCTACCGTTACAGTCTGCCAGATTCATTGCTTAGGAGGGCAAGGATAAAATGAAGAGAATAACGATTGATCCTATTACTCGCCTTGAAGGTCATGGCAAAATTACCATCTTTCTCAACGGGGATGGTAGCGTAGCCAATACCTATCTTCAGATTCCTGAACTCAGGGGATTTGAGAAATTCTCCGAGGGGCGCCCGGCTGAGGATATGCCGCAGATAACCCAGCGCATCTGTGGAGTCTGCCCTGAGGCACATCACATGGCATCAACTAAAGCCTTAGATGACCTGTTTCATGTGGAACCAACCAGCACTGCCAAGAAGCTGCGTGAGCTCCTATATAGCGCTTTTTACGTGACTGACCATACTACGCACTTCTATATCCTTGCTGCTCCTGATTTCGTTATGGGTCCGGATGCTTCTCCTGCGGAACGCAATATCCTTGGAGTAATCGGCAAAGTAGGATTGGAGCTGGGCGGTGCTGTAATAAACACCCGCAAACAGAACCACTGGATTATTCAAACAGTTGGTGGGCGTCCCATAAACCCCTGTTTTGGACTGCCTGGCGGTGTGAGCAGGGCCATCAATGAAGAGGAAAGAGCAAAGATAGAGGAAATAGCCAAGCAGTCGGTGGAGTTTGCCAAGTTATCGCTCAAGGTCTTAGATGACGTTGTTCTCAAAAACAAGGGATATCTGGATCTGATTCTGAGTGATACGTTTACCCAGAAGTCCTATAACATGGGCCTGGTGGATAAGAACAACAAGGTCAACTTCTACGATGGCAAAGTACGAGTGGTTGGCCCCGATGGTAAAGAGTTGTGCAAGTATGCTCCCCGGGAGTATCTGGAACATGTTGCTGAACGAGTTGAACCCTGGACTTATCTTAAATTTCCCTATCTCAAGAAAGTTGGCTGGAAGGGTTTTGTTGACGGCAAAGACAGTGGAGTTTATCGAGCCACACCTTTGTCCCGACTGAATGCTGCCGATGGTATGGCGACGTCCTTGGCTCAGGCAGAATACGAAAAGATGTACTCCACTCTTGGTGGTAAGCCAGCCAACTTTACTCTGGCGACCCACTGGGCTCGCCTTATCGAGCTTCTTTATGCTGCCGAGAGGTTGCTGGAGCTCAGTAAGGACCCCGAAATAACGAGCCCTAATATTCGCAACATACCAACGGCAAAGCCCGACGAAGGAGTGGGTATTGTGGAGGCACCGAGAGGCACTCTCACCCATCATTACATAACTGATGAAAGAGGGGTGATAAAGAAGTGCAACCTCATCGTGGGCACCACCAATAACTATGCCGCTTTGTTCATGTCAATTAGGAAAGCAGCCGAAGATTTCATAAAGCCTGGCGTGAAGATAACGGAAGGATTACTTAACCGTATTGAGATGGCATGGCGTCCTTATGACCCATGTATGTCCTGTGCTACGCATGCTTTGCCTGGCCAATTGCCCCTGGAAGTGACTATCTATGATGCCCAGGGCAACGAGGTCACGAAACTGAGCCAGGGCCTGCAGTAACAAGTTCTGTCAGGTAGGAATGAAAACCCTGGTTTTGGGGTTGGGGAATCCTATTCTATCCGATGATGGGGTGGGGATTAGGGTGGCCCGAGAGGTAGGCAACAAGGTTAAGGACCCCCAAGTAGCTGTATCTGAAACAAGTGCCCTTGGCCTCAGCATTCTGGATTCAATTGTCGGCTACGATAAGGTTATTATCATTGATGCCATCCAAACGGAGGAAGGTCAGGCAGGCCACATATATCGTATGCGGACTGAGGATTTCGCCCTCACCCAGCACCTTTCCTCGCCTCATCAGACAAATCTGGCTACCGCTCTGGAACTGGGGAAGATGCTCAACCTGGGAATGCCCCAACAGATCACAGTATTTGCTGTAGAAGCAAAGGATATTACTACCTTCAGCGAGAAATGCACGCCCGAGGTGGAGCAGGCAATTCCTGAAGCGGTTAACATGGTTTTGGGCGAATTAATCGGCTAGATACAGGCCGTTCTTGCCTCCGCTCTTCTTCACCAGACGAACCGTTTCAATAATCATGCTTCTGTCCACTGCCTTGCACATATCATAGATGGTGAGAGCGCTTACAGCCACAGCTACCAGCGCTTCCATTTCAAACCCTGTTTTCCCTATGCCCTTGGCGCTGGCTGTGATCTCAACCGAGCACTCACCAGAACTGATGGCTCGGCCAATTTTAGGCAGGTGAAAGTCAACTGAAATGTGGGTGGAGTGGAGTGGATGACACAGAGGTATAAGGCGGTCAGTTTCTTTGGCAGCCATGATTCCAGCTGTCCTCGCCACGGCTAAGACGTCTCCCTTTTCCAATTCCCCTTTGCGGATGAGCTCTAAGGTAGCAGGCTTCATCCGTATCTTGCCTTTGGCAACCGCCTGGCGTTCCGTGGCTTTTTTCCGCGTAACGTCTATCATGTGAATTTTCCCTGGCTCCATTCTCAACCTCCGATCTGCGACATCTTTCGGTTCACCGGCCTGTCATTTGTTTCCTTCAAATGATGATGCTCCGGTTTAACAGCAGCCGCCTTCAAAATGAGGCATTTTAGCTGCTCCGTGGAGGCATTGTCGCGTAGCGGCCCTTTTAAGTCAATCTCATCCTCTCCCAGAAGGCAGGGGCGTAGCTTGCCGTCTGGAGTAAGTCGCACACGGTTACAGTGGGAGCAAAAGGAAAGCTCGGTGAGGGGGCTGATGAAGCCTATGGTGCCCTTGGCTCCAGCTAAGCGGTAGTATCTGGCAGGTCCGTTGCCACTTACGGATGTACAAGGCTCAAGCTTGCCAAGCAGACCGATGTGCTGTCGCAACTCGATGGATGGTATGAACTCTACTACACCCCTAAAAGGCATGAGCTCGATAAATCGCACATGCCACCCATCTTTGTAGGTCATCGTGGCGAAATCCAGTATCTCATCATCGTTTATGCCTCGCACGACCACTGTGTTTATTCTGACCGGGCAGAAGCCAGCCTCCTCTACCGCCTCGATGCCTGCAAGGACATCTTTTAATTTTCCTAGACGCGTTATGTATTGAAATCTGTCGGCCTTAAGCGTGTCCAGACTTATGTTAACTCTGGACAGACCTGCCTGCCTGAGTTCCAGGGCACAATTCCGTAGAAGGATCCCATTGGTCGTCAACGACAGCTCTTGAATTCCCTTTATTTGAGAGAGCATCCTAACGAGCTCGGGAAAGTCAGCCCGGACAAGGGGCTCGCCACCGGTCAGCCTTACTTTGTTGATGCCTAGCTCTGCTGCTGCCTGGACGACAGTCCGAATTTCCTCGTAGGAAAGAATCTCGCTATGTGGTATCTGGGGGACACCCTCAGGTGGCATACAATAAAGGCAGCGCACGTTACAGCGATCGGTAACTGAAATCCGCAGGTAGTTTATCCTGCGTCCGTAGGAATCAGTAATTCCAGTCATCGGCTTATCCCTTTTTCCACAATATGGACCGCCGTAGCTTTGAAACCAGCATAGACTTCCTTGCCTGGCTGCAAATCTAATTCTTCTGCTGATATTTTGGTGACTAAAGCTACCAGACGAAACCCGCAATCTATTTCCACCCGGCTCAGCGGTCCAATGGTGGTCACTCGGGTGACCTTGCCCTGGAATGAATTTCTCGCTGAACTCCTGACGGCTTTCTGTCGATAGTTATCAGCTATCAGTAATGTGATATCTTCAGGCCGGATGCAAGCGCATATCTCCTTTCCGGCGGCGTAGTTAGAAACTGCCTGTAGTGCATTGCCGCCTATGTTTACCGTGATTATGCCTTCGTTGCTTTCACCTATAACACCTTCTATGATGTTCTCCATACCGACAAACTCAGCTACTTGCCTGTTTCTCGGCGTAGCAAAAATTTCCCTGACAAAACCTGCCTGTATGATTTCCCCG
>CAYFSE010000165.1:0-2069 GCA_964345725.1 uncultured Dehalococcoidales bacterium
TTACCGACCTCACGCTGGATGGTCATTATGCAGTGCCCACATGAAATCGCAGGAATATATACTGCTTTTTGTTCCATTGCGATACCTCCTAGCTAAGGTTACAGCTTCATCCTCCATTCAAACTTTCTTTCAGGCACATCAGCGATGTTCCTGATGATCAGAGTGACGGTTCTCGGATTCCCCTCAAGAGCGGGGAACTCCAGAACTCCTCTGCGATGGTGGCCACCTGGTGGGGACCCCTGCCAACTCACTGGATCATAGTGGCGTCCCTGATCGTCCTTAAGCGTCGAGACAGCGACCATGTCTTGGCTAAGGCTGCCGGAGTGAGTGTTCATCCGTACCTCGAATTTTGCCGGTTGGCTTGGAGTTAAAGAAACAGGCCGTACATCGACCCTCACCCTGTTTTCCCGACTCGATTTTGATTCATAGCCGTTCGCCCCGGTGGCCAGGCTGAACATGGCCAGTGTGCCTACAAGAATCAATCCCTTCTTTAAACCAAAAGACTTTCGTTGTTTCATGTTTCTATCTCCTTTGTTATTTCATCCATCGAAGCCTTGCGTTGCTAAGACCTGCGAAGGCCTCTGCTGAAATTATGCCGTTCTTCTTCATCATTCGGAGCATAAGTCCGATTCCCACCACATTAGAAATCACGCCCGCCATGAAGAAATGCGTCTGGTAAAGTGCCAGACTAGCTGCTGCTGCCGAAAGAAAGGGTAGACTAAGCACTGGCAGTATATTCACGAGGTAGTGGGCGCAGCACGCGGCCATAGCAGAGGTAGACATGCCCCCTGATGCAGCCAGACTGCATTTCGCCCCTTTCAGGTTCTCCCCTCGAAGCTTCTTCCTGAGAAATAAAAATAAAGTCGCCTGGACACCCAAGCCCACGGCGAGTGCCACAATCCACTCCGCATATGCTTTGAACTCCATCCAGGCATTATAGAGGCTTGAGGTGAGCGTCAGCAGACCGAGATAGAATCCCATTACACTGAAAGCAGCGGCAATCCCTATAAGATAGGGGCCCAACCTGGAAATCTGCCAGGCGTGTTTTCCGTACTTTTCTTGACTAACCTCAGCGCCTATGAGGAGTTTTCTCTCTGCTTCATAATGCTTGGGCAGATCTCGCGCCGCAGAGAAATGACTCCCAGCTACCTGGCCAGATTGCAATTCATTCTTGTGAGCCGCCACGTCTTCTGCATGCGAAACATCGCCTCTCGTACTATCTTTATCTCTCACAGCTTTTCTCCGATCTTCTTTTCACCATGACGATATAATAGGTGCCTTCTGTCTGCCGGGCTCTTTACGACTCCCTTAACACCGGAGGTCCTAAGGGCCTTTTCCTTCCCCAGAGTCGTGGGATGAAGCGCGGTGTCTGCTCAGCGTAGCGGATGTACTGTTCTCCGAACTCTGCCAAAACCTGGCTCTCCTCCCTCAGTGCCAGCCGCAAATAAGTCCATACCAAGATTGGGAACATCACCAGTGTGGGCAAGGTAGTCCATTGCACTAGGAAGCCTAGCATAATCGCAATAAGTGCCGTGTGCTGCAGGTGCCTGATCCTGGCGTATGGGCCAGTGACCGCAAGCCTGTGAACCCGTTGTGCCCTGAACAGAACCCTCCAAGAAGCAACGAGCAAGAAGAATCCACCGAAGATAAATATTTCGCTCATGATGTGGAGCGGACCGAAATGCGCATCGCCCTCCCAGCCCAGAATGGTCTGCAGGATGTGCCCGGCGTTATGGGAAAGCCAGTCGACTTCGGGGAATCGGCTCCCAAGCCAGCCTGACAAGAGGTAGATGGTCAGCGGAAAGCCATACATCTCCGTAAACAGGGCTACAATAAAGGCCGAGAACGTGCCGAAGGTTCTCCAGTCACGCTTGGTGCGAGGCCGAAAGAAGCTGAGTGCGAAGATCAGAATGAACAAAGAATGACCGATGACCAATGGCCAGAGACCATAACTAGCTGTGCTGTGCATGAGTTATCCTCCGATCGTTAAAGATTATCCTTGCTGGCACTATGTCGGTTGTATCCGAGGAGAACGGCTATCACCCCGCTCCTAATCCTTCTCATTAAAA
>CAYFSE010000166.1:0-7368 GCA_964345725.1 uncultured Dehalococcoidales bacterium
TGTCTAGAGTATCACTTCCTTTGCGGCGGTTTCTTCTTTCGATAGAGTTCAATCGCTACGTCGGGACGTGTTTGTGCGCAAAAGGCACATCCGGTGCAACGTTCAGGCTCCTTCATGTGTACAATGTTGTACCCGCTCCGGTTATAATCGTCCGAATAGCCAAGCACATCCTGAGGACAGAAAGCGACACACAGGCCGCAGCCCTTGCAGCGCTCTAGGTCAATTACTACTGTTCCCTTTGGCATGTGTTGGCCTTGTCTGAGAACATGTGCAATGTCTGCCGTCGCTCCACCGTTCCGCTGAGCGGAGAATCACCCCCGGGTCGGGTTACAGTGTGTCCCTGGCACTTTGCGAGTGTTCTCTGCCCTGCCATCCGGGATGTCTCCGACTTGCATCCCGCTGCAAATCTGTTGTGAAGCACAGTCGCGGTCGATATCTCGGCCTGGATATTACTCAGGTGAAACCGCATTCGGTTGCCTCTTGCGACTAGGTTACCGAATTGCTGTTCAGACAGCGCATGGTTATTATCTTGGATCATTTCGATGTTGCCGGACGGCCTGCTCTCTTAGCCTTCTCAATCCTGTCTTCGGCCAGCTTGATAGCGACAGTGTAAGGCGGTACCTTTTCCTTGCGCGAGATGTCCATTATGGTCTTGCCTCGGTCATAGATCTTCTTCACGTCTGCGGAGGCTCTCTCCTCAGAATAGCCTGCTGGATGGAGCTCATGAGCAACGTTGATGACGCCTCCTCCGTTTATCCAGAACGCGGGGGCATGCAGGATCCCTCTGTCATGCAGCATTGCCGCATGTCGGACAGGTTCCCACAGTTGATTGTTGGCTCCCCCGGCAGTGATGCGGCATCTCAGTTTGGGGATGGTGTTATCATTGAGTATCCCGCCCATGGCGCAGGCCGCGAACACATCACATTTCCGTTCATATATTTCATCCGGGGGAACTAGCTTGGCACCTAATTCTGTAGAGATCTTCTGAGCGGCTGCCTGGTTTATGCCTCCCGATCCGATAAGTATGGCTCCCTGGCGGGCCAAGTCTCTGGCTAGGATGCTACCCACTTTTCCGGCAATGCCTTGAATGGCAACAGTCTTGTCCTTGAAGGAGTCGCTGTCATACACTGCTTCCAGGCAAGCTCTCATCCCCCAAACAACTCCTTGAGCCGTTGCTGGTGAAGGATCGCCACTTCCTCCCATTTCCTTGGGCAGTCCGGCCACCCATTTGGTCAGCTCCTTCATTGCTATCATATCTTCCACAGAGGTTCCTACATCCACCGAAGTCACGAATCCACCTGCGAGGCTGTTTATGAGTGCTGCATAGGCTCGTAGCTGTTCCTTTCTCTTGTCCTTGTCTTGCGTTGAGTTGCCCCGAATCACTGCCTTACCACCGCCGAAACTAACCCCGGCTTGCGCCAATTCAGTGTCCTCGCCCACGACCAGGGCCAGTTTGTAGGTCATATCTCTGGCCAGTCGCACGTTATCAACAAAAGCTTCGGTTCGGGTAGGGAAGGCATACCACCTGGTGCCGCCCAGACCCGGACCCAGTGTAGTGTCGTGAACAACAACGCTAACTTCAAGTCCTGTTCTCTCATCATTCAAGATGACCATCCGCTCGAATGCTTGTCTGGATTCCACATACTCGACGAGTGTTTTTCCGAAATCAGTCATTCATTACCTCCTTCTACGTGTCAGAAAATAAGTAATCTCCAGGCTTGCAGATTGCTTGGGTGGATTCCGCGATCGGGACGAAGGGTGACCTCGCCTCCCGTGCCTATTATGAACCAGCACGTCCCTCAAACGGCTACTCCTTGGGTGGAGTGTGCTGTCGAGGAATCGGCATGTCTATCGAGTTTCCCGTGACTGCCCACTGCCCCTCGCCTGTATGATAACTCATTTCTGGAAGTTTGTCATCATCCCGTGGGTCTGTTACCCAACGATAGGACACTGACTGCATCGTCCTTCCCGGCAGTAGTTCCTGAAGATGCGGATAAGGCCTTGTTGATGACAGGCAGTGAAATCAGAAAGCCGTTCAAGACAAAGCTGCTTGGCCATGTGACGAGTTATACAGTTTTCAGCTAATCTGGGGTAGTTGCGGTAAAGCTCTATCGGGTGCTCCATTAACTTCGCTTGGCCGGCCAATCCTCCCCAGGCAGAAGCAAAGGGCAATATCACGTTGACGACAATCTCAGATGCCTTGCTGCTTCCCAGAAGAGCCGACATCCTTGTTTTGCTTCTGATGCCAAAATCGAAGTGGTCTCGCCAATAGCCGTCACTATCTACAGTCAGCCCATTCCGCAACACCCTGTGTACGTCCGACAAGGGTGTGTCCTTCACTAGCTGTAATATGCCAGCCAGCAAGCCTCTGCCGGAGTAGCGCTCAATGAGGCAACTCTGGGCAACAATGCGCCGCACCGGTGAGTTATTGGGGTATATGTTCGAGAGGATCCAGTCACTATCATTCATGGTTTCGGCCTTTATGTCCGCTGACTGCCATATTTGCTCCAATTCTTGGACTTCTTTTTCTCTGAAAAGCTCTTCCTGCCGTCTCTGAGAAGGCAATAACCCGGCTGTGCCTAATAGCAAGGCTTGCTTCATGGCCAAGCCCTCTCTGGATTCGATGAAACTGAGGGGCAGTCTGTCGGCGAGGTCTTCGAACGGTTCTGTGTTTTTGGCGTAGCCCAAGGTCCTCATGATGCCTCGGAAAAGGACCTGGCTGGCCACATGCCCAACACTCAATGTGCTGAGTGCTGGGCTAAGGACCTCAGTTTGGAAATGCGTTGCCTTCTGCCTGAACCTTTCTTCACCGGCGGTGGTCAATATCTTCTTTAGAGTCGGCCTATCCATGTGGTCCAGTATCCGGAAGCACGGAAGTCTGTGAGGTAGCAAATAAGCTTGGTACCGCAGTGCCCTGGCCAAGCATAGCAGGGGAATTGGTTTGCCGCTCCGTAGCAGGGTAGGTAAACTACAATCACGCCACATCGCAACATGAAGGATGACGTTATTATAGGCAGTATCGGTATGATGCCCGTGGCCATACCAGTCGCTGGATCTAACGTGAACTTCTACGTCCCCCTTCGTCAGACGAACTCCATTTACAATGACCGCATCCCGAAAATCGGGGCCGTTATCCCCGTTGATTCTGCCGGGGTAGATTACATTGACCTGCTCGTCTTCCGTGGAAATCAGGGCGGTCCCTACCGCTTGTTGCCATACTAGCGCCGCTTGCTTTTCCGAGAATTCTATTCGACTACGTGTAACCATGCGAAGAAAAACACCTATTGTTTTGATTCATCCGGTTTCTCTCTAGCTTTGTAAGCAAAACCGCTACGCTCAGCGATTATGCTGAGCAGCGTAGCTGATGCTCCGCGAGGTCGGTACATTCCGTTTTCCCATTCGCTGATTGTTTGCTGCCGCGTGCCCAGTTCTTCAGCTAGTCTTGCTTGACTGAAGTTGAGATGTTGCCTCAGCGCCCGAACCTGTTCCTTATTCCATTGTGGTTTCCCTTTTCTTCGTTGCTCCATTGGTTAAACATGATACACGGTTCAGTGTAACAATTCAAGAAGAATTCGCCAATTTCCGGCACACATCTCTTGCTTTTTTGGTTTTTCTTGCTATAATAGAAAGTTAGCAATCTTAAGGGTCGAGTGCTAAAATAAATCCAAAAAAGGAGGCAATATGGCCAAAATTGAACCTTTGGGAGATAGGGTGGTCATAAAACCCACACCCAAAGAAGAAGTAAGCAAAGGAGGGATAGTCTTGCCGGATACGGCCAAGGAAAAGCCCCAGGAAGGCAAAATCATTGCCGTCGGTCCGGGCAGGTTGACTGAAGAAGGCGACCGCATTGCCATGGAAGTGAAGAAAGGCGATAAAGTTATCTACTCCAAATATGCTGGCACTGAGTTTAAGCTAGACGGCGAAGAGCTGATTATCATGCGTGAAGGCGATATTCTGGCTAAGACGAGTTAAGAAAAGGAGGTAAGCGAATGGCAAAACAGATTATTTTCGGTGAAGAAGCAAGGAAGGCGCTAAAGAATGGCGTAGACGTCTTAACTAATGCTATAAGGGTGACTCTCGGGCCGCGGGGACGGCCTGTAGCATTGGACAAAAAATGGGGCGCTCCGTCGGTTCTCAACGACGGTGTTTCTATAGCCAAAGAAATAGAGCTGCCCGACCCGTTTGAGAATATGGGCGTGCAGCTGGTAAAACAGGCAGCGACTAAGACCAATGACCAGTGTGGTGATGGCACCAGTACATCCACTATTGTAGCTCAGGCGATCATTGGTGAAGGCTTTAAGAACATCGCCGCTGGTGCTGATGCCATGGCCCTGAAGCACGGAATTGAGAAAGGGGTGGAAGCCATAGTTGAAGAGCTTAAGAGGATGTCCATACCTGTGGCTGGTAGAGAACAGGTAGCCCAGGTAGCCGCTATATCGGCTATCGACCAGGAAATTGGCAACTTGATTGCTGACGTTATGGAGAAAGTGGGCAAGGACGGCGTTATCACTGTGGAAGAAGGCAAGGGGCTGCAATTCGAGACTGAATATGTTGAGGGCATGAAGTTCGACCGCGGCTACATCAGTCCATATTTCATCACCAACGCCGAACAGATGAGAGCAGAACTGGAAGACCCGTATATCCTCATCACTGATAAGAAGATTTCTGCCATAAATGACATATTGCCGGCTCTTGAAAAGATCGTTCAAGTATCCAAGAATCTGGTTATTATCGCTGAAGACATCGAGGGTGAGTCCCTGGCTACACTGGTGGTCAACAAATTAAGAGGCACCCTATCTCCCCTCGCGATAAAGGCGCCTGGATTTGGTGACAGGAGAAAGGCCATGCTTCAAGATATAGCCGTTCTCACCGGGGGCACTGTTATATCGGAAGAAGTGGGCAGGAAACTGGATTCGGTGACTGTGCAGGACTTAGGACAAGCCAGAAGGGTGATTTCGGACAAGGATAACACCACGATTGTTGAGGGTAAGGGCAAGACCGAAGACATTGAGGGCCGAATCAAACAGATCAGATCCGAGATCGATATCAGTACCTCAGATTATGATAAGGAGAAGTTGCAGGAAAGACTGGCTAAATTGGCAGGGGGCGTGGCGGTGGTAAAAGTGGGTGGGGCCACGGAGACAGAACTTAAAGAGAAGAAACACCGTGTAGAAGATGCTTTGTCGGCTACTCGGGCCGCTGTAGAAGAGGGTATCCTGCCTGGGGGAGGGGTTGCTCTGCTCAATGCCTTGTCCGCCTTGAAGAAGCTCAAGTTAGAAGGAGATGAGGCCACGGGGGGCAATCTCTTGAAACGAGCTCTCGAAGAGCCTCTGAGGTGTATCGCTACAAACAGTGGGAGAGAAGCATCAGTAGTAATAAATAGTGTGAAGGAAAGCAAACGCGGCATAGGCTACGATGCCCTCAAAGATGAACTGGGTGTAAACATGGTAGAGAGAGGCATTGTTGACCCGCTGAAGGTTACGAGAAGTGCTTTACAGAATGGTGCCAGCATTGCCTCGATGATTTTGACGACCGAATCTCTGGTGACTGACATTCCCGAAAAGGAAAAGACACCGGCGATGCCACCGGGAGGAGGATACCCGGAGTACTAAGCCGCAACTGATTTCTCCGATAACGAGAGAAAGAACCGCCGCGAGGCGGTTCTTTCTTTACAACCTTAAAGCTTAAGCAATTGCCTTAAGGTGTTTTCGTTGATCAGACTATCTTCTTTAATTGGTCCCGTTATGGCCAGATTGAGCCCTTTGTCGGTTAAAGTCTCACTAGCCACTTCCTGTAGCTCATCCAGGGATATGGCATCCACAATAGAAATAACATCGTCTATGTCTAGGATTTGCTGCAGCAATATTTCCTGGCTACCGTACCACAACGCCACGTTCTGGCTATCCTCGAATCGCAAATATAGTCTTCCCTTTGATAGTTCCTTGGCCCTGGTAAGCTCACTGGGCGCGATTCCCTGTTTAATCTTAGATAACTCTTTGATGATGGCGGCCACAGCAGTTTCTGTCTTTTCAGGGTCAACCCCAGCGTAAATACCAAATGACCCTGAACCGAGGAAGTGCTCGGTATAACTGTGAATATCATAGGCTAGTCCCCCGCGCTCGCGTATCTCCACGAACAAGCGACTGCTCATGCCACCGCCCAGAACTGTGTTAAGCAGATCAATGGCAAAACGTCGAGGATGGGAGCGAGAAAAGCCGTGAACTGCCAGGCAAAGATGCGCTTGTTCGATGTCTTTGGGCTCAATACGCAACCTGGCTTCTGTTTGCTCATCATTGGCTGTATAGTCGGCCACTAGCTCGGCAGCAGGCCAGTTATCGAACAGTGGCTCGATTTCAGAAACCGCCTCCTCATGTGATATGTTGCCGGCAATGCTGAGCACGGTGTTATTGGGCATATATCTGCGGGCAACGTAATTCAGCAGTTGCGCTCTTGTTAGGGACGACACAGTCTGCTTGTATCCGATTACCTCGCGCCCCAGCGGCTGCTCAGGCCATAGCAGCTGGTCTACCAGCATGCTTACCCTGTGTTGAGGAAGGTCCAGGTTCATGTTGATTTCCTCCATGATGACCTGCCGCTCCTTTTCGATGTCCTTGATGTCAAAGCGAGAATTGAGCAAGAGGTCAGATAACACATCCAGCGCGATGGAGAAATGAGGACTGGCGACTTTACACCAATAGACTGTTATCTCCTTGTCTGTGCCACCGTTGACTATGCCGCCAACACCTTCAATATCTTGAGTTATTTCCGTGGAGGTTGGCCGGCGCTCTGTGCCTTTAAAAAACAAATGCTCGGCGAAGTGGGAGACGCCAGCTTCCTTGTTGGTTTCGTAGCAGGAGCCAGTGCCCACGAGGACAGCAACGGATACTGATCGGCTGTGGGGCATAGTGCTAGTGACAACCCTCAAACCATTGTCGAACACAGTCTTGTTATACATTGGGACGAATTCTACTTTGCTTTTCCGTTGGCAGTCAATGAGACTTCGTTGGTGCTTGGCAACCAATCGTTCTCGCCTCATGGTATAATGGGGAATACACGGTCAAATCAAGGTATGGCGAACTATGACAATCGTGGCCGAAGATGATGCTATCCGGCTTGACAGGCTTGAGCTCGGTCCCTTTGGGACGAACGCCTACGTTTTGACCTGCCGAAGAACACGGGATGGTGCGCTGATAGATGCTCCTGCAGAGCCGAAGACCATCATAGACCGACTGAAGGATATCACGGTCAGATACATATTCTTGACTCATAGTCACATCGATCATATTGGTGCCCTTGCTCAGTTGCGAGCGGAACTAAAAGTCCCCTTGGCTGCCCACGCTGCAGACAGCAGTAACCTGACACCACCGC
>CAYFSE010000167.1:0-1516 GCA_964345725.1 uncultured Dehalococcoidales bacterium
AAGTACTCTCTGCCGCTCTTTCTTATGACCGCCAAGAGGGTACATCAAGACATTCAACGGGAAGATGAGGGACGAGTTACTCAGTCTTAAGATTCTGACACTTGAGGTGCCTGCGAGCTAGCTTTCTTATGAATATAGGTGCTCCAGCCCTTGACGATGGTAATTTCGAAGTCGCATGGCTCACCCCTGGCTAGCTTTTTGGCTGCCAGATAGATTGTCCCCCGGCAACCTTCGATGTCGCTACGCAGGTGGGAGAGGTATTCCTCGTTGTATTGCCTAACTTCACCGGGCATCTCGGACTGGATTCGAGTCTCGTAGTCTTCCACCGAAAGCTCAAGCAGACGTTCTCCTGCCCCCAGCATTTGGGCGGACAACATAATTGCTCCGATTTGCATGGACTGCGACAGAGGTGCCCAACCGCCGTTCAGTCTGCCAATGATGTTTCCCTTAGGAGCTCGGACCTTGCTGAAAATTACCTCACACTGGTTGTCACCGGCAGTGGTGGCGAGTCGTGTCACATTGATGCCTGGACTCTCAGCATTAATGAGAAACAGTGTTATGGCATCTTTCGGATCACCGCTTGCCCTTGTCCTGGCAGGAACCAGGAAGGCGCGGGCAATGTTAGCATCATGGACAAACAGCTGGACGCCATTGAGCAGGTAATCATCGCCATCGCGGGTGGCCGAAATTATTACACTCTCGGGATTCAACGCCATACTTTCCCAGCTCGATTCCGGCTCGCTCAGAGCTAGAGCGATAATCACGTCCCCATTGATTACCCTTGGCAGTATGTCATCCTTTTGCTTGTCATTGCCGGCTTCGAGAATCGTCAAGCCGCTCAGTACTATTGTGGACAGGTACGGGCTGGGGAACATCGCCCGGCCGAACTCCTCACAGAGAACGGCAAGGTCAACAATGCTCATTCCGGTACCCCCGTACCGTTCCGGGTAGACAAGTCCCAGCCAGCCCAGGTCGGCAATTTTTCTCCAAAGGTCTGGAGAATAGCCCAGGTCGCTCGCCTCTATCTCTCTGACGACACTCTCAGGGCATTCCTTCTCCAGGAAATCACGGGCCGATGCCCTCAGCATCTCCTGCTCTTCGGTAAAATTCAAGTCCATATCTCTGTTCCGAATTCTGAACGTGCTATCATTTTACCGTGTGCCCTTCTTCCAAGCAAGCGCTAATCTAAAAAAGCCATATAGTTGACTTACCAATCAAAACAGCCTTGTTACACCTAACTGATAATGCCTAATATCAGCTATACCATCAGCGCTTCCATAGTAGCCAGTTATTCATCTTTTCCATCCAACGCAACACATAATCACCATGCAACTTTTTACCATAGAAGGTGACTTCTATCTTTGTATCACTCCAAGACTTTGTCTCATATATTCCGCAATCCCAAATCGTGACCTTGCCAGCGCCGTATTGGCCTCTAAGTATCTTGCCTTCAAACTTGGGAGCGCAGGCTATTAATATGGAAACAACGCCTCTATATGCTGTTTCAACCGTGTGT
>CAYFSE010000168.1:0-22754 GCA_964345725.1 uncultured Dehalococcoidales bacterium
TTTGGATCTTGACATTTGGCATTGGTAGAGGCAGGGCCTGCCCCCGCCCCGAGAAGCACGCTCGCCTGTGGACTCAGTGGCTAGCCCTTCCCGCTCTTCACACTGTCATACAGCTTACAAGCCTGCTCAGGAATAGCGTTCTCATGGATAATGGCACGTATGGCTCTGATCATAGCCACGGGGTGCTCATCTTGCCAGATGTTTCTGCCCAGATTCACACCTATGGCGCCTTTCTGGATGCCATCATAAACGAATTTGAGCACTTCATATCGCGTAGGCACCTTGGGCCCGCCGGCAATTACTACGGGAACGGGACAACCTCCGGTAACCTTTTCGAATTTCTCACAGTAATAGGTCTTGACCACTTTAGCGCCCAGCTCAGCAGCAATACGACATGATAACGCAAGATAACGCTCATCACGCTTCTCCAGCTCCCTGCCCACAGCGGTAACTGCCATGACCGGTATGCCATATCTTTGTCCTGCATCAACAAGCTTAGCCAGATTGAGCAATGAATCATGCTCATGATCGGTCCCCACGAATATGGAGATGCCCACAGCACAGGCATTGAGCCGGATGGCCTCTTCCATAGAGGTGGTTATCCCCTCGTGAGCCAGGTCCTTTCCTTCCATGCTGGTGCCCCCGGAGACTCTGAGGATAATCGGTTTTGTCTTATCAGGGTCCACACATGACCTCAAGACTCCCCGGGTAACGAAAATGGCGTCGGTGTAGGGAACAAGCGGTTCGAGAGTCCTACGCGGGTTCTCCAGTTTCTTGATAGGACCCTGAAAATACCCGTGGTCCACAGGCAAGAACAAACAGCGGCCGTCCGCCTGAATTAGCCGTGCCAGACGGTTTTCCATCCCCCAGTCCATGACGGCAAACCTCCTGTCCATGGAGTTTGGGAATGATTATACCACACGAACGCAGCAAATCGTTTCCCAGACTGCTCACAAACTTGCATATTCTTTCCGGGATAGGCTATACTGAATCAGAGAGCTTCTTGGTGACTTGAGCGGAGTGGAACCACCCGTTCCCATCCCGAACACGGAAGTGAAACGCTCCAGCGCAGACGATACTTGAGGGGAAACCTTCTGGGAAAATATGTCGTTGCCAGGAGGCTTTCGTTTTCTGGCTCCGCCGAAGGCAACCTCACGATCTTCGCGAGGAGCCGTGAAGTCGAACACTAATTTACGCGCCGGAGGGGGCGTGCCATGTCAGAAAGAGAGCGAGTTTCGGGAGCGCCGTGGGGCCGGAAAGAGGTCGCCCGCTTTGTTAGGATTCTGCTGGCAAGTCGCTTTGGCAGGCACGGCCCCTTTTTTCTCTCACATCTAATCACAGGACGATGCAACTGCAAGTGCCCGACCTGTATTTGGCGTGATAATGAAGCGGACGAGCTTGAAACGAGCGTGATCGAACGGCTCTATCGAGGCGCCAAGGATGCAGGTTTTGTAGCAAATTCGATATGGGGTGGAGAACCTCTCCTGCGCCAAGACCTCGGCGGGCTCTGTCGTTCTTCCCGCGAAAACGGCATGATGACGACAGTGATCACCAACGGACTTCTTCTACCAGACAGAGCACATGAAATCGGCAGAGAGGTCCACTGTATCATAGTCTCACTGGATTATCCGGAGAGCACGGGTCATGATTCATTCAGAGGCATGCCGGGTCTTTTCGCCAAGGCTGTTGAGGGCATAGAGATCCTCAAGAGGATGAACTCACCTAAGAAGATTGTGATCAATTGTCTCCTCCATCGAGGAAATGAGAACATGATGGGGCAAATGGCAGACTTGGCCCGCTCTCTCGGCGTATCGCTGTGGGTCTGCCCGGCAAAAGAAGGAATTTTGGCAGAGACCGGAGAGACAAATAAGGAGGCTCTAGCATCGCGAGAATCAGAGCGCCAGGCAGCCAGGGAGTTGCTGGGCCTGAAAAAGAAGGGCTATCCCATAAATAATTCCCGAACTTATCTGCAGAGATACTTGCTGAATATGAAGCCCTATGTTTGCCGTGTCCCCTTTGTTTTTGTAACCGTGACTCCAGAGGGCAACGTGACGAACTGCTTCAATCATGACAAACCTTACGGCAACGTGGGAGTTTCCTCGTTCGATGAGATAATGAAAAGATGGGACCGCCGGCAGGCGGCAAACATCACAAAGGGATGCTGGAAATGTAATAATCCAGACGTGGTGGACACGTCATACATCTGGGAGTTAAGGCCAGAGCCCTCATGGAATATCCTCAGAACTTTCCGACCTAGATGAGTGCCTTATTATTTGTGAAGGGAGTCAAGAAATGAATGCAGTACAAACGTTTAGGCTCACCAAGGAGTTTGATGGGTTGGTAGCGGTAAACGGGGTTGATCTGGAGATAGAGAAGGGCGAGCTCTTCTCCCTCCTTGGACCTAACGGGGCGGGCAAGACTACCGCTATCAGGATGTTATGTTGCCTCTTAGAGCCGACGCGGGGGACTGCTTCCATATTGGGCTATGACGTAGTCAAGACACCATTTGCGGTCAAAAAGCTCATCGGGGTATCGCCACAAGAGACCATTCTGTCTGAGCGCCTTAACTGCTGGGAAAACCTGGCCCTGATTGGCAAGGTTCATGGCCTGAGCTCAAACCAAGTAAGAAGGCGCTCGCAGGAATTGCTGGAGACGATGGGGCTTATGGAAAGATCCAAAGACCAGGTTCGGAAGTTTTCTGGCGGAATGAAACGCAGGCTCAGCATAGCCATGGCGCTCGTCTCTGATCCTCAGGTATTATTTCTGGATGAACCTACCTTGGGCCTCGACCCCCAGGCAAGAAGAGCCATCTGGGACTATATAACTGGGCTTAAGGGAAAGAAGACTATCCTTCTCACTACTCATTATATGGAGGAGGCAGATTCCCTGTCTGACCGAATAGGTATTATCGATGAAGGAAGGGTTGTAGCTTTAGGTACGTCACAAGAGCTAAAAACAAATACGTTTGGGATGCGCAACATGGTGGTCTCAACAGAAGACCTTGCCGCTGAGGTCATAGCGGACTTGCACAGCAAATACTCGAGGGTGGCGGTGACTAAGGGGCAGCTTAAGATTTCCCACAAGGACCTGGACTTCAAAGAGATAGTGGACTATCTCCATTCCAGAGGAGTCATTCTCCACTCTGCTGCCTTAGAGCAGCCAACCCTGGAGGACGTCTTTATCCAAATAACAGGGAAAGGGCTTAGAGACTAGAAGGAAGGTGAAAGAAATGAAGTTCTGGGAAATTGGCAAAAGGAATTTGAAGGAGATTTCCAGAAACCCGGTCCTTCTGGGCTTTCTACTGGGAATGCCCGTTGCATTCATGCTGGTATTTATCGCCGCCGCTGGCGGCGCACAGGCCAGCCCTATCCCGCTGAGCATAGTGGACGAAGACGGCTCCCAGAATTCCTCTGCCTTCATACAGTATCTTGGAAGCGTAGATGCTATCGGACTGAATGAGCCGCTGTATAGTGAAGAATCTCAGGCGCAAGAGGACCTGCAGAATGGCGAAATATCATTCTATTTGTTGATCCCCTCAGGATTCCAGCAGGCACAACAGGTTCACGAGCCTATCAATTTGGAGTTAGTCTATAAAGAGGCCGACCCGATTACAGGTCTACAATTAAAGCCCATTATAGAGGCCGTCGGCTCTGGATTCTTGGGGGTGGCCCCTCCATTAAACGTGGAACTAAAAGGATCGGAAAGCATAATAAAGAATCCGGCTGTCAATTTCTACTTCCCCGGGATAGCCGTCTACGGACTCATGATTTTAATTGCCACAGCAGCGGAGATAATTGCGGGCGATAGAGAGAAGGGGTTTCTGTCGCGAATGTTCACTACCCCGGCAAAACCCTCGGACTTTATTATGGGCTATTCTTTGCCCTTTGTCCCAGTGCTCATCGTCTCCGCGCTGGTTTATCTCGGCGTAGGGATGGGACTAGGTTTGACCATCGTCGGCAATCTGGGGCACGTCTTTCTTATCTTCTTTCTTATTGGGCTTTGTGCTATCGGGATAGGCATGATAGTGGGCAGCGTAATCAAAAGCGAGTCCCAAGCAGGTATTTCCTGGCTCTTCATCGTCCCCATGGCCATGATCTCCGGAGCCTGGTTCACAGTGGACCGTATGCCTTCGGCTCTTAGAAGCATCGCTGGAGCCCTTCCCTTCATCCATGCTATAGACGGTTCCCGGGCTGTCCTCAACGGCGCCTCTTTCTCAGCCATCATACTCGACATTTACTGGCTTATTGGCTGGGCAGTCGTCCTATTTGCCACAGGAATTGCACTATTCAGAAGGACTATGGTTAGTTAGAAGTCACTGTGGGAGAGCCCATGTCCCGTTACATCTCTAGCTGCGCCAGGTCAAACCGCATGCCATCTCTGGCAGCAATGACTGAAATTCCGGTCTCATTGGTCAGTTTCGCAGCTAGCTCCCAGGGTTTGGCCCGCCACATGGTCATGCCGAAATGAGTGAGTATCGCGGCTTTCGGTTTCAGCTTCTGAATCATGGTCTTGACCTCAGGGACGGATAGATGGTCCAGAGGCCCAGGATTCAGTCGAAGCACATTGATGACCAGCAAATCGCCTTTGTAGTGACCGACCAAGTCTTCGAAATATTTGGTGTCCGTAATCCAGGAGAAGGTATGCCGCGGCGTTTGAAAGATAAAGCCATATGTCTCCACTTGGTGCTTGTGCCTCACGGGAGTCTTGAAAGAAACATCGTTTACTTTGTAAGATCCGCCCTCAGTCAAGACCTGTATGCTCTGGGGATAAGATCGTAGATAAGAAAGGATGACAGGGTCCTGGTCCAGGGCATCGGCGGGAGCAAAGACCGTGCCTCGCTTCTTAGTGCCCCCGTCGGTCATAGCTTCAATCATAATGTTAATATCACCACTGTGATCCAAATGCCTATGAGATAAGATGATGGCGTCCAGTTTCGCAGGGTCAAGTTTCCTCTTGACAACTTGGAGCAGGGAGCCAGGACCGGGGTCAAACAGTATTCGAGTCCCACCAAGGCTGAGCCAAGCGCCTCCCGAAGCCAGAAACTGGCGAATCACGACAAACCGGGCACCGGCGGTGCCCAGAAAGGTGATGGTGTCGCTCAATTCAGGCATCGCTGAATTATAGCAAGTAGCCGTGCTAGAATTAACCAACAATGGCAGAACTGGAAGTGGAGATCGGCCGACTGATAAGAGAATACCAGGCTAAGACAGGAAAGCTTCTCACCATCGGCACGGTCGAGTCAGCGACCGGCGGCAGGATCGCTGATAGGATCACAGATATTCCCGGCAGTTCGGACTATTTCAAGGGCTCGGTAGTAGCCTACAGCAACGAAGCAAAGGTCGCCCTGTTGGGGGTAGGAGAGGCCACCATTGAAGAATATGGCGCCGTTAGCGAGCAAACAGCTCTGGAAATGGCTCGAGGCGGCAGAAGGCTGCTGGATGTGGACATATGCGTCTCCGATACCGGGATTGCCGGTCCTGCAGGTAGTGCTCCCTCAAAACCTGTGGGGCTCTTCTACCTGGGTTTGGCAGTCGAAGATACAAGCTTCAGTCAGATGCATATCTTTACAGGAAATCGAGAGGGAAACAAGCGAGATGCTGCTGAAGCGGGGCTAGATATGCTCAAGCAATACTTGGCGGAATGCATCAACGCCACAGGTCGAAGATAAGCGCGCAAAGGTTAAGATTGGAAGGAGGCTAAGAACAATGGCAACCGAGAAATTCACTGTAGATGGAAGCCAGGTGGTCGAGAAGATCAAGGAGCTAATACGCCAGGGAAATATCAGAAGAGTCCGTTTAATACATAAAGGGCGTCCCTTGATCGACATCCCGCTGACAGTAGGCGTTCCGGTGGCTGCGGCAGCAGTCCTGGCAGCTCCAGTGCTGGCTGCTGTGGGAGCAATTGCCGCGCTGGTCACAGAATGCACTCTCGAGGTGGAGAGGGTAGAAGATACCGCGGGAGAGAAGGACAGGACACAATAGAACACTAGCTACTCTCTGCGTAATAGTTCTGGTACTGAAAGCGCTCCCAATTTGAAAGACCGGCGCCCTATTCTGGGCCCCAGCCAGCTTGTCCAAGAAGCAAGCCCTAGACGTAGCGAATGGTCTTCCGTCCCAGCAAATGGTGGATGGTTGAAGCCCAGCCTTAAAAGGGGGAGAGGGCCTAATCCTTTGTTTCAGTTTCGTCTTCGATAAGAGTGGTGAGGTCACGCGGCAAAGGACGACGGCGGGCCGGCCTTCGGCGAAGAAGGCCATAGAAGCTTGAAAGGTTGGCCGCCATCCGTGCCGGGGAGAGCTCTCGGGGGTTAAAAAGAAAAATGAGCCGGAAGCCCACCTGGGCGACCCGAAACAGGCTCCCAAAGGAGAACTGCCGGAGGTACACTGACCAGTAGATGCCCCCAACCAGAAGGCTCCCGCCGATAATATTTCCCAATGTGACCGGGATCAAGTTCCTAACCAGAAAGCCACCGACGGTCAGGTTGTTCAGCATTATCGGCTGTCCCGCCATACCCTGGGCAGCAGCCAGAACCTCAGGTTGCCCCTTTAATGCTAATCCCATAGGGATGAAATACATGTTTGCTACGCTATGTTCAAAACCAGATGCTACGAATGCTGTAATGGGGAAAATCACCGCCACAATCTTGTCGATCGTGCTCCGACCACTGAAAGCAAGCCAAATTGCCAGACACACCAAGACATTACAGAGAATACCCCTCATAAATGCTTCAAGGAAGCTCATATTGACCTTGGCATTAGCGATAAGTAGGGCCTTGCCGCCAACCATAGCACCTTGAAAACCCCACTGTGCCGTGTAATAAACAAGTAATACCATCACCAGTGACCCTACAAAATTGCCGAGATACACTATGCCCCAGCCTTTTAGAAGTTGACGCGCCCTGACTCTTCCCTCGATAAAACCCATGACGATAAGGGTATTCCCCGTAAAGAGTTCTGCCCCAGCGATCACAACCAAAATGAGCCCAAGGGAAAAAACCAGCCCACCAACGAGATTGTTCAAACCAAAGGCAAGCCCACTATCATGCACTACCAAAGTATAGAACTCACCACCAAAGGCAATGAAGACACCTGCCAGTATGGCTAGTACAAACATCCTGAAGAAGTCGAGGCCGGACTTCTTTTCCGCAACTGCGGCAATCCTTTTGGCGATTTCGGGCGGAGAGTAGGCATCTACTCGAAGTTCTTCCATCGCTCAGATCCCTTGTCTATTCCCAGAGGACGCTTGCCACCAACATCAAATCTGTTCTGCGCAGCCGCTCGGCTAGTAGCTGTGCCAGATTCCTCATAACTATGTAGCCAAGGCGACTATCTTGTTCGAAAAGCTCATCAAGCTTATCTCTATTAATGATAATTATCTGGCAGTCACTCTCGCACATAGCGGTCGCAGAACGGCTTCTCTTGTCCACCAGTGCCAACTCGCCAAAAATCTGTCCCACGCACAATCGTTGTATAGTTGCTGCGTTGGGTTTGCCTTTCAATCCCAGCTCTATGCAAACTTTCCCCTTTTTGATGATGTAGACCTCGGCGCCTGAGCTATGCTCAGTGAACACCGCCTCACCGGCGCGATATTCTTTCTCATATGAGATTTGCGCAAGAGACTCTAGCTGGCGCTGGCTCAGACCCCGAAACATGTCGACCTTATCCAGAATCTTTGTGCTATCCATGGCAGCCTCCCAGACAAATGACTTTTCTAGTATACCTGTTACTTCGTGAATACCACGTACGTCTGCGTACCCCGCTGACAGCTTCTAGAACGAAGCAATTGTAATAATCTTGGATTTCAGCTGTCAAGAGGGACAATACTCGTCTTCCTGAAGTCGCATAAGCAACCTGCTTCAAGACAGATTGCCCGTGGAGCACCAGCTGGGGTGGTTTTGGCACCTTTGAACCAGCTTGGATTCGTAACGCCGTATTGGTTTACTCAAGTATCGAATATGACACAGCTTTCAGTCTTGGGTGGTATTAGTCGCAGCACAACTCATACCTACAAATGACTGAGTTGGCGAGAGAAGCAACGCCAAGGGGGAGGATTACTAGAATTACGATGAATCACCTAGCTTTGTAGAAGGAAGTCATGCCTTTAGGATATACTTGGAAATGCATGATGGCCTTCGATTTGGATGGCATAAAGGCTCAAGCAAAAAGCAGTTTTGCCGATGCCTGGATAGCTACGGCGAAGCTGATCCCCACCGGCACGGAAATCTCACTGGCCAAGAAAGGCAAACCCCATCTGGTCCGGGAACTGATCCAGAAATCTCGCCAGATTCTCCTGAAACTGGGCTTTGATGAGGTCGAGAATCTCACACTGCTGCCCGACAGTGATGTAGCTAAGCAGTATGGGCCGGAAGCGCGAGTTATCCTCGACAGGGCTTTTTATTTAGCGGAATTACCTCGTCCGGACATTGGGCTGAGCGCAAGAAGGATAGCCGAGATAAAGAAAATAGCCGAGAGGATGGACATCGACAAATTGCAGACCATCTTGAGGAATTACAAAAAGGGGGAGATCGAGGCCGACAATCTGGTCGAAGAGTTCATTGCTGGACTGGGCGTCACTGACTACCAGGCTACTGAGCTCATGAACAAGGTTTTTCCCGAGATAAAAGACCTACGACCAGTGCCTTCCAACAAGACCCTGCGAAGTCACATGACGGCGACCTGGTTTCACACGCTGGCTGCATTGCAGTACAAAGCCAGCTTTCCAGCTGCCTTGTTCTCTGTGGGTCCTCGATATCGCAACGAACAGAGAGAGGATGCCCATCACCTGCGAGTCCACCACTCGGCATCTGTCGTGGTTATGGACCCCGAGATGTCTTTGGCCGCAGGAATGGCAATTGCCAAGGATATCATGCGCCAATACGGCTTCTCCAACATTAAGTTCCAGACCAAGACAGCAACGTCCAAGTATTACGCGCCCGGGCAGGAGCAGGAAGTCTTCGTCAGACACAAAGGCAACTGGCTCGAGATAGCCGATATTGGAATGTATTCGCCGGTAGCCTTGGCCAATTTCGACGTCAGATACCCCGTGTTCAATGCCGGATTTGGTATCGAGCGACTGGGGATGCTTGTTTATGAGATAGACGACATCAGGAAGCTAGCATACCCCCAATTTACTGTAGTTGAGTACTCCGACGAGGAGATCGCTAAATCCATCAGCTACATAACCAGCCCTCAGACAGCTAGGGGGCAGGAAATAGCCAGGGCAATCGAGGAAACTGCCCGAAGGCACAAAGATGAGATTGCACCTTGCGAGTTTCTGGCCTGGAAAGACGAGGCCGTTGAGGTGAAGGTTGTGGAAAAGGAAGCCGGCAAAAGGTTGATTGGCCCCGCCGGTTTCAACGAAATCTGCATTGCCAATGGTGCCATTTATAGCGATGTTGTGCCCTCAGGGACATGCACTGGGATAAACTACATGCGTGCTATCGCCATGGGTGCCGCAGCGGCGATAGAAAACAACAACGATAACTTGACTTATCAGGTCAAGGGCATAAAGCATCTTTCTGACCTTAATCTGGAGATTCCTGAAGCTGTGCGGCAGCATATGGAAGGACAGCGGAAGAAGATAGGGGTCGGTGGTGCTGCATTTGTAGCTATAGAGGCCAAGAAACTCTAGTTACCGGCATCTAGATCCTGAGATCAGAAACGTAGAAACGGGGTTGTCGAACGCGCGATTGAAGGAGCAAGATGGAACAGAAAAGCAGTAAGTCACTACAGAAGCTTAGCAGGTTGCGCAGGGAACATCAAGGGCTTCTTAACCTCATGCCTCTGCAGACAGGTGGTATGCTCACCGACGCTGCCCAGGAGGCCCTAGCGGAATTCGCCAACGGATATTCTGTGTGTGATTTTTGCCAAGGTGTGTTATGTGATATAACTAATCCTCCTATCCGGGACCTTATCCAAGAAATCCTGCCTCCATTCCTAGGCTGTGACGTCGCCACCGTAACCCATGGAGCCCGGGAAGCCAAATTCATGGTTATGCATTCCCTAACCAGGCCCGGGGATGCCATTCTTGTCGATGGCAACAGGCATTATACAACGTTCGTAGCTGCTGAAAGGGCCGGGCTAAACATAATCGAGGTGCCACATTCCGGACATCCGGAATTCAGAATCGACGTCAACGAATATGAGTTCCTCATAAAGAATCACAATCCTAGGCTGATTCTCCTAACCTATCCTGACGGCAACTATGGAAACTTTCCTGATGCCAGAAGGTTAGGACAAATCGCTCAAGAACACAACATCCCCTATATCCTTAACGGGGCATATGCCGTGGGCAGAATGTCGATAAGCATGGAGGAGATGGGAGCCGATTTCATAGTCGGCAGCGGGCACAAAAGTATGGCTTCCGCCGGACCTGTGGGCGTACTGGGAATGAAGAGGAAATGGGAACAGATAGTGATGAGAAAATCGACGAGGCATGGCAACAAAGATATTGAGCTTCTCGGTTGTACTGTACGGGGTGTCCCACTCATAACGCTCATGGCTTCTTTTCCTTATGTGAAGGAAAGAGTCACACATTGGGAGGAGCAGGTATCTAAGGCACAATGGTTCTCCGACGAGCTTGAGAGACTTGGCTTCATACAATTGGGCGAAAGACCACACAGGCATGACCTGTTGCACTTCGACGCGCCGGCGCTCTATGAAATCTCCAAGCGGGTGCGAGAGAAGGGATACTTCCTCTACAAGGAATTGAAAGAGAGAGGGATCTGGGGACCACAGCCAGGCTTAGCCAGATCCTTCAAAGTCTCCACCTTCGCTGCTGACAGACAGCAACTCGGCTTTGTCATAGATTCCTTCAATGCCATCCTGAATAAATACAGCTAGCAGAGACGGGCAAGAATCTCGCGGTGCCTTCGGCCATGGTCTTCTCTTAACCGCTGAAAAGGCGCCTGGAATGACGGAGAGCTCATATTATCTGTGCTCATGATTACGGCGTCCTCTCCATCGCTGGAATAATACTTGAGGCGCCTCCCAGTCACCTGGAACCCATACTTCTTGTACAGTTCTTGAGCTATCACATTAGAAGCGCGCACTTCCAAAGTGACTACGTTAGCATTTGATATCTGTGCCAGCTCAATGGTCGCGATGAGCAGACCTTCACCTATGCCAAGTTGACGATAACCATTTCTTACACCAATGGCAATGATGTGCGCCTCCCCCGCCATCATCCAGAACCCAGAAAAGCCAACTATATATTCTCGTGTGTTAAGACGACGCTCATAACTGAAGAGTCGTTTGAACCAGGGGGGCCTTGGCGTCTCCTGTCGCCCTGATTCTGTTGCCTGCCGATCCCTAAAAGCCACTATATAGCGGATGGAAGGATTGTTGAGGTCTTGCTTATATGCTGCTTGAGAACGAAATACCCATTCACCAGGGAAAGCCTCTCTATCAATTTGGGCTACCTGGGGGATATCCCCATCCTCCATACGACGGATGATGTAGGACGTGCCTGACATCACTTCAGATTTTAGCATGGCACCGTGTCTTTCGACCCTGCATCTTTCTTCTTGTTCAGGATGGCACTTGGAGCCGATTCTTTTCACTCAGCGCCAGAGCGACGATTAGACTGTCTCAGAGACCGAAGGACGTATATACTACTAGTGCCCTACCGCAGAGTCGCGGAGACACTACATTCTCCAAATAGGGCTATCTACCCTCAGGTATACTCCGGGCTTCTGCCTCGCCGCCTTGTCGTCCATACAGCCGCCGCAGCAACCAGAACCAGCAGGCCTACTATAACCATCTTCTCAACCAGGGTGGTGTTGAGAGCGACCGCGCTCATGGCCACAGCTGGCAAGAGCCCAGCCCTCACCACTGGCCTGAGAATGGGGTGCTCAGTTATAAACTCAGCCATTGGCGGGCTTACTCTGTAATAGATGCCTACCAGGGCCTGCCCCAGCGGGTTGGTCAGCAGGCATTCATCTCTGAACTCACGGAGAAGTTGTATTTCCTCTGCCATTGGCGTGCCATAAGCTGCAGTGGCGATGAAGCATACTTCAGGCACAGTGATGGTCAAGGTAGCATCTCTACCAGCGTCAAAGCCGATGGTCAACACCAGCTTTTCTCCGAAAAACCTGAGCTTGCCTGCCAGGTACGTACTACTCAGGATCGTCAGATTTGAGGACAGGGCGGTGACAGGAGTCACGGTGTAGTGCATGTCTTCCGCCAGAAGATACTCACTATCATCCACTATAGAGACTACTGACTTGGCGCTACCCCAGGTGATGGTGGTTGTCACATCATTCCGTTCAATAACGTCGTGATCAGCTGTTACCGGATAGATGCTGGGCTGAATTCCCATAGATGCGATGGTAAAAGTGGCATCTGTACCAACATCAAAGTCGATGGTCAGCACTACGCTGTCCCCGATATCCATGTGCTTGCCCTCAAAGTAGGGCTCCGCCAGGATAGTCAGCGTGGCACTGTCGGCATTGATAGCGGCCACAGTGTAGTCGGTGTTCTTCACTAGCACATAGTTGTCATCATCCACGATGGAAGTTACGTTAGTGGCAGTACCCCAAGTGACGGTGGTTACGGCATTGGCAGGATTGTCCAGGTCGTATTCTTCCGTCTGCGGAGAGATCCTCGGTTGGATCCCGACAGCCGTGATGGTAAAAGTCGCATCAGCGCCGAGATCGAATCTGATGGTCAGCACCACCCTATCTCCGATATCTGTGAGCTTCCCTACCAGGTACGGACTGTTCAGGATGGTCAGATTTGCAGACACCCCAGGGGTGATAGGAGTCAACGTATACTCACTGCCAGTCAGAGTGTGACCATCATCATCTACGATGGATGTCACACTGGTGGCAGTATTCAACGTGATCGTGGTTTTAACATCAGCCGGATTGTCCAGGTCGTAGTTTCTTGTTTGCGGAGAGACCGCAGCATTGATTCCGGTGGCCGTGATCTCAAATGTGGCATTGCCACCAACATTGAAGCTGATGGTCAGCACCACCTCGTCACCGATATCTGTGAGCTTCCCTGCCAGGTATTGAGTACTCCGGATGGTCAGTTCCGTGCCGGTCACGATGCGCTGAGTGCTTGTCAGAGTGTGTCCGTCATCGTCCACGATGGAAGTTACACTGGAGGCGGTACCCCACGTAATCGTGGTCTTGACATCAGCAGGGCTGTCGATATTGTATTGGGCTGTTGTCGGAGAGATAGAGGGCTGCGTTCCGATTGCTGTGATGGTGAAGGTGGCGGGATCGCCCTTATTGAAATTGATTGTCAACACAACCTCATCCCCGATATCCTTAAGCTTGCCAGCCAGGTATTGACTGCTACGGATCGTGACGTCTGCACCGCTCACGACGCGCTGGGTGCTTGTCAGAGTGTGCCCATCATCATCCACGATAGATGCCACGGATGTGGCTATGCCCCAGGTGATGGTGGTTTCGACATCAGCCGGATCGTCGAGGTCGTATTGGGCTGTTGTCGGAGAGATAGAGGGCTGAGTACCAGTTGCTGTAACGGTCAATGTGGCGGCACCCAAGTCGAAGTTTATGACTAGCTCCACGCTGTCACCGATATCCGTGAGCTTATCTTCGAGATAGGAATTCAAGATGATTAAATGCTTGACCAGTACTATGTAGTCTCTACTCAGGCCCGATGTCAGATTACCTTCATCGTCACTGACCGCTACTATGCTGCTGGCGTCACCCCAGTCGATGATGGCTACGACTTCGGCCGGGTCGTCGAGATCGTACTCGTCTGTCGTCGGTGAGATGCTGGGGAATTCAGCTGCCACCACCGACACCGCTGTCGCCAAGCTCAGACTCAACGCCAGTAGCAGGACGCAAAACACGTGTGTTATTTCTGTAAATTTTCCTCCCATGAGATCTTTAACCTCCTTCTCCGTCAGTTCCGTTGGTCGCCCAGTTCTGCTCCCTTCAAATACTCAGTACCTCCCGCGGCTCCGGATAGCCCCACCAATAGTGTAGTCGCAGGCTTGCCCTAAAACACCCGCAATGATCTGGTTTCCGTATAATATCTCACTCACACCATTATATCACCCCTGTATAGTCCCATCAATATGTCGTACTCGTGCATACGATTAGTTGCACAGCGGCCATGCTGGAACACTATGATGGCTACACCATGACTGTTCAGAGCGAAAGTCTCAGACATGGGCACCTGACAACTATCCGCGTACTATGACAGAAAGGCAGGTAGAGATCTAGAGGAACCTGATAGCGCGCGACGAGGCCCGCTTTTTCAGAGATGAACGACTACGGATTATTGCGCTTGCCAGAAAGGCTTGCTAAAATAACCAAGGAATCAAAGGGAGGAAACGGAATTTTCGGGAAAACTTACTAGTTAGGTTTTAGTCATGATAGATCTTCCTGTTTTGGTGCTTAATCAGAGTTATGAGCCCCTTAACTTATGTCGCACGCGTCGGGCCATAGTGTTGCTTTTTCGGGGCAAAGCCGAAGTGCTGGAGAATAACAGAGGTGAGCTTCACTCTGCTGACCGCGTATTTCAAATACCCTCAGTAATCCGGCTTGTCTATATGATCCGCCGCCCCCGACATCAGAAGAAATTGAGCAGGTCCGAGGTGTTTAACCGTGACCAATACACATGTCAGTATTGTGGCCGTCAAACCAGAGATCTCACCCTAGACCACGTTATGCCACGGCGGCGCGGTGGGCAGCACGCCTGGGACAATGTAGTGAGCGCCTGTATTCCCTGCAACAGGCACAAAGGCGGACGTACGCCAGATGAAGCAAGGATGAGATTGCTGCACCAGCCGCATCCTCCTCGCAACAACGGCTTCTACATTCCCTACCACCTTCTCAACAATCATGGTGAGTGGCAGAAATATCTACCCTCTCTGAATTGACTTGACCTCGATTTGCCCTAGTTTTGATCGACTTCCTTATCAGGCTCCTTCTCCGGCTGAACCAGTTCATCCAATGCCATCTCTTTGACCGCCTCATTGTCCGACAACTGTACTGTTACGGTCTCACTAAACAGGTTAACTCCGACCACCTTGGCTTTGCCCCAGGGTGTTGATACTTCCTGTCTAAGCCGAGGCATCTTCTTTTTCATAGCTGCGTAGTCTTTACTCTCATATGCGAGGCAGCAAAGGAGCCTTCCACAGATGCCTGATATCTTCATAGGATTCAAGGCCAAGCTCTGCTCCTTGGCCATCTTAATCGATACTGAGGCAAAGCTGGTCAGAAAGTTTTGACAACACAAGGGATAGCCGCACCTGCCCATGCTGCCCAACAGCTTGGCCTCGTCCCTTGCCCCCACCTGCCTTAACTCAACCCGCCTTTCCAGGGCATGGCTCAGTTTTCGAACCAGGTCCCGGAAATCAACCCTCTCCTCAGCGCTGAAGAACACGGTCAGACGCTCAGCCTCCAAATCATAGCGGGCCGCCAGCGGCTTCATCTTCAAACCAAGTTGGGTGACCATTTCATGGCACTTGCTTAGCGCTTCTTTTTCCAAGTTCTGCCGAGCTTCCTGTAAGTCCTTCGCCTCCGCCTTACGCACCACCTTGATCGACTGCTCGACTGGTTGAGACGGTGCTTCAAGAGTAACGACCTTAGCCACCTCTGGGCCATGATCACTATCCACCACTACATAGTCGTTCGCCTGCAGGGATATCTCACCCGCATCGCAGTAGACCAATTTCCCCCTGGAACGGAATTTAACTCCAATCATGTTAGCCATCTACCTGTAAATCCTTGATTGTAATTTCTAAGCTCTAACCAAACCTAAGATCCTGCTTGTCTAAATTGCCCTATTTGGCGCTTGGGGCTGCCCCGTCTGGGTAAAGTGAGCATCAGCCATTCTAACGCTAGACGAGGATTAACATTCTTGGAGACTGCTTCCTCTAGCAAGCCCAGATTAGTGAGAAACTCCATGATCTCGCCCAGACTCAACTCCCTAGCCTGTTCTTCCAGAACTCTCCTATAATCCACATTAATGATAGCCTCCTGGCAACCCCCCTTAATGAGCATCAAATCACGCCACCAGTCGAACCAGATCTCTATTATTTCCGCCCCAGCTTTCCGATCCTGGCTGAACTGACTGGCCAGCTCTTGGGCATAGGCAAACCTTTGCTCTATGCCAGCAGCTAACAAGGAGACTAGGCTGTCTATCCTCTGGGAGCGCTGCTCTAATATATCGCCATCTGCCAGAGCAGACAATGCCCAACCCAGGCGACCATGGCACAACCGAGTCAAGAGGTTCGCTCTATCAGCATCAACGTTGTATGAGTTGAGGAGTACGTCCTGTACTCGCTCCGATGGCACGGACCTCACTTCCAGCCTCTGACACCTCGAAATGATTGTCGGCAAGAGGCGCTCTTCCTCAGCAGCTAACAGAAGCCACACCACCCTTGGCGGTGGCTCCTCTAATATCTTGAGCAAGGAGTTGGCCGCCTCGGTAGATAGATATTCCGCCTCATCAATGACAAACACTTTGCACTTACCTTCATATGGTGGCAGATTGGCTAAGCGTTGCAGCCCTCGAATATCGTCAATGCTAATCTCTGTTCTGGAGTCCAGGCCGATCGGTGTGACATCAGCGTGCTTGCCCTCCCGGATTCGCTGGCAGGAACGGCATTCGCCACACGGTGCTTCCGAGCCATCGCAATTTAGGGCTTGCGCCAGATTGATGGCTAGAGTTCCTTTGCCCACATGTTGCGGCCCTACCAGAAGATAGGCGTGGGCCATAGCATTGCTTTTAAGGCTATGATCCAGCAAAGATAAAATTCTATCCTGCGCTACAACTTGCCACATGCTAGATCAGATCCAGATTCATCAAATCCTGATAAGTTTCCCTCCGCCGAATAAGACGCGCTCGCCCTTCTTTCACCATGACTATGGCCGGCCTGGGCACGGCGTTATAATTGCTCGACAAAGGTATGGAATAAGCACCGCAGACCGGAATCGCTATGATGTCATCGGAATGCGCTGGAGCCAAATTGACGTCCTTCACCAGAATATCCCCAGACTCGCAGAGCTTGCCAGCAATGGTAACCATGTCTCTTTCTGGCTCCAGTGCCTTGTTAGCCACGAGAGCCTCATATTTCGCTCCATAGAGCGCCAGCCGGATATTATCGCTGATGCCGCCATCGACACAGACATACTTGTTTATCCCCGGTATCTCCTTTATTGCCCCGACCTTGTACAATGCCACTCCAGCTTGGCCGACAATCGCCCTGCCGGGCTCGATAATTAAACGGGGGCGACTCAATCCCAGTTCCGAAATAAGACTATCCAGCTTGCCGGTTAGAGTCCGGGCGTAGTCGGCTACTGCGGACACCGCTGAGTCCAGAGTGTATGGAATGGCAAAGCCACCACCAATGTCGAATTCGCTAAGGTTGAAGACGCCTTTTCGGCACATCTCTCGAGCGAAGCCGAGCACAAGCTCCGTAGCTAATTCATAAGGCCGGACTTCAGACACCGACGAGCCGAGATGAAAATGCAAGCCCACAAGGTTGAGGTTGGTGGCTGATGAAGCCTGGTTTACTGCCTCTTCCGCCTGCCCCGTGGCCAAAGGAAAGCCAAATTTGCTCTCTATTGTCCCAGTCGTAGTATATTCGTGAGTATGGGGGTCAACTCCCGGGTTCAGGCGAAGCAGGATATCCTGATTAGTTCCTCTGTCTGTGGCCATCCTGTTCAGCAATTCAAGCTCATAGAAGTTGTCCACCACGACTCTGCCCACTCTCAAGTCCAGGGCCAGATTCAATTCTTGGGGCGTCTTATTGTTACCGTGAAAATAGACATTATCCAGAGGAAAATTCACCGACTGAGCGATACTAAGTTCTCCCCCGGAGACAACGTCGAGTCCCAGGCCTTCTTCCTTGAATATGAGAGCCAAAGCCCTGTTCAGGAAGGCTTTGGAGGCATAAATGACCAGGTTATCAGGATAATACCTGCAAAACTGATCTTTGAATTCACTACACTTACGGCGAAGGGTCAACTCGTCGAACAGATAGAGCGGCGTGCCGAACTGGCTAGCCAAGTCAACAGTATCGCAGCCGCCAATGCAGAGATGGCCTTTCTTGTTTACCTCGGCCGTGAAGGGAAAAAGAGTTAGCTTGGGCACAGTCTTTGTGCTCACGCTCATATGGTAGCCTGTAATGCCTGCTAAGTCAAAAACCTCGAATTAGTTCTGGACCGCTGCCTAGAAAACCTGTCGCACCCTGGTCATCCAGCCTACATCAAACCTATAGTAGCGAGTCCGCTAAGGATCCCCCTGAGAATCTTGGCTTTGGTTTTCGTATCGTTTGGGTTGACATTGCCTGTTTCTATTCTTTCAATCGCCTTATCCACTGAATTATCAAGAGCTGCTAAATCAAGTAAAGCCACTGACTTGCAGTAGAAACTTCTCGATCTTCCATCATCAAAATCAGCTATCATTGTTTCGAGTAACTTGATTCGTTTTTTCTGCTGTTCTACGAATTTTTCAATTCCATGTTCTTTTACAAAATTCAAATTTGGCATAGCTTTCTTGTACGATGGGTAAGAAGAAGATTCTTTCAATTGTCGATATTCTTCTTCACTTTTGAATTTAGAACATGGAAAGTCTGAACACTCAGCACAAACCTCAAGGTTCTTCTTCTTGACGCAACAAGTTATGAAGGAACATGATGGGTGCTTACCAAAGAATTCTGGCCCACAGCAACCAGGACATCTAGAAGGGCCCACTGTGTAGTATCTCGGGCATAAACCGCAGTCAAGACCACATACCCCGATTGTTGGATAGATCTTTACATATTCATTCATTTTGTTGACTACGCTGGCTCAGATTAGCGCTTTAGCTTCGCTATCACGGCGTCGGCGACCTGGCTGGTGCCCACTCCGGTGGCCGGGTCGAGCTTCAAATCATAGGTCACATCCTTGCCTTCGGCTATGACATCAGCTATGGCGCTTTCCAATCTGTCGGCGCTATCCTTCTCTTCGAGATGACGTAGCATCATCACCCCGGAGAGCATCATGGCCACGGGGTTAACCTTATTCTGCCGGGCATATTTGGGGGCGCTGCCGTGGGTAGGTTCAAAGATAGCTACCTCATCCCCGATGTTGGCTCCCGGAGCTATGCCCATGCCGCCAACCAGACCCGCGCAGAGGTCGGAAATTATGTCGCCGTACAAATTGGGCAACACGAGGACGTCAAACGACTGGGGCTTTCTGACCAGCTCCATGCACATTGCGTCAACCAGGATATCGTCAAATCCTATGTCGTTATACTCCTTACTTACTTCCCGGGCAGTATCCAGAAAAAGCCCGTCGGAGAACTTGAGTATGTTGGCCTTGTGAACCGCAGTAACCTTTCTTCTGCCGTTTCGTCGGGCAAATTCAAAGGCAAATTTGGCAATGCGCCGGCTGGCCGTTTGAGATACGACCTTCAAGCTCACAGCGGAATCTCTCCTTATCTTCTTCCCCGTGGCATTGAGAACTAAATCCAGCAACTGCCCAGTTCCCGGATCATCCCTGGCAAATTCGATACCAGCATAGAGGTCTTCGGTATTCTCTCTGACCACCACTATACCCACGCCTTTGAACGGTGTTTCTATACCAGGGTATGCCTTGTAGGGACGCAGGCAGGCATAGAGATCTAGAGCCTGCCTCAAGGCGACATTGACGCTCCTGAAGCCAGTGCCTATGGGAGTGGTCACCGGTCCCTTAATGGCGACCTTGTTTCTCTTTATGGACTGGAGGGCCTGGTCAGGGAGAGGCGTGCCGAACCTATCTTGAGCCTGATTACCTACGATAACAGTGTCCCACTGGAAGTTGACCCCCGTAGCTTCCAGCACCCGCCGCGTCGCTTCAGCCACCTCAGGACCTATGCCATCGCCCGGGATGAAAGTTACTTTGTGTTTCAAGTCAATAAATCTTAAATGCCGATTTCTAAGCCCTAAACAAATCCGGAATCCAGACGCCCTAGATTCAAAACCTTCATGCTAGTTATACTTTGACAGCTTGAGGTCCCTATGCTTCTGTACGTATGGGATAAGCCCATCCTCTTCAAGGATGGCCGACATTATGGGCGGCATCTTGCCACAACTCAGTGTAATACCAGAGGTCAAATCTACAATCTTACCGCCGGTCAGATTCACCTCTAGCTCATCGCCATCGCTGATTCTGTCGGTGTCGCACAGCAGCACAGGCAGGCCCTGGTTTATGGCATTCCGGAAAAAGATGCGCGCTGCCGATTTGGCTAGAATAGCACCGACCCCTGACATCTTGATCACTACCGGAGCATGTTCCCGGCTGGAACCCAGACCGAGATTGCTGCCCGCCACCAAGACTGCTTTGCCTTCACCTGCTGCTGACAAGGCCTTTACCCTCGAGGCAAACTCAGGCGCGGCATCTTCCAAGACATGCCTAGCCAGTTCCGGCAAATTGCTCCTCAGATGGGCAAACCTGCCGGGAATAATGTCGTCAGTGGAGACATTATCCCCCAGCCTAATAGCCTCACCTTTAAGCACCAAATCAGACATCACATAAACTCCCTGGGGTCAGTAATCTCGCCCCTTATGGCTGAGGCGGCGGCAGTAGCCGGGCTAGCCAAGTATATCATAGCTTCGGGGTTACCCATTCTGCCCCTGAAATTACGATTGGCAGTGGAAAGGCAAACCTCACCGTCTCCCAACACCCCCTGATGAAGACCGAGGCAGGCAGCACAGCCCGGCGGTAGAATAGTGGCTCCGGCTTCAACTAGGCTCCGAATATAGCCTTTCTCCATAGCTTGAATAAGCACCTGCCTCGAAGCTGGCGCTATGAGCAATCTAGTACCGGGGTGCCTCTTCTGGCCCCGAAGGATCTCAGCAGCCACAGCTAAATCCTCCAAACGTCCGTTGGTACAAGTACCAATGAATGCCTGCTGGATTTCTGCTCCTTTCACTTGAGCCACGGGACGGACGTTATCCACAGCGTGGGGCAGCGACAGCATCGGCTCAAGCTGGCCGAGATTCACCGGTATGACCCGCTCATAGTTTGCGCCAGCATCGGCTGACAGCGGCCTGTACTTGTCGCCCCGGCCGTGCTGTTTGAGGAACTGCTGTGTGATTTCATCGCTGGGAAACAGGCCAACCTTGGCCCCAGCCTCCACAGCCATATTGGCGATAGTAAGACGCTGCGAAATAGGGATCTGAGCCAGGGCCTTGCCGGCCAATTCCAAAGCTTTGTAATTAGCGCCGTCCGCGCCAATTTGACCGATGAGATACAGAATCAAGTCTTTTGCATAGACTCCCCGAGGGAAGGCGTCACTGACCTCAATCAGGAAACTTTCCGGCACCCGAAACCAAGTTTTGCCCAGGGCAAACGCCACGGCAACATCACTGGAACCCATGCCAGTGGCAAAGGCTCCCAAAGCTCCGGCAGTAACCGTGTGAGAGTCCGCGCCTACAATGACATCCCTGGGACTGGCAAAATTCTCCGCCACCAACTGATGACAAATGCCCTCGCCGACATCGTAGATGCGGCAATCTGTTTCCGCGGCGAAGTGGCGCAGAAACATATGGTCGTTAGACAGCTGCTGAGCGGGGCTGGGGGCGGCATGGTCCAGGAATATTACCGTCTGTTGCGGCCTGGCCAGAGTCTCAAAACTGCTTTCCTTAAACTGCCTTATTGTGAGGGGGCCTGTAGTATCCTGGACAAAAGCTAAATCCACATCAGCAATCACCACATCTCCGGCTTCAGCCTCGCCATGCGATTTAAGGCTAAGAATCTTCTCGGCTAGCGTCTTGCCCATGTATAGTCCATAGCCTAATGTCTAATCTCTAAACAGATCCAGAATCCTGAGTCCGGATGCCAAAGCACTATCGCCTCACTTCGCCTGACTGTTCCAAATCTCCCCACAAAGTCTCACGACTTTTCGGACACCGACCAGAACCGATCTATATTAACTGGGTTGCCAAGAAAATCGCAAGATTCTCTTGGGCGGTTCAGTCGCCTCCTTCTGCTATAATCAACAACATGCCCGAATATAAATCAAGCAATTTGGGTTCAACATCATGTGGCAGCGGCACCTTTCGCTGGGGCCAGCGCACCTACATCATGGGAGTGGTAAACGTCTCCCCTGACTCTTTTTCTGGCGATGGAATAGGCGATGCTGAACAAGCCATAGCCAAGGGAAAGCGATTAGCCCCTGAAGGAGCAGACATCATTGACATCGGTGGAGAATCCACTCGTCCTGGCTCAACCCCGGTCTCCGTCGACGAAGAACTACGCCGGGTAGTTCCTGTCGTAGAACAGCTGGCTAAGGAGGTATCGGTGCCCGTAAGTATAGATACATACAAAGTGGAGGTAGCGCGGCAGGCCCTGAATGCCGGAGCCAATATGATAAATGACATCTGGGGACTGCAGAAGGAGCCGGCGCTGGCTGATCTGGCGGCCGAAAAGGGCGTGCCGATCGTTTTGATGAGTAATCAGCGCGACTCTCCCTGCCAGGATATCATGCCTGCGGTTATTTCCGATCTAAAAAGAGCCATCAAGCAAGCGCTGAGTGCAGGAGTGCCCTGGGGGAATATAATCGTCGACCCGGGCATAGGTTTCGGCAAAACACAGGAGCAGAATCTGGAGGTTCTGCAACGCCTGGAGGAACTCAAAGTGCTGGGCAGGCCTATCCTTCTGGGTAGCTCACGCAAGTCCTTTATAGGCTGGGTGCTCGACTTGACTCGTGAACAGAGGCTGAAAAAGATGGCATTCGTTCCACCGGGCGACCAGCGGCTGGAAGGAACAGCGGCAACCATAGCCATTGGTGTTGCAAACGGCGCTG
>CAYFSE010000169.1:0-2659 GCA_964345725.1 uncultured Dehalococcoidales bacterium
CGAGATTCTTCATCAGTCACATCGACCTGACCATGCTTCAGGCCAATCACCATTACTGCTCCGGTCACAGCTCCGCAGGTCCTGCCCATGCGTCCTATCCCGCCACCAAAACCACAGGCAATCCTCAAAGCCAATTCCTTTTCTAGACCAAACTGTTCGCTGTATGTTGAAAATACCGCGGGAGCACAAGAGAACCCTTTCTCAAATTGCCTTTTTGCCTCTTTTGCTTTGGTCAATTTCTTCTCCTTCTACCATACACACGTGATAACTCTCTATGTCTATGATACCTTTGAAACCTTCATAGTGTAAAGGCCATCCTCAGATTGGCTACACGCCTATGGCAAGTGTGACGCATTTTTTCCTGGACAAGAGTATAATTCGAGGGCAAATCCGTTCTTGTCTAGCCCGAGAGGAGGTCACCATGTCCAACGTTTACAAGAGACTTCGTGAAAGACTTGATATGTTTCCCCAGGGATTCCCTAAAACTGAAAGCGGCGTGGAACTGGAGATATTGCAGCATCTCTTTGCTCTCAATGAGGCCGAGATAATGCTCCAGTTGCGGCCCTTTCCGGAAAAGGTAGCTGATATAGCAGAGAGGGCAGGTAAGGAGGGACCCGAACTGGGAGAGACCCTGTACGATATGTCGAGAAGAGGACTAATACTCCGTTATAGAGCACCCGATGGCGAACTCTATTACTTCCTGATACCCTGGGTAGTCGGAATCTGGGAATTCCAGTTGAACAACCTGACCCCGGAAAACATAGAGCTCTACCAGAGGTATTTCGAGGAGGGAATGGTACCTGCACGGCGAAACCGAAAAACAGGAGATCTTCGCGTAATCCCTGTAGAGAAAGAGATAGAAGGTAGCACCGAGATCCAGCCGTACGAAAAGGTCTCACAGATTATCGAATCGCATACCAGGTTTGCCGTGGCCGACTGCATCTGCCGGAAAGAAAGCAGAATGACTGGAAATGGCTGTGACAAGGTACTGGAAGCTTGTATGAGTTTCGGGCCAGCAGCCGATTTCTACATCGAGAATGGACTTGGTCGGGAAATTTCGAAGGACGAGGCAGAAAATATACTGGAGAAAGCCGAGGAGGATGGCCTGATTCACTGCTCCACAAACAGCGCGGGCAACAAGACATTCATATGCAACTGTTGCGGCTGCTGTTGTAAAGCTTTGGCTCAGATCACAAAATACGGTAATCCGCAGGCGGTAGTGAAATCAAATTACTATGCCGCAAAAGACCAGGAGATCTGTACCGACTGCGGTACCTGCATGGAACGATGCCAGGTCAACGCCATCCGAAGTGAAGATGACCATACCGCCATCGATAAGGGAACGTGCATTGGTTGTGGACTGTGTGCATCTGCCTGTCCCACGGGGTCAATCACCATGGTTCACAAACCGCCTCAAGAAGCGTCTCCGATTTTCTCCGGTGGTAAAGCATTGTTGCAGGCAATGGGAAGGGAAACGGGTAAGATATATCCCTTCGAGTAGGATTGGAGACTTGCGCGAATAGACTAGTGCCGATTCCTTTCCCAGTGACCTGCACCAGAAGATCTCGACAGGCTAAGAACTCAGGTTGTCAGGTCCCCGCTGAGGTGTGTGTCAGATTGGCCTGCTATACAGGGGCTATTCTCCAGCCCGATGGAGTCTGCGGCAGACAGTCTCGATGCGTGTCAGCGCTTCATCGATATCTGATGATGACACCATCCAGTGAGTGACTGCGCGGAATGCGCGCCCGTCGAGCAATCCTACCTTTACGCCTGCCTTTTCAAGGCCTTCCCTAAACTCGACGACAGACGGCTCCGTCGAGAATTCGAACATTACGATGTTTGTAGGTATATCGTCCTGTGCCAGTGCTATTCCTTCTATGCCAGCCAGCCCCTTTGCCAGGCGTCTGGCATTGGCGTGGTCTTCAGCCAGACGGTCCACCATTGTCTCCAGTGCCACGATGCCTGCAGCTGCGATAATCCCGGCCTGTCTCATGCCACCACCCAGCATCTTACGAAACTTCCGCGCCCGCTCCACAAAGCCTTTGCTCCCACACAGCAGCGATCCAACGGGCGCACTCAGTCCCTTCGAAAGGCACAATGCTACCGAATCGACATTCTGTGCTAGACCGCACGCCGGTGCGCCCAGGGCAACCGCCGCATTGAAGATACGAGCACCATCCAGATGTACTCTCAGCCCGCGTCTGTGGGCCAGATTGCAGACTTCGTCGGTGTACTCTCTGGTCAGAACTGTCCCGCCGCAGCGGTTATGCGTATTCTCGAGACAAATGAGCGTGGTCTCCGGGTAGTGCATACCCTTGCTTCGGATTGCTCGGTCAATGTCATCCAGACTGAGACCACCATGAGCGTCAGTAGGCACGGTGCGCAAGATTACACCGCCCAAGGTGGCAGCTGCGCCTACCTCATACCACAGGATGTGTGCCTCATCTCCCACGATGACTTCGTCGCCATGGTGGGTTTGAGTCAGCACGGCAGCAAGATTACTCTGGGTGCCGGAGGTAGTGAAGAGCGCCGCTTCCTTGCCCATCTTCTCTGCCGCTATCGCCTCAAGTCGATTGACTGTGGGGTCTTCACCATAGACATCGTCACCTACCTCTGCCTCAAATATCGCCTTGCGCATCTCGGGCGTCGGATGGGTGAT
>CAYFSE010000170.1:0-25645 GCA_964345725.1 uncultured Dehalococcoidales bacterium
GATATTGGGAGTTGTGGATGGCTTCAACCCTTGTGCCATGTGGGTACTCGTCTACCTCATATCTCTGGTAGCGACCTTGAGAGACAGGAAAAGAATATGGATGATTGTCGGCTCCTTTATATTGGCCTCAGGAGTCCTGTATTTTCTCTTTATGACAGCATGGCTCAATGTCTTCTTGGTCATCGGTTATGTCAAGCCGGTGACAGTCGTGATCGGGCTGGTCGCCTTGGGTGGAGGGATATTGCAGGTAAAGGAGGTCATTGAGACAAAGGGCGCGATTGTCTGCAAAGTGACAGATGAAGATTCCCGACAAAAGACGATGAGCAGAGTACAGAAGATTGTCTCCTCCCCCATAACTTTGGGAACGATAGTGGGAATCATAGCTCTGGCCTTTGCGGTGAATTCTATCGAATTCGTCTGCTCTGCAGCCGTCCCGGCGGTTTTCACTCGGGTTCTATCGCTGGCCAGCCTTACAACCCTGCAATACTATGGCTACATCCTCCTTTACATTCTGTTTTTTATGCTCGACGATCTTGTTATCTTCGGTTCCGCAGCTATGGCTATGACTTCTAGCCTGGGAGAGCGGTATTCCAAGTATTTCAGACCGGTAGGTGCCGCAATTCTGATACTTCTGGGACTACTGCTCCTTATCTGCCTTTACTCTGCCCAGTTCGGCACTCTAGAACCTATATGCAGGGTGCTTTGGTAGACCAGTAGGTGCAGCCGCGTCGCATTGCTGATTTCCATTGCCTACCGGAGCTAGAGACCTTGTATCCAGTGAAAAGCCCCAATCATCTCTAGCCCTGCGTAGACCAGGAAAGCAATGAAGATGTACCTTAGTGGTTTCGCTGGCAGAGCGTGTGCTGCCCGGGCCCCAAGCTGAGCCATGGGTATGCTGGTCGCTACCAGGCATAACCATATGGGGAGGTTCACATAACCCAAGGAATACGGAAGGACTTCGGGCACTCCTAGCCCGTTCACAATATAGCCGATAATCCCACCGAGGCTAGCAAGTATTATTGAAGCCACCGATGTTCCTACGGCAACGTGCATGGGAAAGTTCAATGCTAACACCAGCACAGCCACTATTAGTACACCACCGCCAAGCCCAGTCAAGCCGCTTACCATGCCAATAGGAAATCCGCAAGCCGCCACAAGCCCGAAATTCTCCCGTGGCGCTGCACTCTCTCTTCGCAACCTGGGCATTAGCCCCACACCCATCCACAATGCGATACCCAGCACCAGTCCTCCAAAGCCTACCTTCAGTATCTCTTCAGGAAGATGAGTTGCCAGAGTGGCCCCAACCAGGCCCCCCGCCAAGGCACATGAGCCCAAAATCAAAGCGGTTTTCCAACGAACCGCCTTCTTCTTATTATGTCTCCAGCTCCCGCTTATGACTGTCGGCAGAATCACGAGTAGACTTGTCCCGAAGGCCATTCTTATGGCAATATCCGCGGGGACATTCATAGTCAAGACCAGCCAGTAACTGACGGGAACCATAACAGCTCCCCCACCTATTCCAAGCAGCCCGCTGACAAAACCAGTGCCTGCCCCCGCAGCCAACAATATGAGAATATGAGTTGTCGTCAGCATCTTTCCTTTCCCAGCTTGCCGTCAAGCCAGCCGGCTTTCACAACCGACCTCTCGTCTATTGAACGAATAAATGGCTTGATGTCTAACAGTGGGGTGCCGTTTATGGCGTCCAGTCCCTTCACTTTTAGGATATTCTTTTCCCTGGCGACTAGCTCCACCACCGTCAGCCCCAGGGGACAAGGCCTATGCGGTGATCTGGTCGTGAAGAGACCGTGCCGGACGTCATCCCAGGGCGTCTTGACTAACATATGATATCCCTGTGACTTATGAAACCAATAGATGACGATGATATGCGAGAATCCCTCAATGTCCTGCAAACCTGGCTCGAATTCCTTGAATACCTCTATCCGCGAGAGCTTCTTGTTTCTATACCACTGATAGGGGGCTTTGTCGCTGTCGTTGTAGGGAGAATGAATTATCCCAATGGGCTTTAATTCCAGCCTCTGTGTGTTTCTCATTCCTCAAGCCGTACTAATCAACCTATCAGACTTTGGAATCAGATCGCTTAAGTGCAATCTCGCCTGCTTCTGCAGGCTCTTTTCCACGGTTCTTTCTTGAAGGCCAGGTAATCCTTGATTGCCTCTCTGAGTGTATCGGCTGCCAAAAGAGCGCAGTGGAGACTCTCTTCAGGAAGTCCTCCTAACGCATCCAATATGTCCCCCTGGGTAATCTTCTGAGCAGCACGAACGCTCTTACCGGTAGCCAGTTCAGTAGCCATGCTGCCTGAGGCAATACTGGGCCCACAGCCATCTGTCCAGAAAGAGGTGTTCAGCACTCTGCCATCTCTCACCCTGAGGCGTATCTCCATGGTATTCCCATAGGGATCAGTTATTCTGCCAAATCCGTCGGGCACCACAATCTCCGCCAGATTTCTGGGATTGAGAAAACGGTCAATCGTCGTTTCCGAGTAGACCTTCCTCATGTCTTCCATGACGGCTTGCTCTAATTCTCTAAACGAGTCGTTTAATTCTTCTGCCATTTTCTGTACTCATCTAACAAATGGCGCAGAGGCCGCGCCTGGATGCCTGACTACGGTCAGCTAACCCTGTTTCTTTCCATTAAGAACTGTGACCACATTGGCAAAAAACTCAGTCATGGCATCCGAACTATATCTCTCGATATTCCCTTCGTCGCACAACCTAGCTAACTCTGGGTCAATCGGCAGCTTCCCGAGAAGAGGAGCTCCAGAAGCCTGGGCCATTTCCTCGCCTTTGCTCTTGCCGAAGACTTCAAGCTTCTTGCCTGTCTCGGGCAATACAAGATAGCTCATGTTTTCCACCACCCCCAGAACCCGCACATTCATCTTTTGTGCCATCCTCACTGCCTTCTTGACTATCATCTCAGTCAACTCCTGCGGAGTGAAGACATCAATTACCCCTGAGATGGGTATTGCCTGCAGCACTGTCAATGGGGCATCGGCGGTGCCCGGTGGCAGGTCTATTATGAGATAGTCCAGCTTACCCCAAAGAACTTCCTCCCAGAACTGCGTGATCGCTTTGGACATGAGGGGACCTCTCCAGATAACCGCTTCATCCTCACTGGGAAGAAGCAGGTTCATGGACATAATTTCGATCCCGGATCTCGATAATACAGGTAAAATACCTGTCTCGCTACCGCTCGGGCGAGCGTCTAGACCGAACATCTTAGGGACACTGGAGCCAGTGATATCAGCGTCCAGTACACCGACGTTCGTTCCTTCCCGAGCAAAAGATGTGGCTAACAAGCAAGCTACCAGAGATTTGCCGACTCCTCCTTTACCGCTCATGACCGCGATTATTTTTTCGATCTGATTAAGTTCCTTGGGCTTAGCTTGGACAAAATCAACACTTGCTTCCTTGATACCGGAAAGCTTTTTGACTGCTCCTGCTGCTTGCTCCTGCAGTAGTCTATGGTATTGGTCAGGGATGGCAGTCGAAGCCAAAGTCACTTTTGCCTTGTCTCCGTTAATTTCTGCGCTGCGAACTAGATTCATCTGTACCAAGCTACGCATCATGCCGGGGACAAGCACTTCGTTCAGTGCCGCCTCTAATTTTGCATCCGTTTGCTTCACCAAATCACCTCATGATCATAATTCGTTTGGATTCGTCAGCGGCTTATTCTCCATGAAAACTCCCCATAATCTTCTGCTTTCCGCGCTTCTTTTCCTTCCTCAGTAAAGAATATATGTCCTCTACCTGCCTTTTCGTCTCTTCAAGGGGACCGTCATTATTGATAACGAAGTCGGCAGATTCAATCTTTTCTTCAAGGGGAAGTTGGGATTCTATCCTTCTTTGCGCTTCCTTTAGATTCATCCCCTTTTCTTTCAGACGCCTTAGCTGAGTCGGTTCACTGGCGGAAACAACTATCACTTTGTCCACAAGTATAGGACGTGTTACTTCGAATAGTAGCGGAATGTCCTTAATAATCACTGCCCCTGGCTCATGGCTTCCAATTTCATTTGTAATTCCTTCGTCTTCCTGAAAAACTTTGGGATGGACTATCTGGCTTAGCTTTGCCAACCGTTTCTTGTTGGAAAATACGTTGTCGGCGAGTCTCTGTCGATTGATGGTCAGGTCTTCATTCAGAATACTCTTCCCAAAATGCTGCGTTATTTCTTTCCAAGCCTGTGAGTGAGGACGGGTTACCTTTCGAGCCAGTTCATCCCAGTCGATTACATAAGCCCCCAACTCTTTAAAGAATCTTGTCACGGTGCTTTTGCCCGTACCCAAACCACCTGTCAGACCAACAATAATCATTTGCTCCTTTCCCTCAGCTTCTACGTGAAGGAATGGAGTTCGTCAGCCTTCTGTTGACCTTCTGACGCTCCACTTCTTCCGGATCAAAGCCACAGAGTGAGCTACTACTCCCTCCCCCCTGCCGATGAAGCCTAAACCGTTGGTCGTGGTAGCTTTGACCGTCACCTGCGTTGAATCTACACGCAAAGCTTGGCTGATGCGCTTTCGCATCTCGGTGATAAAGGGTGAAAGCTCGGGATTTTGCGCTATGATGGTAACATCAATGTTAGCTATTCTGAAGCCTCTGGTTCTGAGCAATTCGCCGGTCCTGCTCAACAAAACCAGACTTGAGATATCTTTGTATTGCAGTTCGCCAGGAGGAAATAAGGTGCCAATGTCGCCCAAATCGGCGGCGCCGCACAAAGCATCTATTATGGCGTGAACTGCCACATCAGCGTCGCTCCAACCCGACAAGCCTTTGTCATGAGGGATATCAACGCCTCCCAGAACTAGTTTTCGTCCAGAGACCAAAGGATGGCTGTCCCAGCCAATACCAACCCTTAGTTCTTCTGTTTCCATTCTCTTGCGATGATACGTGCCAACGCCAAATCCTCACGCGTCGTTACCTTTATGTTTCTATGATCGCCCATGTAGAGCTTCACTTCGCAACCCAAACGTTCCACAGCAGCGGCATCATCGGTGACCTCTACCGCAAGGTTCTCGTAAGCCTTTGTTATCACGTCAAAGTTGAACATCTGGGGCGTCTGCACCATCCATAACCTATTACGCTGAAGCGTTCTTCTGACCCATTTCTTGCTGTCAGCAAGCTTGATAGTGTCTTTAACTGGCACTGCAGCCGCGGCAGCCCCCGTCTGCCCAACTACCCTAACACCGTCGTCGATTAAATCTTGGGTCAGGAATGGTCGAGCTCCATCATGAATCATGACCCAGTCACAATCCTTCATTTGTCTCAGCCCTTCCTTCACCGAATCCTGTCTCCGTGCACCACCGGGGCACAAAGCAACTTTGAACCAGGTCCTCTCTCCCTTCAATTTCCGACCTCGAGCCAGATCCTTACGATTCAATACTAGGACTATCTGCTGAACCAAGCCGTATCTGTGACAGGCATCCACGGACCAGGCCAGCAAAGGTTTTCCTCTGAGAGAGGCGAAAAGCTTGTTTATCCCGACCATCCGCTGGCTGGTCCCGGCGGCAACTATAACCACACCTAACCTACTGCTATTCTTCCTGTTCCGTGTTCTCACCCGTGGAAAGTCCCTTCTTCCTTTCTGTTGCAAGCGCCAGTCTCAGAGCTTCAGCGACCGAGCCAGCCTGAAGCAACTGAATATTGGTGCTATCAAGGGTCAATTTGGATTTGAGGCTAGGCATAAGGCAAGACTTAAAGCCCAGTCTGATGGCCTCGGTAATTCTTCTCTCGATCTGAGACACCCCTCTGAGCTCTCCATTCAGTCCCACTTCTCCCAGAGCAACCAGGCTTGAAATTGGCGTGGCATCACGAAAACTGGAGGCAATGGCTAAGGCGATGGCTAAATCAACCGCTGGCTCATTAACCCTTAAGCCACCGGTAACGTTAACTATGATGTCTTGGTTGAAAAGCTTCAATCCGGCACGCCTGATGAGCACGGCAATTATCAACAGCAGACGGTTAAAATCAACGCCGTTAGCGATTCGCCTTGGTGGAGAAAAGTTGTTAGAAGTAGTCAGAGCCTGAATCTCCACTAGCAAAGGACGGTTCCCTTCGAGAGTGGGCACCACCACTGAGCCCACAATCTCATCCTTATATGCGGATAGGAAAACTTGAGAGGCATTATCTATTTCTATTAGTCCCCTATCGCTCATCTCGAATATCCCCACTTCGTTAGTGGAGCCAAAACGGTTTTTTGCACTACGCAATACTCGGTAGTTACTAAACGGTTCTCCCTCAAAATACAGGACCACATCGACGATATGTTCTAGTGTGCCTGGACCAGCGATGGCTCCTTCCTTGGTCACATGCCCGGTAATTAACAGCGGCACATCGTTTTGTTTCGCCCATCTCTCCAGTCTCCAGGTGCACTCCCGCACTTGAGAGACACTGCCGGGCATCCCAGCTACATCGTCTGAATACATAGTCTGAATGGAATCGATGATCGCCAGTTCAGGGGAGAATCCTTCCAGGCATTCTAATACGGCAGCCAAATCGGGCTCAGAAAGAAAATATATCCCTTTGCCCCCTATACCGAGTCGCTCACTTCTAAGCTTGACCTGACTGACAGATTCCTCACCAGAGACATAGGCGACGGCCTTATTACTCTGAGCCATCATCGCCGAAATCTGGAGCAAAAGTGTAGACTTGCCTATTCCGGGCTCACCACCGACAAGCACCAGTGAACCTCGAACTAGACCTCCTCCCAAAACTCGGTTCACTTCAGTGAAACCAAGTTGAAAGCGAGGAAAGTCACCGCTTTCCACTTGGGAGAGTTCTTGGGGTTTGTTCCCGCTAGTGTGAGGGCGGGCGGAGGCGCGGTAGAAAGTGACCTTGGTTTCTGCGAAGCTATTCCAGGCTTGGCAATCAGGACAGTGTCCTAACCACTTGGGACTTTCCTTGCCGCAATGCTGACAGACGAAAACACTCTTGAATCTTGACTTACCCTGATTGTTAGATTTCAAGTTTGCTGGTCAAGATAATTAATACTCGATAATGGCTAGCTTTTCCCCGGTCTTAACTATCTGCCCTGGTGAAACTGCCACCTCTACAACCGAAGCTTTCACTGGAGACAATATAGGGTTCTCCATCTTCATGGCTTCGATGGTGCAAATGACACCGCCCTCCTGAACTGTGTTGCCCGCGGTGACCTCAACTCTTACTATCTTCCCAGGTAATGGCGCTTCGATCACTTCTCTAGGCATATCTATACAGTCTCCCTAACCAGTGGTCTCATTACGATTTTGTCTTCGACACAATCCACAACCACGGTCTCCCCAGGCAGGAATTCTCCACGCAACAAAGCCTCCGAGAGCTGATCCTCCACCGAAGTCTGGATCGTGCGACGCAACGGGCGGGCTCCAAAGACAGGGTCATAACCCTTGTTGCCTATAAAGTCCCTGGCCGCGTCAGTGACTTCCAGACTGATATTCTTCTCTTGAAGGGAAAGAACAACCTGGTTAAGCATCAGGTCCACGATCTGGCGGATATGTTGTTTATTCAAGGCATGAAACACCACCGTAGCATCAATGCGATTAAGGAACTCGGGCCGGAAAGTCTTCTTCATCTCGCCGAGCACTTTTTCCTTCATCTTGTCATACTCTATTTGTTGTTTGCCTTCTCCCTCAATATGGGAAGAAAAGCCGATGCTCATGTCGCGCTTGATGAGCTCCGCACCAGCGTTGCTAGTCATGACTATGACGCTATTACGAAAATCGACCCTTCGTCCCTTGGCATCGGTCAAATGACCATCATCGAAAATCTGGAGAAGAATATTGAAAACATCATAATGCGCCTTTTCAATCTCATCAAGAAGAATGGCACAATAGGACTTCCGCCTTACTGCTTCAGTCAATTGACCGCCTTCCTCGTAGCCGATATAACCTGGTGGTGCTCCCACTAACCGGGCGACGGTGTGCCGTTCCATGAACTCAGACATGTCAAGCCTGACCAGGGCATCTTCGCTGCCAAACATGAACTCGGCCAAGGCCCTTACCAATTCAGTCTTACCTACTCCGGTCGGGCCCAGGAAGACGAAGGCTCCAATCGGGCGTCTTGGGTCTTTTAACCCAGCTCGAGCTCTCCTCACCGCTTTAGCCACCGTAGTTATGGCCTCATCTTGACCAATGATGCGGCGATGTAGGGCCTCCTCCATCTGCAACAGGCGACTGGATTCATCAATAGTCAACTTCACCACAGGTATGCCTGTCCACATGCTGGCCACTTCAGCAATATCCTCTGAGGTCACTACCGGGCGACCTTGTTCCCGCTTGATGCGCCATTCCCTTTCCATGGTCTCGATTTTTTCGGTTAGCTGAAGCTCACGAGCACGCAGCTCGCTAGAATACTCATATTGCTGGGATGAGACCGCCGATTCTTTCTCTTTGCGTACACTCTCCAAAGCTCGCCTTGCCTCAGACAGGCCAATGGGAGCACTACCCCGTTTTATGCGTACTCGCGACCCAGCTTCATCTACCAGGTCAATGGCCTTATCGGGCAAGAAGCGATCCGCTATATATCTGGTCGCCAGCGTAGCCGCTGCCTGCAAGGCTTCGTCGCTTATATCCAGTTGGTGAAATTCTTCATATCTGTGCTTAATGCCCCGTAAAATATCCAGAGTTTCTTCCATAGTAGGTTCGGCTACCAGAATAGGTTGAAACCGCCGCTCCAAAGCTGGATCCTTCTCCACATATTTCCGGTAGTCGTCCAGAGTGGTAGCACCAATACACTGAATCTCGCCGCGTGACAACGAAGGCTTCAGGAGGTTAGAGGCGTCAACTGCGCCTTCAGCTGCTCCAGCACCCACTATAGTCTGCATTTCATCGATGAACAAGACACAGTTACCGGCAGCTTTCTCTTCCTCGATGACCTTCTTAAGTCTCTCCTCAAATTCACCACGGTATTTGGTTCCTGCCACCAGAGCACCTATATCCAGGGCTATTATCCGTTTACCCTGCAAGACTTCAGGAACTTCCCCAGCTACTATGCGCTGCGCTAACCCTTCAACAATAGCTGTTTTGCCCACACCTGCCTCACCTATAAGCGCGGGATTATTCTTCGTGCGACGACTCAGTATTTGAATTATGCGCTCGATCTCCTTGTGACGCCCAATGATGGGGTCAAGCTTATCCGCCCGGGCTAGAGCAGTTAAGTCAGTCCCAAGTTGGTCCAAAGTCGGTGTGCGTGTGGCAACCCGACCTGTGGTACGAGTTCGTGCGCTCTCCTGCCTGACGACTCGATTTACCTCATCGCGCGTTCGTTCTAACGTAATGCCGAAACTCTCCAAGACACTAAAAGCTACACCTTCGCTTTCGCGCAGCAATCCCAGCAAAAGATGCTCGACCCCTATATAGCTGGAATTAAGGCGACGCGCCTCGTCAACGGAGAACTCGATGGCTCGTTTTGCCCGAGGAGCAAGGTCAACTTCTCCCTTGGTAGCCCGACGCTCACCTTTACCGATTACAAACTCTACAGCGGCCTGTATCTTACTCATCGAAATACCGAAGTTACTCAGAACCTTGGCTGCAATCCCGAGCTCTTCTCCGGCTATTCCCAATAATATGTGTTCAGTATCAATGTAATTATGACCCAGGCGTTGTGCCTCTCCTTGAGCCCGGGTCAGCACTCTGCGAGCTCCCTCAGAGAACCTTTCAAATCCTGTGCTCATTTCAGACCTACCTGCAATCTTGTTCTAAAGTATAGAATATACCATCGTTTCAGTCAACAAACCGAGCTTACTTGAACTCATGCGTAGAATGGTAATATACTATAGCAGCACAAAACTACTGTTGAAGGTCAATGGAAATGCGGGTCACCGGTGGTAAAGTCAAAGGCACTCATCTGAAGACTCCACCAAGGCGCTGTATTAGACCCACGACCAGCGTGGTGAGACAAGCTATATTCTCGCTTCTGAACAACAGTACTGTCAATTGGCGCCGCGTTCTTGATTTGTACGCTGGCACTGGAGCTCTAGGTATCGAAGCTTTGAGCCGTAGGGCAGAGTGGGTCGATTTTGTTGACTACAGAAGAAGTTGCTGTGACATTATCAGGAGCAATCTGGAAAACATTGGGGAAGTAGACCGGGCGCACGTTTACTGCTGTAATGTGAACAAAGCGCTTGGCTTCCTGGAGAATAGTTATGACGTCATCTTCATAGACCCACCTTACTCTGACCCTTCTATTGACAATTTATTGGTCAATCTAGCTAAATCGAAATTAGTTGGAGAAGACTGTACAGTTGTGCTTTGCCACGCAAATCGCTTCTCCTTAAGTTCCGATTACGACGACCTTCATCTAGTCAAGCAGCGCCGCTACGGTGACACTTTTATTTTCATATACCAAAAGGAGGTTTAGCTATGGTCGTAGCAGTCTATCCGGGCACTTTTGACCCACTCACCTACGGGCATATGGATATCATCGAAAGAGCAGCAGCCTTGTTCGGCAAGTTAATCGTCGGGATCTATGAGAACCCCTCTAAACAGCCGCTTTTCCCTCTGGAACAAAGGGTCGAGCTAGTGAGACAAGCGGTAACTGGCTTGCCTAATGTGCATGTCAAAGCTTTCAAAGGACTGACCGTGGACTTCATACACCGGATAGGAGGAAGGGTTATGATCCGGGGGCTCAGGGCGAATTCCGACTTTGAGCGGGAGTTTGAAATGGCGCTGATGAACAGAAAGCTGGCGCCGGACATCGAGCTACTATGCTTGATGACCAGCTCTCAATATCAATTCCTTAGCTCTTCTTTGATCAAGGAAGTAGCTAAGTTAGGAGGTTGTCTAGAGGGCATGGTTCCTGATCATGTCGCCGTGGCCCTGACACAGAAGTTTTCCGTGCCTATTGAAGTTGCCACTGGTAAGCACAAGATGTAAAATCAGTAGCCAAGAAAATTAAGGAGGTAACAAGAAGATGGCATACAAAATCACTGAAGAGTGCATTAGTTGTGGTGCCTGCGAACCAGAATGCAAGAATGAGGCCATAACTGAGGGGAAAGAGATCTATGTTATTGACCCTGCTAAATGCACTGAATGTGTCGGTTGGTTTGAGTCATCCAAATGTGCTGAGGTCTGCCCCGTAGACTGTTGTGTTTCTGATCCCGCTCATAAGGAAACACGAGAGCAACTGTTGAGCAAGTGGAAGCAGCTATACCCGGGCAAGACTCCGGAAGCCACTTAAGACAAAGCTAATCAATCATTTCACTCAGAATGTGCTCATTCGGCAATCTATTTGTTCTGAGTTTGTCGAGGAGTGGACTAATTCTCTTTCGAGTGCGGTAGGCGGTTCAAGAAGGCTTTGGCGTGGGCTCAACCGAACACCTACCACGGGCAATTGACAAATGTCTTTCAGTGAGACACTACGTGCTGTGTGTAGTTAGGGACATTCTTCACTTGACTCAGAAATGACATCTCAGTGTAGGACCTTATAGCGACGTAACACTTACCACATCGGTTCGTCCGGGAGAACTTCTTTATCATCTCTTTTTGGCTAGTGTATTTGCTGCGGTGGTGTGAACAGGGGACCAGGGTCCCGTCAGGCATTATGACGAGAAATCTTCTGCCCGCCTTACAGTTCGGCATGTATCCTTGTTCAAAGAATGCCAGAGTATCCCGGAGCGTGCGTTCTGGATTAGCTAGATGATTGCTCTCCCCTTTCAATGCTATTACATCGTTAACTGCCTGTCGCAAGATTCCCAAATCCTCTCCATTGTTGAGGCAATAATCCTCATTCCCTGTTCGTAGGGCAGTATATGCACTATAGGATATGTCTACACCCCACTCACCCGCCTTTCTTGCCAAAGGCAGTATTTCTCTCAGGTTGGCCTTGGTAATAGCTGTATTCAAGATAATGTCCCGAAACCCAAGCTTTGCTAACCGGGGAAGAGTCTGTTCCAAATGTTTATACAGAGCCGGCCGGCGTCGAAATTCATCATGCCGCTCATCAGGGAAGTCAAGTGACACGGAGAATTGATTTGCCCCTGCTTCCCGCAACTGCAGATAATTGGTCTCATCCAACAGTACTCCATTGGTAACGACTATTGCATATTGCACCCCACCTTGCTTGATAGCCCTGACTATGGCGGCGATATCCTTACGCAAAAGTGGTTCACCACCAGAGATTTGTGCTGCCAGCGGCTTCAATCGTTCAGTTAGGTCCCTGTACTCCTCTGGGGTGACCTGCTTCTCATCCTTTCTTACGCCTCCAAGGTCACAGTGACGGCAATTACAGTTGCAGGAAAGCGTCACCTCATAGGAGACTATTATGAGGCGGTTGGTCACATAGTTGCGTATTGCGCGTCCCAGAAGCTCAATCCCTTGCCACGGAGAAATAGTTGCCACTTACTATCCCGCTATTTGACACCAATCAGCGTGCAGCTGTTCAATTCTGATGAATATTCAAACCTTAGCCTATCCATGATTTTACCCGAAGTCGAGCCGGGATGGAATACACCATCTGCCCATAGCTGATCGCTGCCGCCCAGAGTGGTGGCCATATCTGAGGATTCATCGTCCGTAACATGGGTTTCTTAGCCAAAGCACCCAGTACGATCTGACCCAACTTTCTTGGCTCTTCGTCCTTCTGCCATCCCAATCACGGCGGGGCCACTGTAATACTCACGCCGTCTTCATATAACTGCAGATAACTACTCTCGTTCGGCACCATTCCGTTGGTCACAAGCATCACCCATTGTGTCCCGCATGCTTGTGATGCTTCTGCCGTCAGTCGATCATCTATCCAAGTACTTCCAGGCGATAACGCTTGGAGCTATAGAGGGGAAGAAATAGCTGAATGCTGTACCAACCATATAGATAATGTATTGAAGAGGCCTGAAGAACATGGGGGAAGAATGCCACCACCTGTCTCCTACAGTCAAGCCCCTTATACCTTTACCTCTGATGACAAAACCGCTCGTCTTCAGCTCCTCTAAACTCCAGACATATTTATGTTCCTCAAAGGGATTCCCGTAGTAATCATGATGCGGGCATTTCCGTATAGGAGTGGTTAACAAAATCGCTTCCCTCGACACCCTCTCAAGCTCGCTCAGAGCTTTTTGGCCATCGTCCTTCTCAAGGTGTTCTAGCACTTCAACAAGTGCCACCAAATCAAACTGCTTATCCTTGATGGGAAGTGCTCTCACGTCCCCGCAGATAACACCTTGGTAAGTGCCTCTGCCATTGGATGCTCTAACATTAGGCTCAAAAATATCTAACCCTATCGTATAGTAATTTTGAGTTTTGATAAGTTGTGAGAGAGCGCTATATCGGCCAAAACCTACGTCCAGTATTTTGGCCCCTCCCCTGTTTCTAAACGCCTTCCAGATGTTGACGTTTCGCCCAAATGTCGTAAGGCAGAACAAAACGAGCCAGTTTATCAAACGGTGTAAATGTGTGTCTCTCATACTAAGCCTTGGGCCGTATCAGACTGGATACCGTGCAATTGCAGATACCTGCTCTCGTTCAACAATACTCAGTTGATAGCAAGTATAACTCACTGTGCCCCAGATTGCTTGTTATGCCGTCGCCATGAGTCCATCATCTATCCAAGTACTTCCAGGCAATAGCGTCTGCAGCTATAACAGGGAAGAAATAACTAAATGCTGTACCAATCATGTAGATAACGTACTGAAGGGGCCTAAAGAAGATGGGGGGAGAACTCCACCACTTGTCTCCTACAGTTAAGCCTCTTATACCTTTACCTCTAACGACAAAACCAGTTGCCTTTAACTCCTCCAAACTCCAGACACATCTGTGTTCCTCATAGGGATTCCCGTAGTAATCTTGATGAGGACATTCGCGCAGAGGAGTGGTTAGCACAATCGCTTCCCTCGACACCCTTTCAAGCTCGCTCAGAGCTTTTTGGCCATCGTCTTTGTCAAGGTGTTCCAGCACTTCAAGAATAATCACCAAGTCAAACTGCTTGTCCTTTATGGGAAGCGCTCTCACATCTCCGCAAATCCCACCCTGGTAAATGCCTCTGCCATTGGATGCTCTAACATGAGGCTCAAAAATATCTAGCCCTATCGTATAAAAATTCCGAGTTTTGATAAGCTGTGAGACGGCGCTATATCGGCCACAACCTATATCCAGTACTTTGGCACCTGCCCTGTTTTTGAACGCCTTCCAGATATTCACATTACGCCCAAATGTGCTAAGGCAGAATAAAACCAGCCAATTTATCAATTTGCGTAGCTGTATATCTCTCATGGTCCTACCTGAACCGCGTCTTCAAAAGCCAATCCAACCTGGAAAACTCTGAAAGGCTTTCAACCTTCTTATGAGCAGCAGCCACGGCTTCAACAAGGAGAGAGCGAAATCCCCCCTTTTCTAGCTCAAAAAGAGCCTCGGTAGTGATCCAGCCTGGCGAAGTAACCATGTTCCTCAAAGCAGCAGCGTGCCTACCCGTCTTCTCAACAGTACGGGTAGATCCGAGTAAAGTCTGGATCACGAATTCCTGGGCCATATCCCGAGCCAATCCAGTATGAACACCGGCGTCTATGAGCGCTTCGATGAAGAGAAAGATGTAAGCCGGACCACTGCTGCTCAAAGCAGTGGCCATATCCAAGTATTTCTCGTCGGCCACATAAACTTCTTTACCCAGAGCACTTAGCACAATCTGGGCCGACTTCTTGTGCCTCGCTCTAGTTCCAGTAGTTGTTGTCCAGACAGTCGTTCCCGCGCCAATTTGTGCTACAAACGGCTTCATACACTGAGCCAAGTCTCCATGCTCCTTTGATTTCATTTGCCTTCCATCCTTTATTAACCCCCAACGTCACAGTGACAGCTCTTGCAGTTGCAGGAAAGCGCTACTTTGTAAGAACTACTATGGGGCGATTAGTTATACAGCTATGTATTCCTCTCGTGAAAAGCTTGCCCCCCTCAGCGGAGAAAGGTTTGCCATTTATCATCCTCCTATTTGAAGCCAATCACCGTGGAAAAATTGAGTTTTGAGGAATATACTAGCATTATCTTATTCATAATCTTGCCCAAAATAGAGTCAGGATTGAATGAAGCCTTTACTCGTTCGTATGCATCCAGGTATTTTAGCGTCATTGTAAGTAATATAGACAAGCTTACAAATCCTCTGAAAGAGACAGAGGATATGTTTTTGAACCCGGCATTCCTGAGGAGGTCCGTAAGAGTTTTTGTGGCAAATTGGTTGATATGGAGCCTCTTTATATCCCACCACCTTTTTCTTAAGATTTTCGCCGGTACCCCTCCAATATTTGGAGTTGATACTACTAGTAGGCCGCTAGGCTTGAGTATCCTATGGACTTCTCTGAGCATCATGAGTGGGTAGGGCACGTGCTCCAAAACCTGCCATAGGGTAACTACATCGAAATGGTTTTCCGCCAACCGCAGTTCTTCAAAGGGTTTCGCTTCTACATCCAAACCAAACTCCTTTCTCGCATATGCTGCCGCATCTTGTGATATTTCAACCCCTTTGGCAGTATACCCAGCTTTGGAGGCATTAAAGAGGAAGAAACCTTGAGCACAACCTACGTCTAACAGGTTTGTGCCGCTTGCGTATTTTTGAATTAGGCGCAGCTGAGATTGAGCAGTCCTTAAACAACTGTCCCGTAGAGTACGAGCATGAGTGTTTTTCGCTTTGCCGTAATACTCGTTGGTTTTGCTCACCTTCTCCAACGGATTCATATATATAAGATGACAATTCTTGCACTTGACATACCTTCCCCATTCTTGAGAATCAGATTCTTCCATACTATAGTCAAGAAGCACATCGAAGTCATCTGGCTTCATATTAGACTTAAAGAGCACCTCAAAATCGTTTTCCTCGCAACAGGGACAGTCGCGGTATTCAAAAAGTGAATCCATCCTGCACAGCTCTTAAAGGCGTTCACATTTTTTGTAAGCAGCGGCCACAGCCTCAAGCAGGATAGACCGTAGTCCCCCCTTCTCCAATTGAAGAAGAGCCTCGGTGGTAGTTCCTCCTGGGGAAGTAACCATATTCTTCAAATCAGCAGGATGTCTGCCCGTCTTCTCGACAGTGAGAGCAGAGCCAAGCATAGTTTGTATCACCAATTCTTGGGCCATATTCCGAGGCAAGCCAATATGCACACCAGCATCGACGAGTGCCTCAATAAAAAGAAAAACATAAGCCGGGCCGCTGCTGCTTAGAGCGGTCGCCATGTCTAAATACTTCTCATCGGCGACATAGATTTCCTTACCCAGAGCACCTAATACAGTGTGAGCTAACTCCTTTTGCTTCTGCTCAGTCTCAGTGGTTGCCGTCCAGATAGTCATTCCCTCACCAATTTGCGCCGGCATATTAGGCATAGCCCGGATTACAGAGGAATGGTTCAAACCCTGGCATAGACTGGACAGGGTAGCGCCAGCTACTATAGATAGCACTAACTGTTCGGGCGATGCAGCCTTTATCTCTTCCATTACCGGGGGCAGATTCTGGGGCTTCACCGCCAGAATAATCAAGTCAGCATTTGCCACAGTCTTTTTATTATCACCTGAAGTACCAACTCCATATTCCCTGCTCAATAATTCACGCCGCACCAGACTGATATCGCTAACTACGATGTCTTGTGGTACAGCCACCTTCTTTGCCAGAAGACATCTAACCATCGCTTCCCCCATAGCCCCAGCACCAATAAATGCTATCCTCAGTTCTCTCTTATTCCTGCTTCTTTTTGCTTCTATCATGATGCTACCACAATATTCACTACTCGCGTGGGGACATAAATGACTCTGGTAAGTCTCTTACCATCAATATAAGCCTTCACTCGCTCTCGACCCAGTGCCAATTCCCTGGCCTCGACTTCACTTATGGAAGACCGTACAAGCACCTTGTCGCGAAGCTTACCGTTTACCTGAATGACTAGCGTGACCTCTTCTTCCTTGGCCAGTTCTTCGGCACACTTGGGCCATGACTGGTTATGCACACTATAAGGATGCCCCGTCCTGTTCCATAGCTCCTCGGCAAGATGCGGAGCACTGGGCGCGAGGAGACGGAGAAAATAACTGATGGCTTCTCTCCACACAGGACTTGACACTGCTCCTCCTTCTCTAATCTTGGATAGGTAGTTGCTGAATTCCATAAGCCTGGAAAGCATGGTGTTGAAGCGAAACTTCTCGAGATCAGCAGTCACGTCTTTGATTGTCTTGTGGCTCAGATGAAGTAGTTGTTTCTCGGCTTCATGATCAACAACACGGCTAGTATAGTCCGCTACTATCAGACTCCAGACCCGGTTCAGCCACCGACTGATGCCCACAATGCCCCTGTCGTTCCACTCACCTCCCAACTCCCACGGACCAATGAACATGACATACCCGCGAACGGCATCGGCTCCTAATGTGGCTACATATTCGTCGGAGCCAATTACATTGCCTCTAGATTTGCTCATTTTATCACCACGATAGACCATAGTCCCCTGATTGAATAAACGAGTAAATGGCTCATCAAACTCAAACAGGCCTATATCCCTCAATGCTTTGATGAAAAAACGAGCGTAGAAAAGATGCATGACTGCATGCTCGGCACCACCGCTGTACAAATCCACAGGCAGCCAATAATTCACTTTGGCGGCATCAAAAGGGGCCCTCCTAGTTTTGGGACTGGTGTACCTCAAGAAATACCAGGAAGAACACATGAAAGTATCCATTGTGTCAGTTTCTCTTCGCGCTGTTCCAGAGCATTTAGGACAGGCGGCATTGACGAATGACTGGCAGTGTTTGAGGGGGGATTCCCCGGTTGGTTTGAATTCTGCATCAGGGGGAAGCAGCACAGGTAAGTCCCGTTCGGGCACAGGCACTATGCCACACTTATCACAATAAATCATGGGGATGGGTGCTCCCCAATACCTCTGTCTCGAGATGAGCCAATCGCGAAGGCGGTAAACCACTGTCCGTCTGGCCAAGCCTTTTTCCTCCAATAAAGTACAGATAGCCTCATAACCTTTGTCGCTAGACAAACCGCTGAACTCCCCGGAATTCACCATTGTACCTGACCCGGCATATGCTTCCCTCAATTCTTGACACGTCCCTCCTGGAGGGGCAATAACTGTCCGCACAGGCAGGTCGAACTTCCTGGCAAATTCCAGGTCTCGCTCATCGTGAGCGGGCACTGCCATGACTGCTCCCGTACCATAAGTCGGCAATACATAGTCAGCAATCCAAATAGGCACTCTCTCGCCATTTATCGGATTAACAATGTGGCTTCCTAAAAAGACTCCCGTTTTCTCTCTGCCCAGTGCTACTCGTTCGTACTCGGTCTGCCGCCGGCACCAGGCAATATACTGGCCCGCTTCAGCCTTGTGTTCAGGTCTGGTCAATCGAGGGACCAAAGAGTGCTCCGGAGCAAGCAGGAAGAAGGTAACCCCAAAGATTGTATCTGGTCGAGTGGTGAACACTCTTATCTCTTTCTTTTCTATTCCCTCGTCCTCTAGACGGAACGAAATCTCCGCCCCCTCGCTCTTGCCCACCCAATTCGTCTGCATTATCTTTATGCGCTCTGGCCAGTCCAGGCGACTATGGTCAAGCAGTTCCTCGGCATATCTAGTGATTCTGAAGAACCATTGCTCCAAGTCTTTCTTGGTCACTGGTGTGCTACACCTTTCACAAAAGCCTTCTCCCAGTACTTGTTCATTAGCCAAAACTGTCTGGCATCTGGGACACCAGTTAACCGGTGCCTTGGCTCGATAGGCCAGCCCAGCCTGATAAAATTTAAGGAAGAACCATTGTGTCCATTTGTAGTAGCCCGGCAAGCAAGTGACTACCTGGCGGTTCCAGTCGTATATTGCCCCCATACTCCTGAGTTGCCGACGCATATTCCTTATGTTTTTCATCGTCCAGTCATAAGGGTGAATTCCATGGCTTATGGCTGCGTTTTCCGCAGGTAACCCAAAGGCGTCAAACCCCATTGGATGAAGAACATTGTAGCCCTGCATCCTCTTGAATCTGGCAAAGGTATCTGCAGGTGCCATAGCATACCAATGGCCGATGTGAAGGTCTCCTGAGGTATACGGAAACATGGTCAGGGCGTAGAATTTTGGGCGGTTCTCATCTTCCCGTACGTCATAAATATGGTCAGCTGACCACCTCAGTTGCCATCTCTTTTCGATTTCCTGAGGGTTATACTTCTGGCTCATATTCGCTAAAGTTTAACTTAAGTCAGGGTGAATTGAAAGTCCCTATCTGCCATAGGAAATCGACGCGGATTACGGGAAAGGAGAAGTATCGTGACGAAGCCGGCCTCCTTATGCTGAAGACCGAAAGGAATATGCGCCGGGGAGAGTGGCAGCAAAACCAAGCAGGAATCTAGGACCTACGAGGTGAGTGATGTGCTTTTCGGCCGAACTAGACTATCACGAGTGTCCCTGTCAGGAAACCAAAGTGCTTCGGCCAAGACGCCCCTAATCCTCAGTGGCATATCGAACCGAGGATATACAGACAATCAAGCTTTCAGCAACAACCTCTGAGCGGTAACAAGTCTTCTGTCTATTACTTCCGGCCCCAATTCCGGAAGCATACGCACTTCTTAGGATTCAGCTATCCTGTGAGGGTTTCTATTCTCTCGCCGGTGGCGTTCACACCGAGATAGGCCGAAACACGGCCAGTGCGCGACTCCTCAACACCCAGCGACCGCCGCAGATACTCAGCGTTTCTCTATTCTGAATACTTTTGTCCTGCAGACAGGACACACACCTTGGGTCGCCGGTCTGCGATTCTTGAGCATAACTCGGCGTGGGCTGCTTATCTCCCTCTTTTTCCTGCACTTCATGCAATAGGCTGTTGCCATGGTACCCTCCTTCTATTTCTCCTATTGCTATATTGTTACTATAAGGGTGAAGCTTTGTCAATACCCTTTTGGGCTTTCGCCGCAAAGATCGCATCATTTTGGCAAGCCAGACAGAAGCCAGAGAGTACCTGATTTCCTGCTACTGGGTCACATGTGCCGTTCTAGTTGAGACAAGCTGGTAGCAGCTGCAATGCCATTTTGAATCGTTTCAGGCATTTCTCTTTCCCCAATACTGCCATGGTCTGAAATAGTGGCGGCGCCGCAGTACGGCCTGTGCTGGCTACCCTGAGCAACCCAAATAACTCACTGGTGGGTAGGTTCAGCTCTGTGGCCAGAGATCGTAAGACACCCTCCAGTGTTGCCGCATCCCAAGTTACTATTTGTTCTAACTTCTCCGAAGCAATCGTAATAGCTCTAGTCGCTGACTTGGTATCCCCTTTGCCTTTCAAAAGGAGGCCTACGTCATATCGCAGCTCGTCAACGAAGAAGAAATCAGCAAGCTGAGGAACCTCAGCCAGAGTCTTAGCCCGTTCCTGAATCAGCGCCAGAACCTGGCCGATGTAGCCCTCATCCAATGGGCGTCGTACCGCCTGTGGCAAATCCCTATCCAGAAATGGCATAGCTTGATCGACAAATCTTCCTAAGCTGAGCCTGCGCAGGTAAATCCCGTTCATCCATTCCAGTTTTTCCTTATTGAAGATAGCCGCCGTTTTGCCTACCCTCTCTAAAGAGAAGTGTTTTATCAATTCTTCTCGAGATAGTAACTCAGTTCGGTCATCGAGCGACCACCCCAAAAGCGCTAGGAAATTGATCATGGCATCTGGTAAATATCCTTCTTTCTGATATTCGTTGATATTGGTGGCACCGTGCCTCTTGGATAGTTTGGCACGGTCGGGTCCTAGAATCATGGGCAAATGCGCAAATTGGGGAGACTGCCAGTCAAGAGCTTGGTAAAGCAAAACATGCCGAGGAGTGCTGGAGAGCCACTCCTCCGCTCTCAGAACGTGTGAGACGGCCATCAAATGGTCATCTGCTATATTGGCTAAGTGATACGTGGGATAACCATCGGACTTAAGCAGGACGAAGTCGTCTAGGGTATCGTGCTTGAAAGTCACCCGGCCGTAAATCAAATCGTGGAAAGCGGTTTCGCCTTCAAGAGGTGTTTTGAACCGAATCACGGGAGTAACACCTGCTGCCTTCAGCTGACCTCTTTCCTGTTGCGCCAGGTTCCGACAACGTCGATCGTACTTCGGCGGCTGCTTGTGTTTCATCTGCTCTTGCCGCATCGCCTCCAATCGTTCTGGAGAGCAGTAGCACAAATATGCATGATCCTCGTCAAGCAGCCTCTGTGCAGTCTCACGATAAACAGACAGCCGTTGTGATTGAAAACAAGGCCCTTCGTCCCAGTCCAATCCCAGCCACCGCAGGCTATCCAGTATCATATCCACTGCTCCCTCCACCCTACGAGCTATGTCGGTATCTTCAATTCTTAAGATAAAGACGCCGCCGCGGTGCCGGGCGAAAAGCCAGTTGAAAAGAGCTGTTCTAATGTTGCCTAAGTGTGGATACCCTGTAGGACTGGGGGCAAAACGGAGCCTAACCGGAGTCTGCGACCCAGATTGCATCGTGCTGTATTTGTATGGCCAGACCCTACTTAGAGAGGGTTTGATGTATGTTTCTTAACCGATCCAGGTATTTCCTAAGCCTTTGAGCAAGTTGCTCAACCTGATTGAGGGCGTTTTTCGTATCCTCCATCTCGGTAATTATCTTGAACAGAATTTCATCTCGCCTCTGGCCCAAATTTGCCTCAAAATCGGACAATTCGCCCACGTCCGACAGGAAACTACTTTCCCTGATCTTTTGCTCTCTGGCAAGTTCCTCGTAGGACTTCATGTCATCGTCTCCCTTTCTCCCGCATAGAGGATACCGAATTCTAACATGGCTTGGCACCTCAAACAAGGCCTTGTTTCGACACGACAGTTCCAGATACCGCCGACTTCTCGGGCCGTGATGCAAAATTTCCTCGTTTCTTATATATTTTAATACAGTAAGAATTGTTGCCTTTGTTGTGGTTGGAGAATTTGATGCCCCAATTCAAGGTAGTCTCGGATTTTCGCCTTACCGGTGATCAGCCTCAAGCAGTGGACAGCCTGGCCCAGGGCTTGAAGAAAGGGTACTGCGGCCAGACATTGCTGGGGGTCACTGGGAGCGGCAAAACCTTTACCATGGCAAATGTCATAGAGAAGACACAGAGGCCAACCCTTGTTATCTGTCACAACAAGACCTTGGCCGCTCAGCTAGCTACCGAGTTCAAGGAGTTCTTTCCCGAAAATGCTGTGGAGTACTTTGTCAGCTACTATGACTACTATCAGCCGGAGGCTTATATCCCCAGCACCGACCTGTATATTGAGAAGGAAACCGATATAAATGAAGAGATTGACAAGCTACGGCATGCCGCTACCATGTCGCTCTTCACTCGCCGAGACGTAGTCATCGTCGCCTCGGTGTCGTGTATCTATAGTCTGGGCGCCCCTGACGAATATCATGCCTTTGCCCTTTCTATCGAAAGAGACAAATCCTATAAACGAGACAGACTGGTCCGCCATTTGGTGGATATGCAATACGAAAGAAACGACTACGATTTCACCAGAGGCAGATTTCGCATTCGAGGCGATACCCTGGAAATTCAGCCCGCATATCAAGAAACAGCTCTCAGAATCGAATTCTGGGGAGACAAGATCGAACGTATTGTGGAAATTGACGCTCTAGCTGGCGAGGTGCTCTCTAGCCGGGATCAAGTCGATATTTACCCCGCAAAGCACTTTGTTACCTCTCACGAGAAGTTGCTGGCGGCAATCGAGGATATCAAAGTCGAGCTAGAGGAAAGACTGAAGGAACTAAAGAATCAAGGAAAATCCGTGGAAGCTCAGAGGCTTGAGGCGCGGACCAATTACGATATCGAAATGCTCCAGGAGGTGGGGTACTGCACCGGGGTAGAAAATTACTCCCGGCATCTCCAGCGGCGGGCGGCGGGAAGCACGCCCTGGACTTTGCTGGACTACTTTCCTGATGATTTTCTCTTGTTCATCGATGAATCACATATGACGCTGCCGCAAATAAGAGGCATGTACCACGGTGACATTTCCCGAAAGCAGACACTGGTTGACTATGGCTTTCGCCTCCCTTCAGCTCTGGATAACCGGCCATTGCGTTTCGAGGAATTCAACCAGCACATCAACCAGGTCATCTACGTGTCGGCTACACCCAAGCCATACGAATATGAGCGCAGTCAGCAAGTGGTGGAGCAACTAGTCCGTCCCACCGGGCTACTAGAGCCTACCGTGGAGGTTAAGTCAGTCAAGGGGCAAATTGATGACCTTATCTATCAGATAAGAAGCAGGGTCGCCAAGGGGGAGCGCTGTCTGGTAACTACGCTGACCAAGCGAATGGCAGAGGAATTGAGCGACTATCTCAGGGAAATGGAGATCAAGACTCATTACCTGCATTCGGAGGTAGACACTCTAGAGCGAGTGGGGATTCTCCGTGATTTGCGCCTCGGCGTTTACGATGTGGTAGTAGGTATCAATCTACTTCGTGAGGGATTGGACCTACCTGAAGTGAGTCTGGTGGCCATATTGGATGCGGACAAGGAAGGTTACCTCAGGTCTCAGGAAGCGCTCATCCAGACCATGGGACGTGCTGCCCGACACGTTAATGCCCATGTCATAATGTATGCCGATACCGTTACTGGGTCTATGCAGAAGGCCATAGAAGAAACTCGGCGCCGGCGCCAGGTTCAGGAAGCCTACAACAAAGAGCACTGCATCACTCCCCAGGGAATAAGAAAGGCAGTTAGAGATATAACCGAGAGGGTCCAGGCGGTCGCCGAGACAAGAACTCCCTATGCGGCTATTTCTATTTCCAAGGAGGAAATGCTTCAACTCATCAAGCAACTGGAATCCCAGATGAAAGCAGCGGCCAAGAATCTGGAATTTGAGAAAGCCGCCATGATTCGCGATAGGATTATCGAATTGAGAAAAGACGAGGAACTGCTTTCGCGCCCGACAAAACGATAGTCACGCAGTCAGTCAGCAACAACTAGATGCACCTGAGGTCACTCATTTATCCTTCTGGTTAAGGCAGCCGACTCATCTCGTCTCACGTCCCACCATAGTCTGAATTGACGAATGTGGTAACCATGCTCCGCTGGTAGTCAGTCGAGATAGAGGATTGTGTAAATAGTGCTCACGCTCTATATCAAGTAGCCGGCCGATAGGGACTACTGAACGGGCTAGGACTAAAGTAACAGGGTAACAGGTACAATGGGTGATTGACGCTTTCCAACACACACACCTATATTAATAGTATAGTTTGACATAGTTGAGTAGTTTCAGTTGAGGAAGAGATGCCTGTTGCTATTAAGGACAAAACCTATTATAGGACCGCCGAGGTTAGTGCGCTGGTCGGCATTAGCAGAAATACCCTCTGCAGGTGGCTGAAGGAAGGGGTACTCTCCGATGCCGAGTATCGGGACTCGCGCGGTTGGCGCTTATTTACGGCAGCTCAAGTGGCGATCTTTAGAACCAAGAACACCCACATTATCGCGATAAGCCAGAACAGCCAGGGAGATGGATAGATGAAATCAAGGGCTAAACTGATAAACGAAGAAGATGTACTCAGGATTCTGAGTGAGCAAGCACCAGTGGGGGCATGTGTAATGCAGGACGGAAAGTTCTGCTATATCAATTCCTTCTTCTTGAGCGCCACCGGCTATGCAGCAGACGAATTGGTAGGCAAGGATTCTCTGAAGATTGTCGTTTCCGAAGACAGAGAAATGGTCATAGAAAACACCATAAAGATGCTGAAGGGCGAACTGCGTTCGCCATACCAATTCAGGGTAACCTGTAATGATGGTAGCATCGCCTGGGTTATGGCGACAGTCAAATCCATCCACTACCGTGGGAGACGGGCAGTTTTGGGGAATTACATGGAAATTACCGAGCGCAAGCAGATAGAAGAAGCGCAAAAAGAGAATGAAGAGAGATACAGAGAGCTTGCCGACAGCATCACCGACGTCTTTTTTGCAATGGACGAGAATCTGAGATATACCTACTGGAACAAGTCATCGGAAGTTCTCACAGGAGTTCGGGCGCAGGATGCAATTGGGAAATCCATCCAAGAGGTGTTTCCGGATAGGCCTTGGCGGAGAAAAGCGGAACAGATGTACCGTGAAACACTGAAGACGCAGCGACTCCAGACTTTTGTGAGCGATTATGATATTGATGGCAGGCATTATATCTTAGAAATCAGTGCTTATCCGTGCCGAGGCGGTGTTTCGGTTTTTGTGAAGGATATCACTGAGCGTAGACAAGCTGAGGAGGCACAGAGAGAAACGGAGAAGGAAAGAAGTGCACTGCTTGAGGAAGCACCTGTCGCCATAATTCATACAGACCTCCAAGGCAAAATCACATACGTCAACAAAAGATTCGAGCTAGAGTCAGGTTATTCACGAGAAGAAATCATCGGAAAAGAGGGCCTTCAACTGGGTTGGTTTTCTGCCCATACCACGAAGTACTTTACAGAAAGGATGGCGGCCAGATTGAGAGGAAGTCCTGCCAAACATTGGGAAACTCAGTTCAAATGTAGGGACGGACAATCAATCTGGATTGACCTAGAGGGTAAGGTACTCACAAGATCGGGGGCTCCGATTGGCTTTCAAATCATTGCCACAAACATCACCGAGCGCAAGCAGGCAGAGGAGGCGCTCAGGCAGTCTGAAGAGAGATACCGGACTATCCTTGAGGAGATGGGCGATGGTTATTTCGAGACTGACCTTGCCGGCAGCTTCACATTCGTGAACGACGCACAGACT